>NZ_BPRB01000298.1 GCF_022179685.1 Methylobacterium trifolii
CCCTGCGCATGCCGCAGGGATCGTGTTTACGTCAGATCCATTTTTTGCCTTTCGCAGCCAAAGACTCGCAATGCTCGCTGCCACCCATGGGGTTCCGGCAATCATGCAGACACGGGACTTCGTATCGGCCGGAGGTCTAATGAGCTACGGTGGCGACTTCGAACAATCCCATCGCTACACGGGCATTTATGCGGGGCGAATTCTCAAAGGAGAACGGCCCTCCGACCTTCCTGTTCAATTGGTCACCAAGCTGGAATTCTTCTTGAATCTCACGGCTGCCAAACATCTCGGCATCACGTGCCCTCCAGTTCTACTTGGCATGGCCGACACCATCATAGATTAGATCAAGTTTCAGGCCAAGTTTTTGTTTTGAACGATTTATATTTTTGATTCATTAAAATGATCGAACAATCCTACGTATGCCAGCGCCAGCTTTTTCATCGATTCGGATACGGTTTTTATCTTGGCGTATCATCGCATGCAACTTTATGTGATTGCGCGGACTGCCTGAAAGATTTAGAATTTGCACTCGGTACGTCCGATCAGGCAAAAACTCGTCGTGCATCTCGCTGGCGAAAAGCCCACCATGAGCTTATTGACGAGGCACTTATCGTTTGGTCTCTAGAAGACGCGCCACAGACAATCGAGGACACGATTTCCATGAATAAGGCGCGCGATACAGCCAGCCTCAAAGCTGTATCGAAATCATTGCGCAGTGTTTTAATAAACAACGTTTGTATTAAATCTGGCGCGCCCGACGAGATGGCCGGGATCGACATCAATACGACGAACGCGTGGCGCATTGGTTTCGAGAGGTATTCGACGTTCAGTGTCTCGCCTTGGAGACTGGAATTTCGTTTATGCGGCCACAATCCGTTGATGTCGTTGCTCACGCGACTGTGTGTGTCCGGTACGTTTTGCCCGGCAAGCAACCAATCATGTTGACTGTACCGAAGTCTCCCAAGACCAACTTACACATCGAGCGTCAGGTAACGCGTGCACTCGATCGAACGCTCGCATGGAGCCTTCCCGTTCAAGTCGATAAGATCGTCACATGACGAAGGCGATGGAGCCCACCGAAGCCATTCCAGCAAATACTGCATTTGCGCAAGATCATGCACCGCGCACCCATTTACGCCTGGCCACCAAGCTCGCACTCGCACTCGTGGGACTTGTCACGATCGTCCTGCTTATCAACGGTGCGGTCAGCGTGTGGCTGAATTACAGAGAGGCCAGACGTGCCGCCTTCCAGGTTCAGCAGGAGAAGGCACGCGGGGCGGCAGAACGGGTCGACACCTTCATCTCGGAGATCGAGAGCCAGATCGGGTGGACCGCACGCGCCGAGTGGCGACGTGTGCCGCTCGAGCAGCAGCGCTATGACTTCATCCGATTGCTTCGGCAGGCGCCGGCCATCACCGAGGTCGCTTATCTCGATCCCGCTGGCAAGGAACAACTCCGCGTCTCACGTTTGGAGCCGGATGTCGTTGGAAGCGGCAAGGACTATGCGACCGACACACGCTTCGTGAGCGCTATTGCCGACAAGGTTTGGTTCGGACCGGTCTATTTGCGCCGTGGGTCCGAACCATACATGACGGTAGCGGTATCGCATTCGGGACGCGACCCGGGCGTCACGGTTGCCGAGGTCAATCTCAAGCTGATCTGGGATGTCGTCAGCGTGATCCGCGTCGGCACGAAGGGCTACGCCTTTGTCGTGACCTCGACAGGGCGCTTGGTCGCGCACCCCGATCTCAGCTTCGTCCTGCGCGATTCCGACCTGTCCCGCCGGCCGGAGGTGGCGCAAGCGCTCGCGCATATCGGTTCAGAAAAACAGTCACCGTCATCGAGTTCTCAGATCGCGACCGTTACCAACGAGGATACGGTCCTGTCGGCCCACGCAGTCATTCGCCGTGTCGGTTGGATCGTATTCGTGCAACTTCCCTTGAGCGAAGCAATTGCGCCTGTTTATGTATCGCTCATCCAGACACTCGTTTTGCTTATTCTCGGCATTCTACTTGCGACAGTGGCAGGGACGCTTCTGGCCCGTCGGTTGGTCGTGCCGATCCAACGGCTTCAGGAAGGTGCCGAACGTTTTGGCGTAGGCGACTTGTCTCAGCGCATCTCCATCAAAACCGGAGACGAGATCGAGATCTTGGCCGATCGTTTCAATCTGATGGCCGGCCGCGTCCAGGAAGCCTACGAGACCCTGGAGGCCAAGGTCGAGGAACGGACGCGCGACCTCAACCGGTCGCTCGATGACCTTCACATGGCGCAGGACCGCCTCGTGCAGTCTGAGAAACTCGCCTCTCTAGGGCATCTCGTCGCAGGTGTCGCTCATGAGATCAATACGCCGCTGGGTATCGCACTTACGACAGCGACGACCATCTGCGGGGAGACAGGTGCGTTTCGAGCGCGCCTCAGCGCAGGACCACTCTCGCGATCGCGCCTGCAGCATTTCGTCGATCGCGTCGATGAGGGTGCGGACTTACTGTATGCGAACCTCACACGCGCCGCTGACCTGGTCCATGGGTTCAAGCAAGTTGCCGTCGATAGGTCCAGCGACGAGCACCGGAGCTTCGTACTTGATGTCTGGCTCAATGAACTCGTTGCAAGCTTGCAACCGTTGCTTCGCAATGGAGGGCATGTGATTCGACAGGAGTGTCCATTCGGGCTGACTGTGGAGACGCATCCGGGCGCCCTCGGGCAAGTCGTCACGAACTTGATTTCAAACGCGGTCATCCACGCGTTCGAGGCAAGGTGCAACGGGCATATAATCATTCGGGTGTCGCATCCCTCGGCGGAGTATGTTCGGATCGAAGTCGCTGACGATGGTAGAGGCATCACGCCGACGGACCTTCAGCGCGTCTTCGATCCGTTCTTCACGACAGCCCGCAGCAGCGGGAGCACAGGTCTCGGCATGCATATCGTTCACAATTTAGTTACAGTGAAATTGAACGGCCGGATCGATGTTAACAGTACAGTCGGGCGTGGCACAATCGTAAGCGTTGAAATACCGATTCGATGCTAGACGCAATCAGGATTCGGCGCGCCTGAGAGCTGCATATTTCAAAGTCCGGCGCTCTGAATAAACTGCAAATCGTAAGCAGATTATCTTGAAAAATCATAATCCGCCGCGCCGCAAACGCCTCCCTAGTTTCTTCTTAAGGTATGGGTGCCGAGCAATCGGAAGTCATCATGCGCTCATTCGGATGCGCGTGCTCTCCGCTTCAGGTCGATGGTTCATGGCTTCTCGTCGCGTCGAACCGTGAAGCGATGATCTGAAACTCTATCGATTCGGCTTCCGTCGCAGGCCGGTCCATAGGCGTGCTCGGCGTAATGGCGCCGGCGTATCCCGGTCCGGTGCAGGACGTTGTGCGCCAGGCTGTCGATCGCGATCGTGCTCGCGCCGGCGGTGGCCCATCGCTCACGGGCGGGTCGACGTACCTGGTCGAGCCGACTTTCGTCGGTTTGCGCGAACGTGTCGCCTCATCGAGGTCGAGGTCGCTGCCGGGATACCAGCCCTGCGGAACGGACTTCGAGCCGGGCGTGGAGCGGTGGGCGATCAATTCGGCCGTCAGGTCGAGCTCGATTCTACCGCTGAGCGCCTCTGCCGTGCGCGCGAGAAGAATCGGCGAAGGCCCCCCGTCGATCGCCGACGGGTTGGATCGGCGCCACGGTGAGGCCGACGCCGTGAGGCGACGACGACGGCGAGGGTCGCCTCGGCCTCCCGGCGGCGGCGCGCGGGTTGTCCTGCGTCGGAAGAGCGATCCGATCCCCCTCCAGCGCGACGACCTCGGCACCGATGGCCGCTGCCCGCTCGGCGATGGCACGACCGTGCGAGAAGCCACGCGCGGCGCGCGTGATCAGCACGCGGCGGTGGTGCCGGAGCGGTCCGGCATCCCCGTCCGACATGGTCACCGGCGCAAGGCATGGGTGGGCGCAACGCGGTGCGCGATGAAGTTGCGGAGCTCGGCAAGCCTCAGGTGCTCGTCCGTCACCTGTGCATCGAGCCCCAAAGGCCAGGCGAGGTCGCGCCGGCCGGGCTCGCGGTGCAGGGCCTCGATCCGCTGCGCATAGTCCTCGACGTCGTGTTCGCTATGCGCCAGTCCGGCCTCGATGAGACCGTCGGCCTGCCGGCGGAGCGCGCCGGCGACCTCGTCGAGGCCGATCTCGGGATGATACTGCACGCCCCAGAAGGTGCCGCGCTCGAACCGGATCTCGGCAGCTTGCACGAGGGTGACGGCGTTGCCGGCCAGGAGCGTGGCGCCCTCCGGCAGCCTCTCGACCTCGTCCGTATGGATGCTCGGCGCGTCGTAGGCGGCGGGACGGCCTTCGAGGAGGGGATGGGCACGCCCGGCCTCGGTCGGGACGATGCGGCGGGCGAACGCCGCCTCGCGTCCGCGCACATTCGGACGGACGCTGCCGCCGGCGGCCACGGTCGCGACCTGTAACCCGGCGCAGGAGCCGAAGGACGGGGTCCCGGCCGCGAACAGGGCGCGCATGAAGGCGATCGCGCGGCGCGTCTCGGGCGTCTCGTCGTAGAGGTGGAGCGGTGCGCCGGTCAGGAAGACGGCATCGTACCCGGCCAGGGCCATATCGGAGGGCAGCGCCGCATCGGCATCGGCCGGCATGATCCGATCGCATCGGGCATCGGGCGCCAGCCGATTCAAGACGGCGAGATAGGTCTCGCCCGAGGATCGACCGACACTGTCGCGGCGCTCTGACCGGGCCTCGGGCGTCTCGCTCTCGGCGATCAGGAACCGCATTCTGTGTAACCATTGGGGAGGGGGCCGAGTGCAACCGGGGGCCGTACCGCCCGTTCCGGCCTGGGCGCTCACGCCGCAGGCGGCCGAGCCCGGTGCCTCTCCTGCGATTGTTCGGCGCGGAGCCACAGGCAGGGCTCGAGCACCTGAAATTGCTGAGCCTGAATGGTGGACGGTCTCAGTAGCCGCGCGCGAGGTCGACGCTTTCCGGGACTCGCCCTGTCTCCCGATAGCTGCGCAGGTTGCCTGCGACCACGGCCGCGGCGCTGGCCGGATTCGTCCGGCCGGTGATGTGGGGCAGGACCGTGACTTTGGGATGCCGCCATAGGGGCGAGGCGGCGGGCAGCGGCTCGGTCTCGAACACGTCGAGCACCGCGTGGTCGAGATGGCCGGCATCGAGGGCGGACAGCATGTCGTCGGTGACGACGATGGCGCCGCGGGCGACGTTGATCAGGACTGCGCCCGGCTTCATTGCCGCGAGCCGGCCGGCATCGAGGAGCCCGCACGTTTCAGCCGTCAGCGGGAGCAGGCAGACGACGATGTCGCTGCGCCCGAGGAGGTCGGGCAGCGCACCGATGCCCGCGCAGGTCTCGATCGTCGGCAGGGCTTCGCGGGTCGCAGGCGAGACCGGCGACCGGGTCCACGCCGCCACCCGGAAGCCCGCTTGCGCAAGTCGGTGCGCGGCGGCGCTGCCGAGAGCGCCGAGGCCGAGCAGTCCGACCGTCGTGTCGGCCGGCGCGCGGTACGGCCGCGGCTGCCAGAGGACCGCCTGCTGCTGGCGCCGGTAGGCCGGCATGTCGCGCTGGAGGTAGTAGGTCCAGGCCAGGACCGCCTCGGCCATGGTGCGGGCGAGTTCCGGATCGACCAGCCGAACGATCGGCGGCGCGCCCGGACCGAGGTCGTGCACGAGGCGTTCGACGCCGGCCCACAGGCTCTGGAGCCAGACGAGGCGCGGCAGCCGGGCCACTTCGGCAGGATCGGGATTGGTGACGAGCGCGACATCGACCGCAGCGCGCTCGGCCTCCGTCAATGCACGGAACGGGCGAACGGTCTCCTGGGGCATCGCCGCGGCGAGTGCTGCGAGGTAGGCGGCCTCCTCGTCGGCACCGATGGTGGCGAGGAAGGCAACGGGGGCTGGCATCGAACGATACCTCCACGCCAGCGCGGTGCCCGCACCTGGCCCATGCCGACCCAACCGCGGTGCGCATCTGTGGTCGATGCCAGATGGTAGTCGCAGCCGATGGACCTCGGATATCCGAATCGACCGAGGTCGACCAACATCCTCAGCCCGATCGCGCCGCTTCCGGATCGTCAGGTCTGCTCTCGGCCGCCCCTATCGTGGCACTTTCGCGAAGGGCCGTCCGCGGATGCCCCGTGATCGTCTGACGATCCGGCGGCCGCACTTTGGGTGAGCGTTGCCGTCTTTCGAGCCATTTGCTGCCTGAAGCTCGGCGCGAACCCAGGAGGCATGCTTCGATGATTCGCCACCTCGCGCTCGGCGTCCTGATCCTGTTCCTGGCGGCCTTTGGGTCGACCGCGCAGGCCGAGAACCGGGTCGCCCTCGTCATCGGCAACGCCGCCTACGCAACGGTCCCGCGCCTGGCGAACCCTGCCGGCGATGCCGCGCGCGTGGCCGAAGCTCTGCGCAGCGCCGGCTTCCAGAGCGTCACTCTGGCCGCCGACCTCGGCAGGGCCGACCTGATCGCCGCCCTCAACACGTTCACCGAGGCCGCCGGTCAGGCCGATTGGGCACTGGTCTACTTCGCAGGCCACGGTCTCGAGATCGGGGGCGTCAACTACCTCGTGCCGGTCGATGCACGCCTCAAAAGCGACCGCGACATCGGGGACGAGGCGGTTCCCCTCGACCGCGTGCTCCAGGCCATCGAGCCGGCGCGCAAACTGCGCCTGGTCGTCCTCGACGCCTGCCGCGACAACCCCTTCGCGGGCCAGATGCGCCGCACCATCGCGACACGCTCGGTCGGGCGGGGCTTGGCGCCGGTCGAGCCGGAGGGGGGCACGCTGGTGGCCTACGCGGCCAAGCACCGGCAGACCGCCCTCGACGGCGAGGGCGCCAACAGCCCGTTCGCCTTGGCGTTCACGCGGCGACTGGCGACGCCGGGCCTGGAGATCAACAAACTCTTTCGCCTCGTGCGCGACGACGTCCTGACCGCGACGGACCGGCGCCAGGAACCCTTCGTCTACGGCTCGCTGCCGGGCGACGACTTCTACTTCGCCGAGGGCATCGCGGCACGGCCGACGGAGGCGGCGCCGGGCCTCGCCGCCAAGCTGCCGAGCACGGCGACGGCGCAGGCGACGCCCCCGATCTCCGCGCCACCGCAGCAGGTCGCGGCGCTTCCACCGGCCCGCGATCCGACCGGACCGACACGGCCGCCGAGCCCCGGGGGCGGCAACGCGCCGGTCAATGCTCCCCTGGTCAGCTTCCAACGCAGCAACGCGGGCTGGATGGCCAGCGTCTCGCTCCCCGAGCCGGCGATCGCCCTGGCATGGCGGCTCGGCGAGGCCGCCCCGTTCCAGGATACGGGCCTGCTCGACGTCATCGATCAGCGCACCGGCCGGCGCATGCCCAATCCCGCCATCCAACTCGACGCCGATTCCGGCGCCGCCACGCTCCAGGTCCGCTACGTCGATGCCGCTGGCGTCACGGTCGGTCCGTTCCCGATCCCCTTCGAGCCGCACGCGGCGCTGCGGCAGGAACAGCGGCGCACCTTGGAGATGGTGGCGGGCAGCTGGCTGTCGTTCCGCGACTTCAACGGCGTGCTGCTCTACTACACGACCCTCGTGTCCTACCGTTGCGGCATCAAGGAAGTGCGCATCGGCCTGGACCGGCCCGAGCCCGACCGGGTGGTGGCATTGCCGCCCTGCGACGAGGCCAACCCCTTCGCGGTCCCGGGCAACGTCCTGCCGTACCTCAAGGCCCCGCCCGGCACGCGCTCGGCCTCGGTCCAGCTGCGCTACAGCGACGGGACGGTCTCGCCGGTCCGGGTCTTCAAGCGCTGAAGGGGCGGGCTGGGTCGATAGGGCCGAGAGTCTCCACGCATCGCGTGCCGGCACGCCTCACCGACTCCCGTCTGTCATCGCGCATCACCGTCAAAGGGTCCTACGCCTGCCTTCGTGAACGTTGAAAAGTGGCGTCACCGCCTCCGCGACCACGCCTGTCGCCGTTTCCAAACGCGAAACGGCGCGTGCGCCTCATCGCAAATCAAATGCTTGAGCGCAGTCCCTTCGCGGTTGCCGAAGAGGAGCCGATCGAGGGTGGGCTCGCCCATGATGTCCGCCATGATAAGTCGCGGCCCGGTACGCAACCACTCTTTCCGGCCGATACGGTGCGGGCGGGCACACCATCGAGATCGGCCGGGATACCGCAGTGTGGTCGCACGGTGGCCTGTCTGTCGTGCCGATCCGCTGGGTGCCGATCCGCGATCGCGACGGTAGATTCGAACCGCAGGCACGCCTGTGCACGGACTGCATGCGCGATGCAGCGCGATCCCTACGCGGATCGTCGGTCACGGATGCCCGAAAGTCACCTTCCAAGGAGCCACAGCTGCGTTCGGCGAGGTCCAGACCCGTCCATGGGACACAAACTGGACACGCGGATGACGAACATCAGTTAAGTGATTGAGATTGTTGGCGCGCCCTACGGGAATCGAACCCGTGTTTTCGCCGTGAAAGGGCGACGTCCTGGACCGCTAGACGAAGGGCGCGTCTGGGCTCCGGGGTTCTATAGTCGGCCCGGCGCGGCGGGGCAACGGGCGGAATGCGGCTTGACGGGGACGCGTGCGGCCGGTTTGTCGCGCCAGGGTGTGGGACCGGCATCGGCCGCTCCGCAGAAGGGACCTTGCGATGACGACCCGACGCGACGATCCGGGCGGATCACGCCCCCGCCCGTTCGGGGGCCCCAGGCGGTTCGGCGCCCGACCGGGCTACGGCCGGCCTCCGGAGCGGGCGCGGCCCTCGGGGGCGGCCGAGGGCGTGAGCGTGCTCTACGGCTGGCATCCGGTGGTCCAGGCCCTCGGCAATGCGGGGCGCACCCTGCACCGGCTGCTCGCCACCGAGAACGGGGCCGCGCGGCTCACAGAGCATTTCGGCACCCTGCGGATCGTGCCCGAACTGGTGCGGCCCTCCGACATCAACGCGTTGCTGGGGCCGGACGCCGTGCACCAGGGCCTCTACCTGGAGGCCGACCCCCTCGCGGCCCCCGGACTCGACGACCTGCCCGAGGACGCGCTGCTGCTGGCCCTCGACCAGATCACCGATCCCCACAACGTCGGCGCGATCGTGCGCACCGCCGCGGCCTTCGGCGTCGCGGGCATCGTCACCACCGCCCGGCACGCGCCCGGTGCCACCGGCGTCCTGGCGAAATCCGCCTCCGGCGGGCTGGAGCACGTCCCCTTCGTCACCGTGCGCAACCTCGCCGAAGCCCTGATCGAACTCGGGGAGCGCGGCTTCACCCGGATCGGCCTCGACTCGGAGGCCGAGACCAGCCTCGACGCCCTGGCGCCGACGCGGCCGGCGGTGATCGTGCTCGGCGCCGAGGGCAAGGGCCTGCGCGAGCGCACCCGGAGCTGCTGCGACGTGCTGGCCAAGATCCCCTTCAGCGGCGAGATCCGCAGCCTCAACGTCTCGAACGCCGCCGCGATCACCCTCTACGCCCTGGGCCGCCGCTGATTCTTTTTCATTTTTTGGGCAGGGTGTCCCGCTAGGCGACCGGCCCAACCCTGCCGCGAGACCAGGGCCGCGACGCCAAATCCCAAAAATAACTAAATGCCGTGGCCGGCGACTTCGCGGGCCACGGCCCGGCGGCCGATGTCGCGGCGGCAGAAGCCTTCGGGCCAGTCGATGCGGGCGATGGCCGCGTAGGCGCGGGCCTGGGCCTCCATCACGCTGTCGCCGAGCGCCGTCACCGCGAGCACCCGGCCGCCGTCGGCCAGCAGCCGGTCGCCGTCGGCGCGGGTGCCGGCCTGGAACACCATGACGCCGTCGCCCTCGGCGTCGTCCACCCCGCGGATGGTCGAGCCGCGCACCACCGTGCCGGGATAGCCAGCCGCCGCCATCACCACGGTGAGCGCCGCCCGGTGCGCGTCGAACTCGAGGGTGGTTCCCGACAGGTCGCCGTCGCAGGCCGAGAGGAGGGCGGGCACGAGGTCGGAGGCGAGGCGCGGCATCAGCACCTGCGCCTCCGGGTCGCCGAAGCGGGTGTTGTACTCGATCAGCTTGGGGCCGTCGGCCGTGAGCATCAGCCCGGCATAGAGGATGCCGGTGAACGGCGTGCCGCGGGCGCGCATCCCGGCCAATGTCGGCGCGATGATGGTCTCCATCACCTCCCGCTCCAGGGCCGGGGTGAGGATGCTGGCCGGCGAATAGGCACCCATGCCGCCGGTGTTGGGGCCGCGGTCCCCGTCGAAGACGCGCTTGTGGTCCTGGGCGGTGCCGATCGGGACCGCGCGCGTGCCGTCGCAGAGGGCGAAGAAGCTCGCCTCCTCGCCGAACAGGCATTCCTCGACCACGACCTCGGCCCCGTCCTCCGCGAACAGGGCCCGCAGGGCGCCCTCGGCCTGGTCGAGGCTCTCGGCCACGGTGACGCCCTTGCCGGCGGCCAGGCCGTCGGCCTTGACCACGATCGGCGCGCCCGCCGTGCGGACATGGGCCAGCGCCGGCTCCAGGGCCGAGAAGCGCGCGAAGGCCGCGGTGGGGATGCCGCGCTCGGCGCACAAAGCCTTGGTGAAGCCCTTCGAGCCCTCGAGCCGGGCGGCGGCCCGGGTCGGCCCGAAGGCGCGGATGCCGGCGGCCGAGAGGTCGTCGACGAGGCCGGCCACCAGCGGCGCCTCGGGCCCGACCACCACGAGCCCGATCCCTTCGGCCGCGCAGAAGGCCTGCACCGCCGCGTGGTCGGACACGTCGAGGTCCGGACGGTTCTGTCCGTACCTCGCCGTGCCGGGGTTGCCCGGCGCGGTGAACAGGCGGGCGCAGAGGGGGCTCTTGGCGAGGGCGTAGGCCAGCGCGTGCTCGCGGCCGCCGGAACCGATGAGGAGGATGTCCATGGAGCCGCCAGTGTCGGGGAAAAGCGCCTCGGGGGAAAGGGGTTTTCGCGGGCGCCGGCCGGTCTTGCACCGGCATCGGCGGCCCTTCGCGAAGGAGGCCATGAACCGCACGGCCCGCCCGCACCCATGCGTCCGGCGACGGGGTCGGCCCGTTCGTTCGGATTCCGGCGCGTGGGGTCTACTGAAAACAGCAGCTTTGCCTTAGGGAAGATCGACTCAATCTCCCGGACTCGTCTGCGCACATGCCGCGGTACTTCATCGACCTGCACGACGGGACGGAATTCGTCCGCGACACCACCGGCTTCGATCTGCCGGACACCGAGGCGGCCGGCGAGCGGGCGGTGCGGATCATGGCCAAGATCGCGCAGGGGTTCCAGCCCGACCCCGGCCGGCAGGATTACGTGGCGGCCGCACGCGATGCGGACGGGCGGGTGGTGGTCCGGGTGCGCATGTCGCTGGAGGTCGAGCCGATCGAGCCGCCGCATCCGCGCGCCTGACGCCGGAGCGGGTCTCTCACAGACAGGGCTTTTTCGAAGCCGTCGAAGCCGGGGCGCGAACGCGTCTCTGCCGAGCGGCTGCCGCATCTACGCGGCGAGGACTATCGAACCGCGAAAGTCTCGATGCCCTTCAAAAAGTCAGGCAGCATGAAATCGCGAAAAAAGTCCAAAACAGTGGTGCGGCCAAGAGGACTCGAACCTCCACCCCTCGCGGGACTAGCACCTCAAGCTAGCGCGTCTACCAATTCCGCCATGGCCGCATCGTCGCCCGTCGAGGGAGGCCGCGTATCGCGGGCCGCCGTCTCGGTAGCGCGGCGCAGCGGATAACAGATCGCTTGCGCCCCGACAAGCACCCGGGACGCTCTCGCCGAAGGTTCAGGCGGGCTCGGTGCCTATGTCGAGGAAGGGCACCGCCCCGTCGCCGATGGTGACGCCTGGCGCGCGCAGGCTCTCGGCCTTGCGGATCAGCTCCGTCACCTCGATCGAGATGCGGTTGCCCGTCACCACGATCTGGCCGCGGGCGACGGGGTGGTCGTTGGCCAGGATCTCGACCATGTCGGTCTCGCTCGCCTCCAGCTCGATCACCGCGCCGCGGCCCATGCGCAGCAGCATGTGCAGCGGCATGCGGCTGCGTCCCAGCACCACCGTCAGGTCGACCTTGAGGTTTTCGAGAACCGCCACGCATCCCCCGAGCCGGCACCCGACCTTGCCAACACGGCGCGCGGGTGCTGAGGAGACCATCCGCGCAACATGGTGAAGCCTTGGTAAACGACACGGCCCCGCGCCTTTCGATCCGCCCCGAGACCTTCCTGCCGCGGCCGGGCTCCGGCCCAGTGGAATGGCGCATCGCCGACGGCCTCACGGACTACGCGGGCGCCGCCGCCTGGATGGAGGCGCGCGCGGCCGCCATCGCACGCCGGGAGGCGCCCGAATGCGTC
Source organism: Methylobacterium trifolii (assembly GCF_022179685.1). Lineage (GTDB taxonomy): Bacteria > Pseudomonadota > Alphaproteobacteria > Rhizobiales > Beijerinckiaceae > Methylobacterium > Methylobacterium trifolii. The sequence goes on from NZ_BPRB01000298.1 coordinate 12,255, forward strand.
TGGCTGCTGGAGCACCCGCCCCTCTACACGGCCGGCACCTCGGCGCAGGTGCAGGACCTGGTGGAGCCGGAGCGGTTCCCCGTCCACCGCACCGGGCGGGGCGGGCAGTACACCTATCACGGGCCCGGCCAGCGGGTGGCCTACGTGATGCTCGACCTCTCCCACCGCCGGACCGACCTGCGCGCCTACGTCGCCGCCCTGGAGGCCTGGCTCATCGCCACGTTGGAAGCCTTCAACGTGCGGGCCGAGCGCCGGGAGGACCGGGTCGGCGTCTGGGTGCGCCGGCCGGACAAGGGGGAGGGCGCCGAGGACAAGATCGCGGCCATCGGCATCCGCGTGCGCCGCTGGGTCAGCTTCCACGGCATCAGCCTCAACGTCGAGCCGGACCTGTCCCACTTCTCCGGCATCGTGCCCTGCGGCGTGCGCGGGCACGGGGTCACGAGCCTCTCCGACCTCGGCCGGACCGTGAGCCTGCCGGAGGTCGACATGGCCTTGCGCGCGGCCTTCGCGCCGATCTTCGGGGAGACGGCGGCCTCCGACGGGGACTGAGTTTGCCGGCGGGCTGCCGGAAATCTTCTAGCCCGGATCGTCGGCGGGCTTCGGCCCGGCGGGCGCGAAAAAATCCTCGGGCAGCGCCACGACGATCCGGCGCTCCGCGATCCGGAGGCTCGGCACGAAGGCCTTGGTGAAGGGCAGGAGCGCGGTCGGGCCGCCGGCAGGCGCGCGCAATTCCAGGAGGTCGCCGCCGCCGTAGTTCGGCACCGCGACCACCGTGGCGACCACGCTGCCGGCGGCATCGACCGCCTCCAGGCCTACGAGGTCGGCGGTGAAGAACTCGTCCTCCTCGGCCACCGCGCCGAGCCGCTCGCGGGGGACGTAGAGGGCCGTGCGGTTCAGGGCCTCGGCGGCCGTGCGGTTTCCGACGCCCTCGACCCGGGCGACCAGGAGGTCCGGGGCGCCGCCGGGGGCGGGGCGCAGGGAGGCCAGCGTGAGCGTGCGCCCGTCCGCGGTGGAGAGCGGCCCGTAGCCGGCGATCGCCTGCGGGTCGCCGGTGTAGGATTTCAGCCGGACCTCGCCGTTGAGCCCCTGCGCCCGCCCGAACTCGCCCATGAGGACGAGGTTCGGGTCGACGGGCGCAGGCTTCGTCTCGGCGGGCTTGGGCCGCGCCGAGGTCTCGGTGCCCGGCGCCAGGGCGCCGGAGCGGCCACGGCGCGCGCCGTCGCGGGGGGAGGGGCCTGCGGGGCGGCGCGCCATGTCCGGGGAGCCTTACGCCGCGGCGTCCTCGGCAGGCGCTGCGGCCTTCTCGGCGCGCTTGGCGGCGCGCTCCTTGGCCTTCTCGCCCGGCTCGGCCTTCTGCGGGTTGTTGCGCACGGTGCGCTTGGCCAGGCCCGCGGCGTCGAGGAAGCGCAGAACCCGGTCGGTGGGCTGGGCGCCCTTGGCGAGCCAGGACGTGATCTTCTCGTTGTCCAGCACGATGCGGGCCGGGTCGTCCTTGGCCTTCATCGGGTCGTAGGCGCCGACCTTCTCGATGAAGCGGCCGTCGCGCGGCGCGCGGGCGTCGGCGACGACGATGCGGTAGTACGGGCGCTTCTTGGCGCCGCCACGGGTGAGACGGATCTTGAGGGACATCGTTTACTCCTGATGATGAGGTTTTGGGCGAATAGCGAATAGCGAATAGGGAGTAGCGAAGAGACGGCCGTGGGCCCTATTCGCTATTCGCTACCCCCTATTCGCCCGTTCACTTCTTCTTCCCGAACGGGAACCCGCCGAGGCCCGGCAAGCCCGGCCCCTTCGGTCCGCCGAGCCCCGGAAGGCCCGGCATCCTGCCGCCGCCGCCCAGACCGGGCGGCATCGGCGGCAGCTTGCCGCCGAACTGCTTCTCCATCTGCGCGATCTGCTCCGGCGTCGGCTCGGGCATGCCCGGCGGCAGGCCCGGCATCCCGCCACCCATGCCGCCCCCGCCGAGGCCGAACATCGAGCCGAGCGCCTGCCCGATCCCGCGCTTGCCCGAGCCCATCGCCTTCATCATGTCGGCCATGGTCCGGTGCATCTTCAGAAGCTTGTTCAGCTCCTCGACCTTCGTCCCCGAGCCCGCCGCGATGCGCTTCTTGCGGGAGTTCTTGAGGATGTCGGGGTTCTTGCGCTCCTGGGCCGTCATCGAGGAGATGATGGCGCGCTGGCGCTTGAACATGTTCTCGTCGAGGTTGGCGCCCTCGACCTGCTTCTTGATCGCGCCCATGCCGGGCAGCATGCCCATCAGGCCGCCGATCCCGCCCATCTTCTCCATCTGGCCGAGCTGCATCGACAGGTCGTCGAGATCGAACTTGCCCTTGCGCATCTTCTCCGCGGTGCGGAGCGCCTGCTCGTGGTCGATGGTCTCGGCGGCCTTCTCGACCAGCGAGACGATGTCGCCCATGCCGAGGATGCGGTTGGCGACGCGGGCCGGGTGGAATTCCTCGAGGGCGTCGACCTTCTCGCCGGTGCCGACGAGCTTGATCGGCTTGCCGGTCACCGCCCGCATCGAGAGCGCCGCGCCGCCGCGCGAGTCGCCGTCCATGCGGGTGAGCACGATGCCGGTGACGCCCAGCCGCTGGTCGAAGGCGCGCGCGGTGTTGACCGCGTCCTGGCCGGTGAGGGCGTCGGCCACCAGCAGCACCTCGTGGGGCCGGGTCGCCGCCTTGACCTCGGCGGCCTCGGTCATCAGGGCCTCGTCCACCGTGGTGCGGCCGGCGGTGTCGAGCATCACCACGTCGAAGCCGCCGAGCCGGGCCGCGTCCATGGCGCGCCTGGCGATCTGCACCGCCGACTGGCCGGCCACGATCGGCAGGGACTCGACGCCCACCTGCTTGGCAAGAACGGCAAGCTGCTCCATCGCCGCCGGGCGGCGGGTGTCGAGGGAGGCCAGCAGCACCTTGCGCTTCTCGCGCTCGGACAGGCGCCGGGCGATCTTGGCGGTGGTGGTGGTCTTGCCCGAGCCCTGCAGGCCGACCATCAGGATCGGCACGGGGGCCGGCGCATTGAGGTCGATGATGCCGGCCTCGGTGCCGAGCATCGCCACCAGCTCGTCGTTGACGATCTTGACGACCATCTGGCCGGGGGTGACGGATTTCAGCACGACGGCGCCGACCGCCTTGTCGCGCACCGCGTCGGTGAAGCCGCGCACCACCTCCAGGGCGACGTCGGCCTCCAAGAGGGCGCGGCGCACCTCGCGCATGGCGGCGGTGACGTCGGCCTCCGTCAGGGCGCCGCGGCGGGTCAGCCCCGAGAGGATGCCGGAGAGGCGGTCGGAAAGGCCCTCGAACATGGCGCTAGATCCGATTCACTGGTGCAGGCCCGCGGATTCGACCCGGCGGGCCTGGAGCGCGTTCTCGAAGGCCCGGATCGCCGTGTCGAACTTGTCCCGGCAATCGGGGTTGCAGAAGCCCACCACGGCGCCGCCGTAGAGCGTCAGGGAATCGGCCGCGATCGGCTTGCCCGACCAGGGGCAGTGCTCGTTGACCGCATCCGCGATGCGCAAGGATTCGTGCTCGGGCTTCATCGTGAGACGCTTGCACCTGTCTCGACAGGTCGGCCAACACCGAAGACGCCCGAGGGCGCGGACGCGCTGTCGGGCGTTGACCTCCGGCCTCGCGGACCGGTCGGCTTCGGAATCGGATCCTGCTCGGATCGGAAGTGGAGGTGGCGGTAGACGCGGGGGGCCGGAATGTCAAATTCCGGACACCCGGAATTCCCGTCCCGGCACGCGAAGGCGGCGTTAACCTTTACCGTTCGTTAAGCATGTTCGGTCTCTATCGTCGGCAACACCGCAAGGACGCTGACCGATGTCGGAACCCGCCCGCCACCTCCCGCAATACGAGACCACTGGCCGGCCGGCGCCGGGCCCTCTGCGCGACTGGCTCACCGCGATGAAGGCTCAGGTCCCGCAGGCCGCGACGCCCCAGGCCGCGAGCCCCGTGCCGGACGAGCCCCGCGCCGTCCAGCCGGAGCCCGTCCGCGCCCCCGAGCCGGTCCGCACGGTCGAGCCCCCGCGCGCGACCGAGCCGACCTGGAGCCCGCGCATCGTCCAGTCGGTCGACGCGCCGCGGCCGGCCCCCGAAGCCGACGCGGAGGACGTGTCGGAACTGGTGGCCGAGAACCTGATGCTCAAAGCCAAGCTCCGCCTCGAATCGGAGCGCTACGGCGACCTCCAGGCGATCCTGGCCCAGGAGATCCGCGACCTGCGCCAGCATGTCCGGAGCGAGATGGAATCCCTGCATACGGTGCGTGCCGAGCGCGACCGGTTCCAGGCGGAGCACGACGCGGCGCGGACCGAGCGGGACGCGATGCAGGCCGAGCGCGACCTGTGGCAGGCGCGGGCCGAGACCCTGGCCCAGCCGCTGTTCCAGAAGCGGTAGGCGTCCTCGAAGGTCCTGAAACGCCGAAGGGCCGCCCGACGAGGGCGGCCCTTCCATTGCCGAACCGCGGTCCGGCCGAAACTGTCCCGAGTCTACGCTCAGGCGACCGCTAGAGGGCGGTGCCGGAGGCGACGGTCCAGGTCCGGTAAGCCGAAGACAGCGGCTGATGACAATGAGACACTGGATCACCTCCTTTCGTTCGTTGCTGGGACCCCGAAGGTAGGGGCGCCGGCGCCCCTTGTGAAGTCCCTCGCCTGCGTTGTCTCGCCGCTGCTTTCCCCGCCAAGCGGCCGGGCGTATGAGGACGGTCTCCGCCCCCTGCGAGACCGAATGCCATCCTCACCCCTCACAGCCCTGCGCGACGCGAAGGCCGGCGACGAGGACGCCCTCGATCCCGAGGCCATGCGCCGGCCCCTGCCGGAGGCGTGGTACTGCGTCGGGCAGGCCAAGGACTTCAGGCGGGACAAGAACTTCGGCCGGAGCGGCCTGCGGGCGGTGGAGCTGAACGGCGAGCAGATCGTGCTCGGGCGCGACGCGGAGGGCGCCCTCTTCGCGCTGCGCGACCGCTGCCCCCACCGGGGCATGGCCCTGTCGAAGGGCCGCTTCGACGGGGCCGAGCTGACCTGCCCGTTCCACGGCTGGCGCTTCTCCACGGACGGCCGCTGCCGCGACGTGCCGACCCTCTCGGCGCAGGACAAGGCCGACTTCTCGCGCATCGCCGTGCAGCGCTTCCCCGTGCGCGAGAGCGCCGGCTTCGTCTGGGTGAACCCGCATCTCGGCCCCCCCGCCGCCGACGTGCCGGCCGTGCCGGCCCTCGATTTCGAGCCTGCGGGCTGCGTGGTGGTGGAACTCGTGGTCGAGGCCTCCTTCGACCTCACCACCTTGAGCCTCGTCGATCCCGGCCACGTCGCCTTCGTGCACGATTCCTGGTGGTTCCGCCCGTCCAAAGCGTTGCGGGAGAAGGTGAAGACCTTCCAGCCGGTGCCGCACGGCTTCGTCATGACGAGCCACGCCACCACGACCAGTTCGCCGGTCTACCGGCTGCTGGGCGGCGTGCCGGAGGTGGAGATCGAGTTCCGGCTGCCGGGGGTGCGCCTGGAGCGGATCACGGCCGGTACCAGGCGCGTGGCGAACTACACCTTCGCCACCCCCATGACCGCCGACCGCACCCTCCTGACCAACGCCCTCTACTGGAGCCTGCCGGCCCTGAACCTGCTCAAGCCCGTCGCACGCCCGCTGATGCGCCAGTTTCTGACCCAGGACCAGCAGGTGCTCCAGCACGCCCAGGCGGGCCTGGACCGCAAGCCGACCATGGTGCTGTTCGGGGAGGGCGACCTGCCCTCGCAATGGTATTTCCGCCTGAAGCGCGAGGCGCTGGAGGCCGCGCGCGCCGGGCGCCCCTTCGTCAACCCGCTGGAGCGGCGCGAACTGCGCTGGCGCTCGTAGTGTCTCTCATAAAACTTCCGCTGCGCGGTCGCGGCCAGAAGGAGGGCTCCCGGTGATCGGAAGTTTTATGAGGTGCACTTAAAGGCAACCGGCGCGCTTGAACCCGGGGCCGCGACGGCCACATCGGACGCATGAAACGGCGAAGCCTGCTCACGGTCGCGAGTGCGGCCACGGTGATGACGCTGGGCGGCGTCGGCTACGCCGCGCACCGGCGCGGCACCAACCCCTATTACCGCGGCCCGGTGAGCGACCATTTCGACGGGGTGCGCTTCCATGGGCCCGAGCAGGGGGCCGACAAGGACCTGTCGGACGTGCTCCGCTGGCAGGTTTCCCGCAAGGGCGAGGCCTGGCCCAGGCAGTTCCCGAGCCCCTACCCGGCCGACAGGCCGCCTGAGCGGGTCGCCGGCCTTCGGATCGTGCTGATCGGGCATGCGAGCTACCTGGTGCAGGTGGCAGGCCGCAACATCCTGATCGATCCGGTCCTCTCCAAGCGCGCGAGCCCGGTGGGCTTTGCCGGCCCCAGGCGCGTCAACCCGCCCGGCATCGCGCTTTCCGACCTGCCGCCGATCGATGCGGTGCTCGTCACCCACAACCATTACGACCACCTCGACGGGCCGAGCCTCGCCCGGATCTGGCAGGCGCACCAGCCCCTGGTGATCGCGCCGCTGGGCAACGACGCGATCCTGCGCGGCTACGACGACACCATGCATGTCGAGACCCGCGACTGGGGCGGCTCGGTCGACCTCGGCGACGGGCTCGCCGTCCACCTGACGCCGGCCAACCACTGGTCGGCCCGCGGGCTCAACGACCGGCGCATGGCCCTGTGGTGCGCCTTCGTGCTCACCTCGCCCTGGGGCGTGCACTACCATGTCGGCGACACCGGGCTCGGCGACGGCCGCCTGTTCCGCGAGGTCCGGGAGCGCTTCGGGCCGCCGCGGCTCGCCACGCTGCCCATCGGCGCCTACGAGCCGCGCTGGTTCATGCAGGCGCAGCACATGAACCCGGAGGACGCGGTGACGGCGCTGGGCCTGCTGGAGGCGGAGCAGGCGCTCGGCCACCATTGGGGCACGTTCCGCCTCACGGACGAGGGGGTGGAGCGGCCGGCCGAGGCCCTGGGGGCGGCGCTGGACGGCGCCGGGCACCCACGCGAAAAATTCCTGGCCCTGCGGCCGGGGCAGGTCTGGCCGGGCTGACGAGGCCGCCTACGGGTCCGGGGCGGCCCCGGCGCGCCTGCGCCCGCTCGCGGTGATCCCCACTGATGCCGCGACGATGCAGGCGACGGCCAGCCACTGCGCCGGCGTGAGGCGCTCGCCCAGGACCACGGCGGCGGCGAGCGCGGCGATCGCCGGCTCCAGGCTCAGCAGCACGCCGAAGACCTGCCGCGTCAGGCCCCGCAGGGCCACCATCTCCAGGGAATAGGGCAGGGCGCTCGACAGGATCGCCACCCCGAAGCCGAGGACGAGGGTCTGCGGCGCGAACAGATCCGTGCCGGCCTGCGCGAGGCCGACGGGCGCCACAACGATCGCCGCCGTCAGCATCCCGAGGGACACGGCCTGCCCGCCGTCGATCCGCCCCGCCCGCTGCCCGAACACGATGTAGAGGGCCCAGGCCAGGGCGGCGCCGAGGGCGTAGGCGACGCCCGCGGGATCGAGCCCGCCCGGCCCGGCCACCGGCAGCAGCAGCCAGAGGCCCAGCACGGCGAGCCCGATCCAGGCGAAGTCCACCCGCCGCCGGGAGACCGAGAGGGCCACGGCCAAGGGTCCGGCGAACTCGATGGCGACGGCGGGCCCGAGCGGCAGGGTGCGGATCGAGAGGTAGAACAGCAGGTTCATGCAGCCGAGCGCCGCGCCGTAGAGGGCGATGGCTCCGGCATCGCGCAGGCGCAGGCTGCGCCGCCACGGCCGCCAGACCGCGAGCAGGATCAGGGCCGAGAAGCCGACGCGCAGGACCGTGACTCCCGTCGCCCCGACGACGGGAAACAGGCCCTTGGCCAGGACCGCCCCGCACTGGATCGAGACCATCCCGGCCACCAGCGCGCCGACCGGCAGGAGCGGGGCGGCCGCCCCGTCCCGAGAGACGTCCGGCACCTACAGGATGAACCGGCTGAGATCCGCGTTGGCGGCCAGGCTCTCGACCCGGTCGCGGACGTATTGCGCGTCGATCGCCACCGTCTCGCCGGAGCGGTCGGTGGCGGTGAAGGAGACCTCGTCGATCACCCGCTCCAGCACGGTGGAGAGGCGCCGCGCGCCGATGTTCTCGACGGAGCCGTTCACCTCCACGGCCACCCGCGCGATGGCGTCGACGGCGTCGTCCGAGAAGGCCAGGGTCACCCCTTCCGTCTGCATCAGCGCCACGGTCTGCTTCAGCAGGCTCGCCTCGGTAGAGGTGAGGATCTGCTTGAAGTCTTCCACGGTAAGGGGTTGCAGTTCCACGCGGATCGGCAGCCGGCCCTGCAGCTCGGGCAGCAGGTCGGAGGGCTTCGAGACGTGGAAGGCGCCGCTTGCGATGAACAGCACGTGGTCGGTCTTCACCGCCCCGTGCTTGGTCGCCACCGTGGTGCCCTCGATCAGGGGCAGGAGGTCGCGCTGCACGCCCTCGCGGGAGACGTCGGCCGAGGAGCGGCCTTCCCGCGCGCAGATCTTGTCGATCTCGTCGAGGAAGACGATGCCGTTGTCCTCGACCTCGCGGATCGCCTCGCGCACCAGGGCGTCGTCGTCCACGAGCTTGTCGGATTCCTCGGCGAGCAAGGGCGCGTAGGCGTCGCGCACGCTCATGCGGCGGGGCTTGCCCTTGGCGCCCCCGAAGGCCTTGCCGAGCATGTCGCCGAGGTTGACCGCGCCCATCGAGGCGCCGGGCATGCCGGGGATCTCGAACATCGGCAGGCCGGAGGGCGCGCTGCCGGAGAGTTCGATCTCGACCTCCTTGTCGTCGAGCTGGCTGTCGCGCAGCTTCTTGCGGAAGCTGTCGCGGGTGCCCTGGGAGGCGGTGGGGCCGACGAGCGCATCGAGGATGCGGTTCTCGGCGGCGGCCTCCGCCTTGGCTTTCACCGCCTTGCGCTTCTCCTCGCGCACGAGGCCGATGGCGACCTCCACGAGGTCGCGCACGATCTGCTCCACGTCGCGGCCGACATAGCCGACCTCGGTGAACTTCGTCGCCTCGATCTTGAGGAAGGGCGCACCGGCCAGCCGCGCCAGCCGCCGGGCGATCTCGGTCTTGCCGCAGCCGGTGGGGCCGATCATCAGGATGTTCTTCGGGGCGACCTCCTCGCGCAAGGGGCCGGTGAGCTGCTGGCGGCGCCAGCGGTTGCGCAGGGCGATGGCCACCGCGCGCTTGGCGTCGTGCTGCCCGACGATGAAGCGGTCGAGTTCGGAGACGATCTCGCGGGGGGAAAACGTGGTCATCGGGCTCCGATCGGGTGGGGCAGCCGGGCTGCGAAGCGATGGGGGAGGCCGCGCAGGATCACCCCGCGCAACGGGTGCCAGCCGGCGCTGAGGAGCAGCACGAAGGCGCCCAGCGCCAGCAGGCTCAAGGGGACGGACAGGCCGGTGAAGCCGGCCTCTCGGATCAGCGTGCCGACGGCGTAGGCGGCATAGGTCAGGCCGGCGACCAGGATCGCCCGGCGGTCGGTGGCCAGAGCCACGAGGGCGAGGAGCAGGACAAGCCCGAGCACCAGGGCCGCCGTGCCGGCGGAGGACAGGCGGCTATCCGCGCCCAGGCTCGCCAGCACCGGGTGGACGACCATCGGGGCGGCGAGCAGGTGGAGCCAGAAGGCGATGTCGGCCCGGCGGGTCAGCCGCAGGGGGTCCGCGAGGTCGTAGCGCATGGCGAGCATGAACACCCCGAGGCCGGCCAGGACGAGGAGCGCGCTGGCGCCGCGGAAGCCGAGTCCGGGCAGGGCCGCGAAGGCGAGGGCCAGCAGCGCCCCGGCGAGCGCCGCGGTGCCGGCCGCGACGGTGATCGGCACGGCGAAGCGCCGGTAGTGCAGGATCGCCGCGAGCAGAGCCGCGGCGGAGGCCGCCACGTAGGGCCATTGTGCGGCAATCCCGCTGCCGGGGCCGAGCAGCAGCGGTGCCCCGTCCGTGTCGATCCCGAGCAGGCCCCGAGCGGACTGGAAGGCCGACGCGCAGAAGACCAGGAGCAGAACGATACTCGGCAGCGCCATCCGGCGCCGGCGGGCGAAGAACTCCGCGAGTGCCCAGGACAGGACCCCGACCAGCATCCAGGCGGCGACCACGCCCAGGCCATCGTTGGTGATCCACCACGCCGCCCCGAGGAACAGGCCGATCCCCAGGGTGACGAAGACGTCGGCAAAGCCGGTGATGAAGCGCAGCCGCTCGTCGTCCTGCGCCGGCTCGAAGGTTGCGGCCTGCCCGGGGAGCGCGGCCGCGTCCTCGACGGCGAGGCGGGCCAGCGCCTCGGACTGGGCCGGACTGATGATGCCGCGCGCCACCGCCCGCGACAGGAGGGCGGGCTCGATCATGGATGCGCCGGAGGACGGCGCGGGACGTGGATTCGGGGGCGCATGGCCCCGATCTAAGGGTCGGCGGCCGGGCTTTCCAGGGCGCCGGGGGCGCCTCGACCGTTCAAGCCGCGCGGACCTCGCCGACGAAGCCGGCGACCTCCGTGCCCAGGGTACCGGAGCGGCGGGCGAGGTCGCCGGCCGCGGTGAGCACCTGTGCGGCGCCGGCCCCGGCTTCGCGGGCGGCGGCCTGGACCTGCGCCATGGTCTCCGTCACGGCCTGGGTGCCGCGGGCCGCGTCGCTGACGCTGCGGGCGATCTCCTGGGTGGCGACCTGCTGCTCCTCCACCGCCGCCGCGACGCCGAGCGCGATCGCATGCACACCACCGATGGTGGTCCCGATCTCCTCGATCGCCATCACCGCGTCGGCGGTGGCCTCGCGGATCGTGGCGATCTGCGCGGTGATCTGGTCGGTGGCCCGCGCGGTCTGGCCCGCCAGCTCCTTGACCTCGGATGCGACCACCGCGAAGCCGCGGCCGGCCTCGCCGGCGCGCGCCGCCTCGATGGTGGCGTTGAGGGCGAGGAGATTGGTCTGCCCGGCGATGCCCGAGATCAGGGCGACGACCTCGCCGATGCCGGCGGCGCTGCGGGCGAGGAGCTGCACCCGCTCGTTGGTGAGCCGGGCGCTCTCGACGGCACCGGCCGCGGCGGTGGAGGTCTGGGCGACCTGGGCGCCGATCTCGTTGGCGGTGGCGGCGAGTTCCTCGGTGGCGGCGGCCACCGCCTGCACGTTCTGCGAGGTCTCATGGGCGGCCGCCATCACGGCGCCGGACTGGGCCTTGGTGCGCTCGGCGTTGGCGGCCATGGCGCGGGCGGTGTCCTCCATCTCGGCGGCGGCGCCGGCCAGGTGCTCGACCAGGGCGCCGACGCTGCCCTGGAAGCGGTCGGCCAGGGCCTCCATCCCGGCGCGCTTGCGGGCCTCGGCCTCGCTGCCCGCGAGCGCCTGCCGGCCGCGCAGGCTCTCGGCCTCGCGCATCGCGGCGGCGAACACCGCCATGTCGGCCCAGATCGCGCCGATCTCGTCCCGCGAGGGCCTGACCGCGGGCAGGTCGTGCTCGCCCTGCGCCAGCCGCCGGATCGCACCCGACACGTCCCGGAGCGGACGGGCGATCTGGCGGTGGCCGACGAGGCCGCCGATCAGCAGGCAGGCGAGGCTGCCCCCGAGGGCCAGCGCCAGCAGCAGGATCATGCGCTGGCGGTAGAGTTCGTCCGTCCAGAGGTCGATCGCCTCGGCATCGGCCCGCGCGCGGGCGACCTGCCCGTCGATGGCCCCCTGGAACGCCCGGCGGTTGACCTGGTTCGCGTCGTTGAAGCCGAGTTCGGCCGCGGCCTTCGGGGAGACCTCGGTGCCCGCCCGCGCGATGGCGATCCGCATCTCCCGGAAGGCGGCCGCACCTTCGACGACGCCCTTGAAGGTGGCCTGGTCCTGGGGCCGCATCAGCGGCGCCCAGACCTTGAGCAGGTCGTCCATGGCCGCCAGGCCCTTGTGCATGCGCTCGGCGTACTTGCCGGCCTCGGCACGGTCGGCGGCCGCGTAGACCCCGCGGGAATCCATCACCACCTCGGTGGCGAGGCGGTTGAAGTTGGCCGCATGGAGCGCGCGGGTCGCGGCGAGCTTCACGTCGGTGACGGCGCCGTTGAAGGTGTCGAGGGTCCCGATGCTGACCCCCGCAACCACCAGGGTGACGAGGCTGCAGGCGCCCACGAACCCGATGAGCTTCTTGCCGATGTTCATGCTGACGACCCGCCGCGGACAATGCAGGGACCATGCCGGCGTAGGCTCAAGATAAGGTTAACGAAAGTCCAGGCAGACTATGCCGGTTTATCCCGAGGCCGAAATTCAAATCTCGCAAAGTTCAGCCTGGCCCTAACCTGAAGTTGCCTCCCCGAGGTCTTGGGTCGGATGGGGGCCGGTCCGGTGATGCCGGGTCCTGTCGACCGTCCCGCCGAACAGCCCTCAGCCGGGAGCCGTTTCGAGGGCCTCGATGACGAGGCTGGTGTTGGTGTAGACGCAGATCTCGGCCGCGATCCCCATCGCCTTGCGCACGATGGCCTCGGCATCGAGGTCCTGGTCCTCCAGGGCGCGGGCCGCGGCCAGGGCGTAGTTCCCCCCTGAGCCGATCGCCATCACGCCGCCTTCCGGCTCCAGCACGTCACCCGCGCCCGAGAGCAACAGGCTCACGTCGCGGTCGGCCACCAGCATCATCGCCTCCAGGCGGCGGAGGTACCGGTCCGTGCGCCAGTCCTTGGTCAGCTCGACGCAGGCGCGGGTGAGCTGGCCGGGATACTGCTCCAGCTTGGCCTCCAGCCGCTCGAACAGGGTGAAGGCGTCGGCGGTCGCCCCGGCAAAGCCCCCGATCACGCTGCCCTTGGCCAGCCGCCGGACCTTGCGCGCGTTGCCCTTCACGATGGTCTGCCCGAGGCTGACCTGCCCGTCGCCGCCGACAACGACGCGGCCGCCCTTGCGGACCATCAGGATGGTGGTGGCGTGCATCCGGGGCGGGCCGGAATCGTCGTCGGGCAAGGTCTGTCTCCGGATCGGGTTCGATGGCAGCGCGTGAGGTGGGGATGCCGGTGCGGTTCGTCCACCTCCCGGACACGGGCCGGCTGGGGGCAGTGCCGATGCAGTATTTGGTTCGTTTAGAACAAAATTAACCGAGAATTAACCATGCGGATAGCGAAGATCATGCCTTCAAATCTTCGATTCGATGGGCAATGCCAGGTCGCCGGCCACGATCGTCGCCGTTCAGGCTTCTCGCGACAGGCGGCCTCGTGCTGCTCTCGCTGAATGCCTGCGCCTCCCGCGCCGACTTCCCGGCGCGAACCGGCTCGGTCGCGGCGATGCCGGGCACGCTGCTCACCGCCGATTCCGGCCGGCCTGCGAGGCCGCGCGCCTTCGGCATCGATCCCTACGCCGCCCTGGAGCGGTCGGCGGCCGACCGCGCCCGCTGGGCGATGGAGCCGGCCACCGACACTGCGCGCCTGGTGTGGAAGCCCATCCCGCTCAAGACGGCCGAGCCGGCGCGGGAGAAGACCGGGCCGGGCATCACCGCTTACGTCGAGCCGGTTCGGGCGGCCGAGGCGCCGCCGCATCCGGCACCGGAGGGGGAGGCCGTGCCCGATCGGGTGCTGAGCGCCGGAGCCGAGGCGGCCGAACCGGTCTGCGGCGGCTGCGCCGGATTCGATCCGGGGCTCACACCACCACCGTGATCGCCCGCGCCGCCCGCGTCAGGCCGGTATAGAGCCAGCGCGCCCGGTGCTCGCGGAAGGCGTAGGACTCGTCGAACAGGACCACCTTGTCCCATTGCGAGCCCTGCGCCTTGTGGACGGTGAGCGCGTAGCCGTAGGTGAACTCGTCGGTCTCGCGGCGGAGGAAGGCCGGGATCTCCTCCTCCGATCCGGAGATCACCGCGCGCAGGACCTTGATGTCGACGCCCCGCCGCCGCAGCGCCGGGTCGTCCTCGGGCACCACGTCGAGGCGGACCGTGTCGGGGCGGGGCGGGGCGCGCAGCGCCTGCACCGTCCAGGTCGAGCCGTTGAGCAGGCCCTTGGTGCGGTCGTTGCGCAGGCAGACCAGCTTCTCGCCCACGGCCGGCATCGGGTCGGTGTGGCCGGCCAGTTCCCGCAGGCGGCCGTTGTAGAGCCGGCGGGTCTTGTTGAGGCCGACGAGCACCTGGTCGCAATCGAGCACCTGGGCCGGGTCGATGGACCGTCGCGCGATCACCCGGCTCTGGCCGTACGCGCCCAGTTCCAGGCGCCCGCCCTCGCGCACCGTCATGGCCATGCGCACGATCGGGTCGTCCTTGGCCTGCCGGTGGACTTCGGTGAGCATCACGTCGGGCTCGGCCTCCGTGAAGAAGCCGCCGCCCCGCACCGGCGGCAGCTGGGCCGGATCGCCCAGCACCAGCACCGGCTTGTCGAAGGAGAGCAGGTCGTGGCCCAGGTCCGAATCGACCATCGAGCACTCGTCGATGACGATGAGGTCGGCCTTGGCCGCGGGGCCGGCGCGGTTGAGGGTGAAGGCGGGCCCGCCCTCCTCGGTCTCCTTGGTGCGGTAGATCAGGCTATGGATGGTGGCCGCGTCGTGGCAGCCCTTCTGGCGCATCACCGAGGCCGCCTTGCCGGTGAAGGCGCCGAACACCACGGGGCCGTCCACGTCCTCGGCGATGGCCCGGGCGAGCGTGGTCTTGCCGGTGCCGGCATAGCCGAACAGGCGGAAGACCTGGGCGCCCCCGCTACCTTTCCGCCACGCGGCGATCGCCTTCAGCGCCGCATCCTGCTGCGGGGCGAAGGCGTGCGGCAGGCCCGCGCTCACGGCCAGCGGACGGTGGGCGGCAGCGAGGACAGGATCGAGGCGACGTTGCCGCCGGTCTTCAGGCCGAAGATCGTGCCCCGGTCGTGCAGCAGGTTGAACTCGACGTAGCGCCCCCGGCGCACCTGCTGCTCCAGCCGGTCGGCCTCGGTCCACTCCTTCGGGAGGTTGGCGCGCATGATCGCGGGATAGGCCTTGAGAAAAGCCCCGCCCACGTCGCGGGTGAAGGCGAGGTCCGCCTGCGGGTCGCCGGTCCAGTGGTAATCGTAAAAGATCCCGCCGATGCCGCGGGGCTCCTTGCGGTGGGGCAGGTAGAAGTACTCGTCGCACCACGCCTTGTACTTGTCGTAGTTCGCGGCCGGGGCGTGGGCGTCGCAGGCGGCCTTCAGGGCCGCGTGGAAGACATGGCTGTCCGGGTCGTCCTGGCTGCGGCGGCGCTCCAGCACGGGGGTGAGGTCGGCGCCGCCCCCGAACCACGCCTTCGTCGTCACGACGAAGCGGGTGTTCATGTGGACGGTGGGCGCGTTCGGGTTCCAGGGGTGGGCGATCAGCGAGATGCCGGTGGCGAAGAAGCGCGGGTCCTCGGCGGCACCCGGCATCTGCGCCCGGAACTCGGGGGCGAACTCCCCGTGCACCGCCGAGACGTGGACGCCCGCCTTCTCGAACACCCGCCCGTGCAGCATCGCCATGGTGCCGCCGCCGCCGGGCTTCCCGGTATGGTCGGTGCGCTCCCACGGCGTTTTCTTGAATATTTGTGGTGCCTCCGGAGCATCGGCGTGGAACGGGCCGGCGGCCTCCGCTTCCAGGGCTTCGAGGGCGGCCACGATCCGGTCGCGCAGCGTGGTGAACCACGCGGTCGCCTCGGATTTCAGGGCCGCGACGTCGGCCTCGGGGAGGGGGGGCGGCGAGGGGGTCTGACCGTGCGGCATCGTCATGCCACAGGCTTTCCCACCCCGCCGGGCGGCCGTCAATTCACGTCCGACCCGAACGCGCGCCCTCACCAGCCGCGGATGCGCGGCCAGACGGCGTGGACCTCGCCCGCCCCGTCGAGGACGTGGTAGCGGTCGTGCTGGGCCCCCGTGGCGCAGGCGTGGTTGGGCAGGATGCGGATCCGGGCGCCGAGGGCGAGGTCGGGCAGCGCGGCCGTGGCCCCGGGGCGGAGGGCGACGATGCCGTGCTCCTGGTTGGCGTCGGCCACGATCAGGTCCGGATAGGGCCGGCCGGTCGCGTCGCAGACGATGCCGTAGCCCTGGTCCACGGCCTGGCGGGCCGTGCCGCGGTCGCGCGACAGGGCCATCCAGCCGGCATCCACGATGATCCAACCCTTCTGCCGCTGGTGGCCGATCACGCTCGCGAGCACCGAGAGGGCGATGTCCGCGATCCCGACCGAGCCGACGCCCGCCTGGAACAGGTCGCCGAACATGAAGACGCCGGCCCGCACTTCCGTGACCCCGGCAAGACCCTGGGCGAACCGCGCCGTCGGCGTCGAGCCGACGCTGACCACGGGGCAGGGCAGGCCGGCCGCGCGCAAGATTCCGGCGGCCGTCACGGCCGCCTCCCGCTCGGCCTCGGCGGCCCGGGCGATCGCGCCCGGATCGCTCAGGCCGTAGCTGTCGCCGGCATGCAGCAGCACGCCCCGCAATTCGGCGCCGCCTTCGACGAGGCGGCGGCCGATCTCGGCGAGGAGGGCGCCGTCCCCCGGCGCCACCCCCGAGCGGTGGCCGTCGGCGTCGACCTCGATCAGGGCCGGCAGCCGGTCGGCGTGCCCGCGCGACCAGGCCGCCACGGCGTCGGCCTGCGCGACGCTGTCGAGGATCAGCGCGAGATCGGCGCCAGCGGCCCGGATCGCCCCGACCCGGTCGAGCTTGGAAGGGGCGATGCCGACACCGTAGATCATGTCCCGCACGCCGCCCTGCGCGAAGTATTCCGCCTCGCGCAAGGTCGAGACCATGGCCGGCCCCGCTGGCGAGGCCATGGCGAGCCGGGCCACGTCGAGGGACTTGGCGGTCTTCAGGTGCGGCCGGAAGGCGACTCCGAACCCGTCGAGCCGCGCCCGCATGGCGGCGACGTTGCGCGTCAAGCGCCCCTCGTCCAGCAGCAGGCAGGGGGTGTCGAGGTCGGCGATGCCGGGCACCCGGCCCGTCGCGGTGCCCTCGTCGGACAAGGCCATGGCGCTCTCCCGTGGAGCGGCCCTTGTAGGCAGCCGGCCGGGGCGGCGCCAGCACCCCGCGGGCGCGTGCGGGAGCGCACGTCGGGACGATCGGGGCCGACCCATATCCGCGTCGTACCCAAGGTAACGGCCCCCGGACATCGTGGACAAGACCCATGGATGTTTGACGGAGACCGCAAGAAAAGATGTGGATACTGTGATGACCGTTCGTCTTGCTTCCATCGTTGCCGCCGCGGCCCTGAGCCTGGCCGCCCCGGCCGCCTTCGCCCAGGGCGGCAACTGGCCCGGCCGCGCGCCCGTCGGCGCCTACGACGACATCACCACCGGCTCGATCAATGTGCGCGATGCCCGCGTGCCGACCGGCTACGGCCGCGGCGCGGTCGACTCCGCCAAGGCGGGCAACGCCAACCAGCTGAACTTTCCGGTGCCGCAATACGGCCAGACCTCCGGCGGCCCGGCCTACTGACCGGCAGCCAGACGCGTTCGACGCCGATGACGGCGGGGCCGAAAGCCCCGCCGTTTTGCTGTGCCGGCATACGATCGGCCGGCCGTATCAGCCCCGGGAGATTGTTTCTCCAAAGTTCCGAAAGCGGATGGACGCCGCCCGCGCTTGGGCGATATACCGCGCCGGACGCATGGGAGGGTTGCGCTTGGCTCAGGACGTGATCTTGGCGACGAGCGGATTGACGAAGGAGTTCAAGGGCTTCCGGGCGGTCAACGGCGTGGCGCTGGAGGTCGTGCGCGGCACCATCCATGCGCTGATCGGCCCGAACGGGGCCGGCAAGACCACCTGCTTCAACCTGCTGACCAAGTTCCTCAGCCCGACCTCAGGCTCGATCCGCTACAAGGGCCGCGACATCACCGGGATGAAGCCGGCCGACGTCGCCCGCCTCGGGCTGGTGCGCTCCTTCCAGATCTCGGCGGTGTTTCCCCACCTCTCCGTGATGGAGAACGTCCGCATCGCCCTGCAGCGGCGCAAGCGCGGCGATTCCTTCGATTTCTGGCGGCCCGAGAAGGTGCTGCGCGCCCTCGACGGCGAGGCCCTGGAGCTGGTGGAGGCGGTCGGCCTGTCCGAGTTCGCCGACCACCAGGCGGTGGAACTCTCCTACGGCCGCAAGCGGGCTCTGGAGATCGCCACCACCCTGGCGCTGGACCCCGAGATGCTGCTGCTGGACGAGCCCATGGCCGGCATGGGCCACGAGGACGTGGAGCGCACCGCCGACCTGATCCGCCGGGTCTCCAAGGACCGCACCATCCTCATGGTGGAGCACAACCTCTCGGTGGTCGCCTCGCTCTCCGACCGCATCACCGTGCTCGCCCGCGGGCAGGTGCTGGCCGAGGGCGACTACGCCACCGTCTCGAAGGACCCGCGCGTGGTCGAGGCCTATATCGGAGCCGGACATGCCTGAGGCCGCGACGAAGGCCGTCCCCGCCGCCGCGGGCGCACCGCTGATCGCGGTGAAGGGGCTGGAGGGCTGGTACGGCGAGAGCCACGTGCTCCACGGCATCGACCTGGAGGTGCGGGCGGGCGAGGTGGTGACGCTGCTGGGGCGCAACGGCGCCGGCAAGACCACGACCCTCAAGGCGATCATCGGCATCCTGGGCAAGCGCCGCGGCTCGATCGTCTACGACGGGGCCGAGACCATCGGCATGGCCTCGCGCAACATCGCGCGCCTCGGGCTCGGCTACGTGCCGGAGGAGCGCGGCATCTTCGCCAGCCTCTCGGTGTACGAGAACCTGATGCTGCCGCCCAAGGTGAAGCCGGGGGGCATGACGGTGGCCGAGATCCACACCCTGTTCCCGAACCTCAAGGAGCGGGCGGCCAGCCAGGGCACCAAGCTCTCGGGCGGCGAGCAGCAGATGCTGGCCATCGGCCGCATCCTGCGCACTGGCGCCAAGACCATCCTGCTCGACGAGCCGACGGAGGGGCTCGCCCCGGTCATCGTCCAGCAGATCGGCCGCACCATCCAGGCGCTCAAGGCCAAGGGCTACACCATCGTGCTGGTGGAGCAGAACTTCCGCTTCGCCCAGACGCTGGCCGACCGCCACGTGGTGATCGAGCAGGGCCGGGTGGTCGACACCATCCCCAACGACGCGCTCGACGCCAACATCGACAAGCTCCACGCCTATCTCGGGGTCTAGGGCATGATGCGGAGAAGTGGAATCCGGTTTTCC
>NZ_BPRB01000299.1 GCF_022179685.1 Methylobacterium trifolii
GCTCATAAACCCAAACGCAAAACCGACCCTAGAAGTTCATAACACGCTCTAGACTGTGGCGGCCGCCACCTTCTCGACGACCACGGTCTCGACGATATCGGCCGGCTCGTAGAACCAGCGGGCGAAGGTGCCCGCCACCATGGCCCCGGCGATGGGCGCGAGCCAGAACAGCCAGAGCTGACCGATATAGTCGCCCCCCGCAAACAGGGCCGGACCGGTGCTTCGCGCCGGGTTCACGGAGGTGTTGGTCACCGGGATCGAGATCAGATGGATCAGGACAAGGGCAAAGCCGATCGGAATACCGGCAAAGCCCACGGCCGCGCCTTTTGAGGTCGTGCCGATGATGATGAACAGGAAGAAGAAGGTCGCCAGGAACTCCATCGCCAGGCAGGCGCCGACGTCGAACTTGCCGGGACTGAGCTCACCGTACCCATTGGCGGCGAAGCCGTTCGGCACCCAGCCGGGCTTGCCCGACGCGATGAGGTAGAGGGCGGCTGCGGCCAGGATCGCGCCCGCCACCTGCGCGACGACGTAAGGCAGGACGTGTCGGCTGGCGCATCGGCGCGCCGACCACAGTCCGAGCGTCACGGCCGGGTTGAAATGACCGCCCGAGATATGGCCGACCGCGTAGGCCATCGTCAGCACGGTCAGCCCGAAGGCGAACGCGACGCCGAGGAAACCGATGCCGAGTTCGGGGAAGGCCGCGGACAACACCGCTGCCCCACATCCCCCGAAGGTGAGCCAGAATGTCCCGAAGAGTTCGGCCGTCGCACGGCGCAGAGTTGAGTGCTCGATCATCTCGATCTTCCTGGTTGAAGGTCACCAAAGGACCCGGGCATGGCTTGGGCCGTGCCGGGCGCCTCAGCCGAGGAGGTCATCAGCGTCCCCGAACATCGCGCGCAACTCGATGGGCCGGATAACGCGGCTAGAGCCGTGCCCGACCACGTTGGGTCGGGCACGGCTCTAGGTCCTTGTTTTGACGCGCCCTTTCACGACGAACCGGTATCCACTTCGTCGGAGTGCGCTCTAGCGGCGGAAGGCCGGCCCCAAGTCCCGGACCATAGAGCGTGTTATGAACTG
>NZ_BPRB01000300.1 GCF_022179685.1 Methylobacterium trifolii
CTCACCCTCCAGGCGTTCTGACGGACGCGGGGACTCAGCCCGCGACGACCTGCGACAGCTCCGCCTCCAGGGCCAGGACGACGCCGGCCGGCGGGAAGGTGAGGCGCACGGCGCCGCCGAAGCTGTGGGCGAGGCTGCGCTCGATCAGGCGGGAGCCGAATCCGACCCGGGTCGGCGGGCCGCCCGTGGCGCCGCCGACCCGGGTCGGATTCGGCTCCCGCCTGATCGAGCGCAGCCTCGCCCACAGCTTCGGCGGCGCCGTGCGCCTCACCTTCCCGCCGGCCGGCGTCGTCCTGGCCCTGGAGGCGGAGCTGTCGCAGGTCGTCGCGGGCTGAGTCCCCGCGTCCGTCAGAACGCCTGGAGGGTGAGTTCGGTGTGCTCGACGCTCGGCGGCCCCTCGAAGCAGGGGGAGACGATGGCGCGATAATCCTTCCAGGCCTGCGACCCGGTGAAGTCCTGGGTGTGCGCCTCCAGGGTCTCCCACTCGATCATCAGGCGGTAGCGCTGGGGCTTCTCCACCGAGCGCCGCACCTGGAAGCTGTGGCAGCCCTTGGCGGCCCGGAAGATCTCGGCGGCCCGGGCGATGCCGGCCTCGAACTCGGATTCGGAGCCGGGCTTCACGTCGATCTGCGCGATTTCGAGGATCATGGGGAGGCGTCCTATTGCAGGGTGCGGCCGAGCTTGTGCGCCAGGATGCGCTGCGGGCTCTTGTCCGGGTGGGCCTGGGCGGAGACGGGCAGGTAGGCGGTCTGTTCCAGCATGTAGCGGCCGCCCATGGCCCCGTGCATGACGAGGTCGGAGAACGTCACCCAGGTCTGGCCGGGATAGAACTCCACGTTCGCCTGGGGGGCGCTGGCCTGGTAGGCCTCGTCCTGCTTGAGGGCGTCGTGCAGGTGCAGCATCAGGTGGTCGTACTCGGAGCGCCGTGCCTTGGTGATGCGGAGCGCCGCCATGAGGCGGGCCGAGAGGGGCGAGTAGCCGGGCAGGCGCGGCAGGAACTTCTCCGCCATCGAGCCGAAATCCTCGCCCACCCGCCAGCGGCGGGGCTGCCCGTCCGGGTTGATGTTGCGGAACACCCGCAGGATGCGCTTCTCGCCGATCGGGTTCGAGGGGAAGGCGTCGACGTGCAGGCGGGTGTCGTCGCGCCGCCAGCTCAGCTTGCGCCGGTCCACGTCGAAGGGCCGGTAGGAGGTGCCGGCCAGCGTGACCGCGCGGGTGTATTCCGGCAGGTAGCGGTCGACCAGGGCGCGGGCGAACTGGCGGTAGCGGATCAGCACCTGGCGCAGGGCCTCCTGCTCCTCCGGCGTGCCGGCGGCGCCGCGCAGATGCGCGGCCTCGCCGCGGATGTTGACGTTCTTGGCCTTGCCGTCGGCGAAGGGGCGGTCGGTGAAGCGCTGCTCGAAGTCGCTGAACGGGAAGTCGAGGTCGGGGAACATCAGCACCGCCCCGCCTTCCAGCGCCTCGGCGAGCGCGCCGCTCTCGGTCGGGCGCTCGCGGGGAACGGTGAGGATCGGGCTGATCATGCTGGCGAAAATTCCCTGCCGCGCCGACGATCCGCGTCTGTAGCCGAGGCGCCCGCAGGACGCCAGACGGCGCGCATTTCCGGTGGATGACAGGGTCCGCCCGCCGTCACGGGCCCGGTGCTGCTTGCGCAACCGGTTCCACATCTTGCACGTTCTTACGATGTTCCGGGCCGTCGCCCGGCCGGCCGAGGACGTTGCCCATGGCGACCCTGAAGGAATTCGAGGAGTCCCTGCGCGAGCACGGCATGAACATGGCGCTCGCCCTCCTGGAGCGCCTGCGCGAGCGCGACCGCGCCACCCGGACCGTCAAGCCTGCCCGGCGCCTCACCGGCCAGAAGATGACGCCGGAGCTTGCCCGCGCCATCCTGGACCTGCACGCCTCCACCGGCATGACCCAGCAGGAGATCGCCTTCAAGGTCGGGGTCAACCAGGGCCGGGTCAACGAGGTGATCAAGCACGGCAAGTGGCTGACCGACGATCCCCACGCCCCCGAGGCCGTGGCCCGCGACAAGGCCGTCGCCCGGCTGCGGGCCGAGCCGAGGCCGCGCAAGGCGGCCGCTGCCCCCCGCAAGGAGCGCAAGGCACCGGCACCTCGCCGCAGCAATCAGGGCCAGTTGGCGCTGGGCGACCTCTGAGAGATTATCGCGACGCGCGTTTCCCTCCCCCGCAGAGGGGGGAGGGAAACGCGCGGATCAGGATCTGCTCCGGATCTCGGTACTTTCGGACACGGCTGTCTTGCGTTCGGCCGCGACTGACCCAATCACAAAAAAACGCCCCGGCCGCTGGCCGGGGCGCTCCATCACGCATTCACGTTGGCCGGTGTCAGGCCGCCTGCTGCACCGCGCCCTCGATCACCGGGGCCGGCGCGGTGCGGCCGGTGGCGATCTGGATCTGGCGGGGCTTCTTCGCCTCCGGGATCTCGCGGACGAGATCGATGTGGAGGAGGCCGTTCTCCAGGGCCGCACCGGTCACCTGGACGTAGTCGGCGAGCTGGAACCGGCGCTCGAAACCGCGGGCGGCGATGCCCTGGTGCAGCACCTCGGCGCGGTTGGTCGGATCGGCCTTGCGCTCGCCCTTGAGCGTCAGCGCGTTCTCACGGACCTCGATCGCGAGATCGGCCTCCGTGAAGCCGGCGACCGCGACCGTGATGCGGTAGGCGTTCTCGCCGGTGCGCTCGATATTGTAGGGCGGGTAGCTCGGCACGGCGTCGGCGGCCACGAACTGGTCGAGGGCCGAGAAAAGCCGGTCGAAGCCGACGGTGGAACGGTAGAGGGGAGCGAGATCGAACTGGCGCATGACATATCCTCGTCGTGAGCAACATGCTTCAATGGTCCGCCCGAGGGCCGGACCGGTCTCGTGCCGCCATCAGGCCGGCACCGACTGGATATCGGAGCGCCCGAAATGCGCTGCAAGGGCGATAAGCTTGCCGGTCCTGAAAAAATCGCACCCCTCTGCTTGAGACGCCGCCCCGATGCTGACCCTGAGCGACACGCCCGGCAATCCCGCCCCACCCGGCGCCACCCTGGTCCCCGTGCGGACCGCGGACGGCCTGACGCTACGCGCCGCCCACTGGCGCCCGACGACGCGGGGCTGCAAGGGCACGGTCTGCCTGCTCCAGGGGCGGGCCGAGTTCATCGAGAAGTACTACGAGACCATCGCTGAACTGCGCGCCCGGGGCTTTGCCGTCGTCGCCTTCGACTGGCGTGGGCAGGGCGAATCGGGCCGCCAGGTGGACGATCCCCACAAGGGCCACGTCGCCCGCTTCGACGATTATCGCCTCGACCTGACGGCGATCGAGGAGGCGGTGCTGCTGCCCCTGATGCCCGACCCACACCTCGGCCTCGCCCATTCGATGGGCGGTTGCGTCGCGCTCATCGGAGCCCTGGAGGGCTGGCTGCCCTTCCGTCGCATCGTCACCGTGGCGCCGATGCTCTCGATCCGGATGGTGAAGTGGCCGGGGCTGGCCTCCCTGCTGTCGCGGGCCCTGCACCGCCTCGGCCTCGGCCGCCGCTACATCCTGGCCGGCGGGCCGGTCTCGATCGCCACCAAACCCTTCCGCAACAACCGGCTCTCCCGTGATCCCCGGCGCTACGCCCGCAACGCCACCGCCGCCACCGCCGTGGGAGCAGGTGCCGTCGGCGATCCGACCATCGCCTGGACGGCCGCCGCCTTCCGGGCGATGGCGCGCCTGCGCGACCCCCGTGCGCCTTCGCGCAACACGGTGCCGACCCTGATCGTGGCGGCCGGCGACGACCCGGTCTGCGGCACCCCGGCGGCCGAGCGCTACGCCGCCCTTAAGGCGGGCGGCGTAGCGCTCGGC
>NZ_BPRB01000301.1 GCF_022179685.1 Methylobacterium trifolii
AGGTCGAAGGCGCCCGCATGCGTGGCGCCGTCCGCCCCCACCAGGCCCGCCCGGTCCATGGCGAAGCGCACCGGCAGGTTCTGCAGCGCCACGTCGTGGATCACCTGGTCGTAGGCCCGCTGCAGGAAGGTCGAGTAGATCGCGACGAACGGCTTGTAGCCCTCGGTGGCCAAGCCCGCCGCGAACGTCACCGCATGCTGCTCGGCGATGCCGACGTCGAAGGTCCGGTCCGGATGGGCCTTGCCGAACAGGTCGATGCCCGTGCCTCCCGGCATCGCCGCCGTGATCGCCACCACCTTCTCGTCGGCATCGGCCGCCTTGATCAGGCTCTCCCCGAACACCCGGGTGTAGGCCGGCGCGTTCGGCTTGGCCTTGGCCTGCACGCCCGACACCACGTCGAACTTCACCACCCCGTGGTAGCGGTCGGCCGAGGCCTCGGCCGGCGCGTAGCCCTTGCCCTTCTGCGTCACGACATGCAGCAGGATCGGGCCCTGCTCGGTGTCGCGCACGTTCTTCAGGATCGGCAGCAGGTGGTCGAGGTTGTGACCGTCGATCGGGCCGACATAGTGGAAGCCCATCTCCTCGAACATCGTGCCCGAGCCCACGATCAGGCCGCGGGCGAACTCTTCGGCCTGCGCCGCCCGCTGGTAGATCGCCTTGGGCAGCAGTTTTCCCAATTGCTTGGCCGTCTCGCGCAGGCCCCGGTAGGTGCCGCCCGAGGCCAGACGGGCGAGGTAGGCCGACATCGCCCCCACGGGGGGCGCGATCGACATGTCGTTGTCGTTCAGGATCACGATCAGGCGCGAATGCAGCGCCCCGGCGTTGTTCATCGCCTCGTAGGCCATGCCCGCCGACATCGAGCCGTCGCCGATCACCGCGATCATGTTGCGGCGCTTCGGGGCCTCGATCCCCTTGGCGCGGGCCGCGGCCGCGTGCAGGTCGCGGGCCACCGCCATGCCGAGGGCTGCCGAGATCGAGGTGGAGGAATGCGCCGCCCCGAACGGGTCGTACTCGCTCTCGCTCCGCTTGGTGAAGCCCGACAGCCCGCCGCCCTGGCGCAGCGTCCGGATGCGGTCGCGCCGCCCGGTCAGGATCTTGTGCGGGTAGGCCTGGTGCCCGACGTCCCAGACGATGCGGTCGT
>NZ_BPRB01000302.1 GCF_022179685.1 Methylobacterium trifolii
GAGTTGACGCTGACCAACGATTTTTTGTCCGGCGCGCTCGGCAAGGCCGGATTGCTGAGCGCAAAGCGATGATCGATCGCGGGCACGACCTCCCCGTCGTCCAGCAAGCCAAGGCCCTCGGGATCAGCCGCGGCAGCGTGTATTATGTGCCGCGTCCTGTCCCAGCAGCCGATCTGGCCGTGATGAGGCGGATGGACGAACTGCATCTCGAACTTCCCTTCGCGGGGAGCCGGATGCTGCGTGATCTTCTCAACACGGAAGGTATCACGATCGGACGCTGCCATGTCGCGAGGCTGATGAAACGCCTGCGCATCGAGGCGATCTACCGCAAGCCGAACACCTCGAAGCCTGCACCAGGGCACAAGATTTACCCATATCTCCTGCGCGGGCTGATGATCGACCGACCCAATCAGGTCTGGGCGATGGACATCACCTACGTGCCGATGGCGCGTGGGTTCGTCTATTTGGCCGCCATCATCGATTGGTTCAGTCGCCGGGTGCTGTCCTGGCGGCTGTCGATCACAATGGAGGCTGACTTCTGTATCGAGGCTCTGGAGGAAGCCATGGTTCGGCACGGCAAGCCGGAGATCTTCAATACGGATCAGGGCTCGCAGTTCACCAGCCTCGCCTTCACCAGCGTATTGGCGAAGGCCGGGATCGCCATCAGCATGGACGGCAAGGGCGCATGGCGCGACAACATCTTCGTCGAGCGCCTGTGGCGGTCGGTCAAGTACGAGGAGGTCTACCTCCGCGCCTACGACACCGTGAGCACGGCGCGTGCTTCGATCGGCCGGTATCTCGCCTTCTACAACGGGCGAAGGCCCCATTCGAGCCTTGACCGGCGAACCCCCGATCAAGCCTACTTCGACAGGTTGCCGCATCCCGCGGCTGCCTGAACCCGGCAGGATTCCACTTATCCAGGCCCAGGTCGCTGTTCAGACAAACCGAGCCACCTCTCACCCTCCTGAAGCGCGTGAACCGGCAGTTGTTTGGCCGCACCAAACTCGATCTGCTCGAAGCTCGGATGATCGGAGCGCCATAAGCCGACCTGCACCGAAAGTGAGTCAGATTCCCGTTTCTGCGCCGATCCGGGGTCCCGTTCCAATGCTGTTTGACAGCGTGAGAGATGCCACACGCACGAACCGAACCTCCTGGATGCAATGATCCCCGCCCTTTCATGGATCAGGGGCCGGCCGCTGCCAGGGCTTTCTACCTCCGGGAGCGGGCGCGGCTCTGGACAGCGGAGTCAAGATCAAGTGGGTCAACACCAGAGCAAAGCCAATCGGGATCCTCGTAGATCGAACGGCCGCGCCCGCTACCTTGGCGTCAACATATGGCGGGAGGTATGAGGCGATCTGCAGAGCATGGTCTGCCGAGACCCGACGTTCTAAGGTAAACCCAATCGATTAGACGCCCGGCCAAGCTTCTAAGAGATAAAGCTTTCCAGATTTAAGGAGACGTTGCCGACGTTCACTGCGAAATCCATGACGTGGTCGCCATTGATGTCGGCACTGAGTATACCCTTGTCAAATCGAAGCTGTCCCGCGCCGCTAAAGGGGGCAGACCCGATCCAGGTGAATGCCTGATCTCCGGCCAACAAACTATTCGCATCAATAGCCTCGAGATCGATGCGATCACCCGCTGCCCCAGAGAATCCGATGATCGTATCCGGTGCATACGGAAGGCTGTCCGACGTGGATTGGAAGATGAACGTGTCGGCGCCATCATCGCCCTGCAGCCGGTCGGTGCCCGCACCGCCGATCAACCGGTCGTTGCCGCCGCCGCCATAGAGCTTGTCGTTGCCGAGGCCGCCCATCAACCTATCGTCGCCGTCCTGTCCGTAGAGGTAATCGTTACCGGCGAGACCCGAAAGAACGTTGGCAGAGGCGTTTCCGAAAAGTTGGTTGGACTCGGCGTTGCCAGTGCCGTCGAGCGCCGCCCCCTCCGATAGGACGAGCTTCTCGACATTGGCGTCGAGCGTGTACGTGACGCTTGAACGGACCGTGTCGAACCCGCCATTGGCAGCCTCGCGAATCATGGTCGTCGCAGCCGTCACCTGGAAGGTGTCGTTGCCACTGGTACCGGTCAGGGTCAGGGCAGTGGGCGGTGACGGATGAGTGCCGACGAGTTCGTAGGCGCGGAAGTAATCGACGTACATCCGGACGTGATTCAACCCGGGATCGACGGTCCACCCTCCGCCCGCGGCAAGGTTGATCATGAACATCAGGTCGGTATCGAGCGTGGCCGGCGTCGCCCGCGTGGAATAGGCGCTCCCGTCCATATAGAAGGTCATCACGTCGGGTCGGATCTCGATCCCGTAGGTGTGCCAGCCGGAACTCAGGACGTCGTTCCCGACGACGTGCTGGGAGGGTTGACTGGTATGGCCGGCCAGTCTGGTCCCGTTCCAATCCCAATCGTGCACGTTACTGCCGTATCGGTCCGCCGCGGCGGTACCGTGATGCTCCAGCACGTCGAATTCGATCACGTGGTCCCGGGCCGGGGACAGCCGCTCTTCCTCGATGGCCCAGAAAGCCGGCCAGATTCCCTGGCCGTCGGGCAGCCAGAGCCGGGTCTCGTAATATCCGTACGGATTACCGTCTTGCGGCGTGGTGCTGGTCCCGTCGGGAAAGACGTTCGAGATGAGCCCGCTCTCGAGCTGCCCCGCTGCGTTGCGTGTCATCTCGATCTGAAGGGCGGTCTCCCCACCCTTGAGGACCGTCGTGAACGGCGAGTGGGCACCCCCGGTCGGCATGATCTGCGCATCGCCGAAGCCTCCACCCCAGGCCTGCGCGGTGTACCAGTTGGCGGTCGCGGTCGTCGTATTGGCGATGCTCTGCCGGTCGAACTCATCGGAGAAGACGAGGGTGTAATCGGGGGGGCGCGCCATGAAGGTCCCTTTGCAGTCCTCTGTTCACCTTGCTCGGCACCCCGTCCGGCCAAGGCGGGACGCAACCGGGTGCAGACCAGGCGACTGCAATCCAAATCCATTAAAAAATTGTTTAATTTATGATTCCGCGAGCACACGCGTGCGATTATGCCCTTAATGCGCGTTTATTCCTAGTATCGGAGCCGATGCATCCGATATTCGTGGGTCGCACGAGGTCAGATTGACCGAAGGACGTTGTCCACGGCGACCTTCGACGAAGCCATATATTTGAACGCGCCCTGCCGGCCGAGCAATTCGATCCCCAGACCGTCGAGCAGGCTCATACTCGCGTCACGCTTGGCTGCGGCTGTCATATCGTAGACCGGATAGGCGAAAGCCGTGCGGATGCTGTCGACCAGAACGAGGTCGCCGTCGAACAAGCCGACGGCGCTGACTGAGCGCTGAAAATCCTCGAACAACGGACCCGGCGGACAATTGCCGGCCCGATCGGTGATCTCGACGCTGAGATACTGCCAGCCCTCCGACATGCCGTAATAATCTGAGTGGACGGTCAGGCGTTTCCACAACCCTTCGGAATGAAAGTTATAAAGCACAACGGATTCGAAATTCCGGTCGCCGCGAAACTTGCAGAATAGCGTCGTCAGGTTGCTCGACGGCGGCGCTATCTCGGAGTCGAGGCCGAGAAGGGTCAACGTTCGTGCCAGCGGAATCGTGCTGATCAGCCGAGCGCCGGAGACGGTGACGTCGCGCGTCGTCACCGAGAATCCGGCCGGCTGGACTGTCGTCCGGCTTAGGCCGGCATCGAGGATGATCGTGACGTTCTTCGCGACGAGTTGGGCGACCGCCACACGATACAGTTCTGCGAACCCGCGCTTCGGCCGGGCCAAGGCTGTGCCGTGCTGACCCACCTGTCGCCGAGCGCCCCATCGCTTGACCCGGGAGCGAATACTGGCGTTGTTGGAAATCCAGCCCATGCGCGTGGTGGCGAAATCGTAGCTGATGTCCTGGGGCGGGATGCCGTAGAACCGGGTAAAATACTCGGCCAGCCCTGTGTCCTGCAGCAGGGTTTCCCCCAGATAATAACGGATGAAATCGCGCACTGAGCTAACGCGCCGTGTGAAGCTAAGTCTCTGTCGGGCAATCTGAAAGAAGACCTGCATAACGTAGAGGGGCGACCGGAAGAGAAGCTCCTTCCGGATATCGAACGGATAAGCGACAACCTTGGCCCGCCGAGAGATCTTCTCGACGCGGTAATCGATCGGAAGACACAGGGACCGCATGCCAGGAAAGACTTTGAACATCGGGTTGTCGGTCCAGAAAAATATCGCTCCGATATCGAAGGTGAAAGAGTCTATCGTCCAAGAGAGATGATTGCCCCCAGGTTCAGGGTAGTCGTCGATCAGGCAGACCTTGAGCCCTCGATTCGCTAATACATCGGCCGTCGTCAGTCCCGTGACGCCGGCGCCCAGTATGATCACGTCATACCGAATGATCTCGGACAAGGTCATCCCCAAATCTTTGGAACGAAGAGCTAGGGCATCGAATGAAAATCTACAGCAAAATCAGCAGAGCACGCAGGCGAATACGTATCCGACCGAACCTCAGTGAGACGACTTCCAATGACGTTCTGACCGCAGAACGGCCCAAAGGATCATGACGAAACTATGCGATTTATGGCATTTTATTGCGCGACGGATCAAGTTCTGTTTTCGTGCCTGCATCTTTCCCCGGTGACACGAACGTTCACGCAGGTCAGAGGCGCCGGTAGGCGCGACCGTTCGAGGCGTGTCGGGATGGCCTACCATCCGGCGAGCTAAGTGCGCTTCACGGAACTCCCGATCACCGGGAGCGCTCCCGCTGGCTACGGCAACGCCGCGGGAGTTTTATGAGTGACACCGAGCCGCATCGCCGGCTGGCGTATGCCGTCGCGATCCCGCCTGTCGCGTGGCGGGAGCATCGGACCGGCGTCACCCGATGTCGTGGGCTGATGTTCTGGCACGGTTCTGATGTAAACCAGCGCCCGATCGTGGCGTCGACACGCCAGGTCGAGACGGTCCGGGTTAGGCCCACGCCTCAGGCCGCGGGCGCGTCGAGGGGCTTGCGGGCATAGGCCCAGACCATCACGGGGAAGTCAGGCTCGTTGCGCAGCGAGCGGTACCAGCCGTGGCGGCGCCATTTCAGGAAGTTCGACTTGACGCAGGCACGATTGCCCCAGGACGCGGTCGTGATGGCGTCTTCCGGAAAGCCGCATTCCTGCAGCAGGCAGGACAGGCCCTGTTCGGTCCAGCGCGAGCAGTCGATCGGTGAAGCGTGGACGCGGATCATGAACGGCGTACAGATAATGAAGTGGCCGCCCGGGCGTAGCATCTGGTAGACGTTGCGTCCCGCTCGCATCGGCCATTTCAGGTGCTCGAACACCTGATCGGCGATGATCAAGTCGAATCGGCGCTCCATCGTCTCGGCGCAGATGTCGAAGCCGGGATAGGCGGTGGCGGAATAGGAGCGGAAGTCGAACGCCCGGCTCCATTGCAGGCCGCCCGAGATCTCGAGGGCGTCGAGCTGTTGAGGATCGAGGCTGCGCACGAAGGCGAAGCACTCGCGATACATGACGACACGTACCCAGTCCGTCGTATCGAACCCGACGGCGTTGAGGCCGTTCCGCACGCGCTTCCGGAACGAGGCGCTGCGCATGAACGGTCCGAGTGTGGCTTCGAGCATGGTTCACCTCTGTAATTCAGGGCCGAGGGTGACAATTATCGAGGGCGGGTGCCCTGCTCATCGGCCGAGGGTGCGGGGCACGACCGTCTCGCGTGCGGTGACGGGGCCGGGCATGGCGGAGGCCTGCGTGTCGGCCTCGTTCGAATCGACCTTCACCACGTCGCCGGGCTCGAGCAGGGTGCTGTCGGTGGCTGGAATGGTGCGCGGGCCGTCGTGGGACTGGCGGACCAAGCTATAGACCGGGACGACCCGCTGGCTGCGAATCCGGTCGGCGATGAGACGTGGGGCGATCGTCTCGGCCTCGTATACCAGGGTCCGCGCCGTCTCGGAGCGCTGCTCGGCCTCCGCCCGCCGGGCCCGCGCAAGCTGGAGATCGCTCAGGATCTCCCGGCGGCGGTCGTTGCGGAAATCGATGATCGAGCGCTCGGCCTTCGTCATCTCCTGCTTGGCTCGCAGGATCGCCGTGTCGAGGTCGAGTTGCTTGCTCTCGATTTCTGCGGCCGTGCGCTCAAGGAGGTACTGGCGTGGCGCCACTGCGAGGCCCTTGGCCACCAGGGTCGCCACGCCCTCCTTCTCCTTGTTGATCAGCTCGAGTTGGCGCTCCTGCGATCGGGTCTTGCCATTCAGGGCCGTGATTTCGTTGCGGTACAGCTCGATCAGGCGCTGAGCCCCCTCGACCTGCGCTTTGAGCGTGTCGAGGCGGGTGCGGAAGGTGAGCTCCTCGTCTCGCAGCAGGTCGCTACTGCTCTTGTCTGCGGCGAGATCGGCTGGAAAAGCGATCCGCTCGCGC
>NZ_BPRB01000303.1 GCF_022179685.1 Methylobacterium trifolii
CCGCAGAGGGGGGAGGGGAGGGCGCGGGCCAGATCAGTGCCGTGGTCTCGGCCAGGTCGCCGACGTAATTGTGCGAGAGCCGGAACAGCACCGGGTCGATGCGCGCCTCCACCAGCCCGCGGATCAGGGCGGGCTTGGCCTCGCGAAAGCTCAGGCTGCCGGTCATGGCGCCGAGCGCGTAGCCCCGCTCCGGGTCGGGCGTGCGGGCGAAGAAATCCTGGAGCAGGCGCAGCTTGGCGTTGCGGCGGGGCTCGTAGGCGAGGCGGTCGAGGAGGTGGGCGAAGTCGTTCACGCGGCCGCCTCCGCGGGGTCGGCCGCGGGGTCGGCAACGGGCTCGGCCTCGCCGTCGTCGCCGTAGCCCAGCAGGTGCAGGGGCTTGGCCGCGATGCCTTGCGTCCCGCACCAGTGCACCAGGGCGTCCTCCTGCCCGTGCGTGACCCAGACCTCCCCGGCGCCGATGTCGCGGATGGTGCGGCAGAGGTCGGGCCAATCGGAATGGTCGGAGATCACCAGGGGCAGCTCGACGCCCTTCTGGCGGGCCCGGGCCCGCACCCGCATCCAGCCCGAGGCGAAGCAGGTCACCGGGTCGGGGAACTTGCGCGACCACAGGTCCTGCATCGCCGAGGGCGGGCAGAGCACGATGGCCCCGTGCAGGTCCTTGCGCTCGGCGGCCGCGACCTTCGGCGTGTCGCCCAGGGGGATGCCCTCCTGCTTGTAGAGCTCCGTCAGCTTCTCCATCGCCCCGTGCAGGTGGATCGGCCGGTCCCAGCCCTCCTCGCGCAGCAGCGCCATCACCCGCTGCGCCTTGCCGAGCGCGTAGGCGCCGACGATGTGGGCGCGCTCGGGGAACAGCCGGACCGAGTCGAGGAGCTTGCGCACCTCCCCCCGCGTGTCCGGGTGGGTGAAGACCGGCAGGCCGAAGGTCGCCTCGGTGATGAACACGTCGCAGGGGACGACCTCGAAGGGCAGGCAGGTCGGGTCCGGGGCGCGCTTGTAGTCGCCGGAGACGACGATGCGGGCGCCCTCCCGCTCGATGGCGACCTGCGCCGAGCCCAGCACGTGGCCCGCGGGTGCGAAGCGCACGCCGACGCCGCCGATTCGCATGCTCTGGCCGAGGACCGCCTCCTGCCGGGTGTCGCAGAAATCCGCCCCGTAGCGCACGGCCATGATGCGCAGGGTCTCGGGCGTGGCGAGCACGCTGCCGTGCCCGGCCCGCGCATGGTCGGCATGGCCGTGGGTGATCACGGCGCGGGGC
The DNA here is from genome assembly GCF_022179685.1 of Methylobacterium trifolii. Taxonomy (GTDB): domain Bacteria; phylum Pseudomonadota; class Alphaproteobacteria; order Rhizobiales; family Beijerinckiaceae; genus Methylobacterium; species Methylobacterium trifolii. Next base: position 1,256 of record NZ_BPRB01000303.1, read on the forward strand.
ACCGGCCAGGTCGGGTCGACGTGGAAGTCGCCGAGGGGGCAGTACAGCCCCTCGCGGGTCAGGGTGAGGAGATCGCTGGCGCGGGAGGACATCGGCCCGGCTATATAGGCGCCGCTCCCCTTTCGGTCAGCGGCATGTCTTCGCAGAACGATAGGCCCTCGCAGAACGATAGGCCCTCGCAGCACGATATGTCCTCGCAGCACGATACGCCCTCGCAGAACGGTTCCGGCGACCTCCTGGCCGACCGCCGCTACCGCTACGCCGAGGCGTGCCTGACCGAGGGCGACGCGCAGGCCGCCGTGGAGATGGCCGAGCAGGCGCTGGAGCGGTCGCCGCGCTACGCCGCCGCCTGGATCCTCCTCGGCCGGGCGCGGGAATACCTGCACGTGCAGAGCGGGGACCGGGGGCAGTTCCACGGGGCGCTACGGGCCTATGCCGCCGCCCGCGACCTCGACCCCGGCGACGCCCTGGGCACGCAGGTCCACCTCGCCCGCCTCGGCGCGGGCGCGGGGCTGCCGGCCCTCTCGCCGGCCTATGTCCGGGCGCTGTTCGACGCCTATGCCGCCCGCTTCGAGCGCCATCTCGTCGACGGGCTGGGCTATCGCGGCCCTGCGATCCTGCGCGCGGCCCTCGACGCCCTGCCGGAGGCGCCGGCCCGCTACGGGGCGGCCCTCGACCTCGGCTGCGGCACGGGGCTGATGGGCGAGGCCCTGAAAGGCCGCATCGACCGGCTCACCGGGATCGACCTGTCGCCCGCCATGCTGGCGCTGGCCCACCGCAAGGGCTGCTACGACCGGCTGGTGGAGGGCGACGTCGCCGGGTTCCTCGGGCAGGAGCCGGCGGGCTCGGCCGACCTGTGCCTGGCGGCCGACGTATTCATCTACGTGGCGGACCTGCCCGCGATGCTGGCCGCCATCGCCCGCGTCCTGCGCCCCGGGGCTCTGGCCGCCTTCACGGTTCAGTCGCACGACGGCGAAGGCGCCGTCCTGGGGGTGGACGGCCGCTACGCCCAGGCGGACGGGCATCTGGAGGGGGCCGCAGCCGAGGCCGGCCTCGACCGCCTCGTGCTCGCGCCCGCGATCATCCGGCGCGAGCAGGGCCGTGCGGTGGAGGGCCGGGTCGCCGTCCTGCGCCGGCGCAATCACGCGTGCGCGCCATGAAACTTCCCGGCCGTTCGCCGATTATCAGCCCGCCGCACATTGCGGCCGGCTGATAATCGGCGAACG
>NZ_BPRB01000304.1 GCF_022179685.1 Methylobacterium trifolii
CTGCCAAAGTAGTGCTAGCACGTCATTGCCAAAGCCGCCTTTAAGGGTATCGTTCGCAACCCCCGTGCGAAGCCCATCACCGAAATCTCCACCAACCAATGTGGCGGAACCAGTATTTCCGGATACATCCCAATAGAAGCCGCCATCATTAGTTTGAAGTTGTCGTGACATATAACCAGTAAAACCAACCTGGTTTTGATCTTCGATTATTCCTGTGTACACAATCGTATTATCAGAAAGTTGAAGTCGACCATAGACGGGAGAATTTGAATAGGGTCCGACATATATGCTCCTATTTGTGTCGGCGTGCGTGAAATATTCTTGGTAGCTAGCAGGATTATATGAAGAGCCGAGCGAGGCGCGAAATACGATCATCTTATACCTCGATGTATCGGCGGGCGAATTATCGATATCGGCCACTGTATGCGGGAAGTCGGAGATATCTGCAATCATCAGTGAACGAGCGATACAAAGAAAATCTTGACGCTCGCATGGATATGGAGGCTTCTTAGGCGGATTGTCCGATGTCAACACTCCTGAGACAGGTTGAGGATTTTCACGACCGGAGGAGGGCTGGTTCATCGTAGCGCCCATGGGCGAAGATGAAACAGATATTCGGGCCGGCATGTAAGCTGGCAGACGCCATGATCAATGACATCCGCCGGACCACGGATCAGACCACCCGCCTACTCATACAAGACACTGACCCTATCAGCTATCATGCCGGGCATCCGATCGGGTTCCAGATGCTGAAAGAAGGCGGTTCAGTAGCGCGTTGAAATTGCACAACAGTGTCGGGAAAATATTCTGTCAGAAATTGGGGCAAGCAAACTCCGAAAAGTGTCGCCAATCCCATCCGCCCGGGTAAGCCTGCCGTTCAGCCTCACGTTGCGACCCCGACTTTATGATCAGCAACTGGTCGACCTGATAGATTGTAGGCTTCCGAGGCGCCACGCTGCCTCATGACCGTACACTGGATGGTCGCGTCAGACATCCTCATCTCGCTTCAGACCTGCTGGCCTGCCGCCGCACTGAACCGATGATGGTAGCTCGATGTTTCCCTGCATGCGTCGCGATTTTTCCCTACTCGGTACGATAGGGAATTGGCTTGTAATACCAACCGGTACTGATCGTAATCAATAGGCCTAATGTCGCAGTCCGATGGACATGATGAGCCAGGATTAATGAGGACTGCAACAACATAGAAACGCGATAATCGATGTAGGCCTGCGTACGGTTCCGGACAAAATGAGATAAATGGTCGGTGAAATTGAGATGATTTGTCAGCTGGAATAGGCTTTTCTTGGAGCGCCGTATCGGATCGCGGCCGGCATGTGGATGCGGCGACAAACGCCACTCCTGCCAATCGGAGAGGTTCGGTGCGCATGGGGCTGCCGGCGCAATTGAACACCGAGGCGTCGAGCCAGCGGAAGTCCGGCGTGAAGCCGATGCACCAGACGAGACTTGAACCGCGCCGGGTTTCCCGGAGGCTTCAACTCTTGAGAGGATGGAGCGATGACGAAGCGACCCCCACCGTATTCCCCTAGGATTCGTGCCCGCGCGGTGCTGATGCTTGGACCACCAGGGCGAGCGTGCCTCGCAATGAACGGCGATTACTTCAATCGCGGCCGAGATTGGCTGTTCGGGCGAAACGCTTCGGAATCGGATCCGGCTGTCCGAGCGGGGCAAAGGCCTGCGGGGCGGCCCGAGCACGGACGAGCGCGAGCGGATCAAGGCGCTGGAGCGCGAGAACCGCGAGTTGCGTCAGGCCAACGAGATCCTCTGGAAGGCGTCGGCGTATTTTGCCATGGCGGAGCTCGACCGCCGGCCGCGGACGTGATCGCCTTCATCGATGATCACCGCGCCGTCTACGGGGTCGAGCCGATCTGCAGGGTGCTGCCGATCGCCCCGTCGACGGACCGAGCGCATGCTGCACGGCGCGCCGATCCCGGCAGGCTGCCGGAACGGGCCAGGAGCGAGGCGGCGCTGATGGTCGGGACCCGGCGCGTGTTCGAGACGACCTTCCGCGTCTACGGCGTACGGAAAGTCTGGCACCAGCTCCGCCGGGACGGGATCGTGGTGGCCTGGTGCACCGTCGCGAGGCTGATGCGAGCGATGGGACTGAAGGGTGTCGTGCGGGGTAGGGCGGTCCGGACGACGATCCCCGCCCCAGCGGCGGTGTGCCCACTCGACCGGGTCAACCGCCAGTTCAAGGCTCCGCGCCCGAACGCGTTGTGGGTCAGCGACTTCACCTGCGTCGCGACCTTGGCCGGCTTCGTCCATGTCGCCTTCGTGATCGATGTCTTCGCCCGCCGGATCGTCGACTGGCGGGTCTCCCGAACCCGCCCACGCCGTCTTCTTGCTCGACGCCTTGGAGCACGCTCTGCACGCGCGTCGTCCCGTCCAGGGCGGCGGCCTCGGGCACCACAGCGACAGGGGCTCGCAATACCTTGCGCTGCGCGACACCGAGCGGCTCGCCCAGGACGGTGTCGAGCCGTCCGTCGGCAGCGTCGGCGACAGCTACGACAATGCTCTGGCCGAGACGATCAACGGCCTGTTCAAGACCGAGGTGATCCATCGCCGTGGCCCGTGGTGGTCGTTCGAGGCCGTCGAGTTCGCCACCCTCGAATGGGTCGACTGGTTCGACACCCGCCGCCTGCTCCAACCGATCGGGAATATCCCTCTCGCAGAGGGCGAAGCGCGCTACTATGCCCAGGCCGAGCCGCAAGCCTCGGCAGCCTGACTCAAGCCAGATGGCCTCCGGGAAACCCGGCGCGGTTCATGCGAGTGCTCGATGACTTGTCCGGCGCGACCGGGCGATGCCATACCTTCAAGTCCAGACTTCCCTCTACAACATTGAGGGACGCCTCCGGGCCAAGGTCGTCTCGTCTCGTGACGAGGAACGATTGATGCAGCCCCCTCGCCGGGCACCATGCGATAAGGTTGGACATGGAAACGATCGGCCGCGATCTCAGCGAGATGCAGCGCGTTCCCCTCGCGGCCTCGCATGTCGCGGCGCTTCGAGCAGCCGGGGTCGAGCGGAACTACCCGGCCGGAACGTTCCTCGCACGCGCCGGCGAACCTGCCGATCGGTTCGTCTATGTCGAGGCGGGCGAGATCGAAGTGGTGAATCCGTACACGGATGAGCGTCACCTCCCGTCGACCCTCGGGCCGACGCAGTTCATGGGCGAAATATCGTTTCTGAACGGCGGCAACTGGTCGATGCCCATGCGGGCGGTCCAGGATACCACCGTGGTTGACGTGCCGCGGCTGGAGATGCTGCGGCTGATGTCCGAAATTCCCGAGATGTCGGACATCGTCATCACGGTTCTCGCGGCGCGGCGGCGTCGACAACTCGACTCGCGGGACGGCACATTGGTGTTGATCGGCGAGGATGACGACCGGGCTGTTCGGCGGATTGCAGAGTTCGCGAGCCGCAACCGATTGCCCTACAGGTCCTACGCGATCGGTAGCCCGGAGGCCGGAGCCGTCGCGAAAAGCTGTTCGCTTGCGTCCGACCGGCCGGCCGTGATCTTCGGACGCGATATCGTCGTGACGGAGCCGACACCCGATAAGATCGCTCACCTGCTCGGCCTCAATTATAACCTTCTCGATGACGAGGCCTTCGACGTGCTCATCGTCGGCGGTGGTCCGGCCGGCGTGGCGGCGGGCGTCTACGCAGGTGCTGAGGGGCTCCGCGCCCTGGTGATCGAGGATGTCGCAATCGGCGGCCAAGCCGGCACATCGAGCCGCATCGAGAACTACATGGGGTTTCCGACGGGGATATCCGGAGCCGATCTCGTCTGGCGTGGCGAGGTCCAGGCGTTGAAGTTCGGGACCCGGTTCGCGATGCCCAGGCGTGTGGTGAAGCTGGAGCGGCTTGAAGACGGCGCATTCTGCGCGACGTTCGAGAACGATCAGCGTGTCCGTGGGCGCACCATCATCGTCGC
>NZ_BPRB01000305.1 GCF_022179685.1 Methylobacterium trifolii
CGGGCGAGGTCGCGGGCGAGCGGTAGCGTCATGCCGGCGACACCCGCCTTGGAGGCGGCATAGGCCGCCTGCCCCACCTGACCGTCGAAGGCGGCGATCGAGGCCGTGTTCACGATGACACCGCGCGCGCCCTCCCCGTCCGGCTCCCGGGCCGCCATGGCCTCGGCTGCGAGTCGGATCATGTTGAAGCTGCCGACCAGGTTGATGCGCACGACGCGGGCGAAGGCGTCGAGGTCGTGGGCGCCGTCGCGCCCGAGCACCCGCGCGCTGATGACGATTCCGGCGCAGTTCACGAGGCCGTCGAGGCGGCCGTAGGTGTCGAGGGCCAGCCGGACCGCGGCCCGGCCGTCGTCCTCGTCGGCCACGTCCGTGCGGGCGAACCGGCCGCCGATGCGCTCCGCGGCGGCTGTCCCGCCTTCCGCGTCGACATCGGCGATGACGACGCTCGCCCCCAGCAGCGAGAGGCGCCTCGCCACGCCCCAACCCAGCCCCGAGGCGCCGCCGGTGACGAGGAAGACCCGGTCCGCGATGTCCATGAGGATACCGTTGCAAGCGTTCGAGGATCACGGCGCGTCCGGCCCGACGGCCGCCGCGTCTCCCGGCGGTCCGCTTTGCGCTCGCGCGGGCGCAAGAGGACGTAACCGAGGGCGGGCACGACCGAAAGCGTTTCATCGCCGTGCCCGCCCGTCGCCCTCGGCAGACGGCCGCCGTCCGTTGCCGAAAGCCCCTCGCCGATTGTCGAGACCGAGATGGAAGAACCTTGCGGAACACTTGCGGAACGTCTACCGTGTTCGTGATTTGTTTCGGCGGCCGCGGAGGTGCGGACCGCCCAATCCGCGAGTGCCGGCCGATGCTGACCCGTAAACAGCTCGATCTCCTGCGTTTCATCCAGCAGAAGATGCAGGAAGGGGGGGTGCCCCCGTCGTTCGACGAGATGAAAGACGCCCTCGACCTGAAGTCGAAGTCCGGTATTCACCGGCTGATCACGGCCCTTGAAGAGCGCGGCTTCCTCCGGCGCCTGCCGAATCGGGCGCGCGCCATCGAAGTCATCCGGATACCCGAGAGCTTGGCGCCGGCGCCGGCCTCCGGCGAGGTGCGCCGTTTCACCCCCAGCGTGGTCGAAGGCGGCAAGTCGCGCGCCGCGCCGAAGCCCGCGGCGACTACGCAGATGATCGATGAGGTCGGTCGCTCGATCTCGATCCCGGTCATGGGCCGGATCGCTGCCGGTACGCCGATCTCGGCGATCCAGAACCAGAGCCACGCCATCACCATGTCGCCGGACTTCCTGGCCGGCGGCGAGCATTACGCCCTCGAGGTGCGGGGCGATTCGATGATCGAGGCCGGCATCCTCGACGGTGACCTCGTGGTAATCCGCAAGCAGGAGACCGCCAACACCGGCGACATCATCGTGGCGCTGATCGACGACGAGGAGGCGACGTTGAAGCGCCTGCGCCGTCGCGGTTCCTCGATCGCCCTGGAGGCCGCCAATCCAGCCTACGAGACCCGCGTGCTCGGCCCGGACCGGGTGCAGATCCAGGGTCGGCTCGTCAGCCTCGTGCGCCGCTACTGAAGCGGTTCGGCCGGGATGTCGACGGTGGCGTCGGCTCCCTCCGGGCTGAGGTCGGAGGATGATTCCGGAGCGGGTTGCGATGCCGCTGGTGACGGAGCGCTGTCCTTGCGTGGTGCAGGACGCCAGGGCGACGCGGCGCCGGCTCGGCGAGCGTTGGCGACCACGAAGGCTCCCGGCTCCGCCCGGATCGCCACGGCGCCGTGCCGCGCGAGGTAGGCCCGGTCGATGACGAGGGGCGCCGCGCAGCCCGGCGGCGCGGTCAGGCCGCTGATGAGCAGGTCGGCCCGCGCGCAGTCTTCCGCGAAGGCCCGCTTGTCCCGCACGAGGGCGACCGTACGCCCATCCGCGAGGCGGGCGGTACAGCCCAGGCGATCGCAAGCCGTATCGCCGGTCGCGTCGCTCGCCCGGCGGCCGTCGCCGTCCGCCTTGAGCCACTGCTCCAGAACGAAGGCGGACGGGCGGCCGAGGGCGGTGAGACGCCCTCCCGCGTCGCGGACCACGGCTCCGCTCCCTTGCCGGTCGACGTAGACGTCGTGGCGCGTGGGCTGGGTCGCCAGGGTGAGGCCGATCGCTCCTGGGACAAGGGCGAGGCGGCGCAGGCGCGAGGCCGGCAGCGTCGCCAGGAGCAGCGCGCAGGCGAGCAGCGCCATCGCGCCGATGCCGAAGGCCGGCAACACGACGTTGGCCTGCCCGAACCCCTCGATCCAGCCCGAGATCGTCAGCATGCCGCGCACGGCCAGGCCCATCAGCCACCAGATCGGCTGATCGAGGGCGAAGGGATAGGCCAGGATGCCGAGCACGGCGGCGGGCATCACTGCCAGCGAGACCAGAGGCAGCGTCAGGGCGTTGCCGACGAGTCCGAAGGGCTGGACCGTCTGGAAGTGGTAGGTGGCGAAGGGCGCGGTAGCGACCTGCGCCACCAGCGTGGTCGCGAGCGTGCCGAAGACCGCCGTGAGGGCCAGCGCCACGGCCCTTCCGATCCGCCCCGCGCCCTCGCGGCGGAACAGGCGCCCGTCGATCAGCCGGGCGCAAGCGATCAGGCCGGCCACCGCCCCGAACGACATCTGGAAGCTCGGGCCGAGCAGCCCTTCCGGCTCGCGGGCAAGGGCGACGATGGCGGCCAGGGCGAGGTTGCGCATCGACAGCGCCGGGCGCTCGACCAGGATGGCGCCGAGCATGATGAGGGTCATGATCAAAGAGCGCTCGGCCGCGATGTCCCAGCCCGAGAAGGCGCAGTAGGCGGTCACGCCCAGCATGGCGAAGGCGGCGGCGATCTTCTTGATCGGCCAGAGCAGGGCCAGGTGCGGGACGAGGGCGAGGGCCGCCCGGATCAGCCAGAACACCACGCCGGCCGCCAGCACCATGTGCAGCCCCGAGATCGAGACGACGATTGGCAGGGTTGGCCGGCAACGTGTTATGGGGGGCCATCACGTCAGAAAGCCTGGACTTCGATGGGTCTACCCTCCGGCCTTCCCGCCGCACCCCCACCGGCGATCGCCTATTCCTACCTGCGCCTGAGCTCGAAACGCCAGGTCAGCAAGGGCGACGGCGAACGTTACCGCGACGGCTTCCAAAGGCAGATCGAGCTGCGCGACGCGTACCTCGCCGAGAACCCGCATCTCACGCTCGACACCCGCTTCAACCTGCATGACATCGGGGTCTCGGCCTACACCCGCGCGAACATCGCCGAGGGCGGCACGGGCAAGCTCAGGCTGTTCGTCAACGAGGTCGAGGCCGGCAGGATCGCCGCGGGGAGCTATCTCCTCGTGGAGTCCCTCGATCGCGTCTCGCGGGCCGAGATCAACATCGCGCAGGAACTCCTCCTGCGGCTGGTCAACAACGGGATCATCGTCAGGTCGATCATCGACAGGCAGACCTACCACGCCCGGTCCGACCCGATGCAGTTCATCATCTCGATCGTCTACCTGATGCGGGCTCACGACGAGTCGTTGATGAAGGCCGCGCGGCTGAGGGAGACCTGGGTCCGGAAACGGGCGAACATCGGCAAGCGCAAGCTCACCGCGAGGATCCCGTCGTGGCTTGAGGTCGACGGCGACGGCTTCAGGCCGCATGGGCATCGGAAGCGGATCGTCGAGCGGATCTTCTCCGAGCTCGCCGACGGGCAGGGGCGCGATGCGATCGCCCGGGGGCTCAACAGGGACGGGGAGCCGACCTGGGGCAAGGGCCGCGCATGGCACGGGGGCGTGATCCAGAAGATCACCGACACCCGGGCCGTCCTCGGCGAGTTCCGGCCCCACAGGTTGGAGTTCAGCATCAGGAACGGCATCAAGGTCGGCAAGCGCATCCCCGCCGGCGACGTGATCCCGGACTACTATCCGGCGGTGATCGACGAGGAGCTGTGGGACCGGGCCCGGCGCGTGGCCGACGCGCGTCGGCTGGGCACCACGCCGAACGCCGGCGGCCGGCAGGGCACGCGCATCTCGAACCTCTTCGGGATGGTGGCCGAGTGCGCGATGTGCGGCAAACCGATGAACTACCGCGACCGGGGACCCCGGTCGACGATCGTGCTCATCTGCTCGACGAGCCGGGCGGGCACCTGTGCGAACGACGTCCGCATCCCCTACCTGGAGACCGAGGACGCCGTGCTGACCTGGTTCGTGCAGGTCGACCTTTCCAAGGCCGACGCCGGCGAGATGCAGCGCCTGGAGCAATCGTTGCGGGATGCCATCGCCCGCCGGGACGGCCTCCAGGCCGAGGCCGAGACCCTGATGCGGGCCTTCGGTCGCGGCGACCGGTTCGCCGAGCCCGCGATCGACAGGATCCGCGGCGAGGTCGCCACCATCGAGAAGGGGATCTCGGAGACGTCCGCGACGCTGCTCACGCTGAGGGAGGCCGGCGGTTCGGACGGCAGGGAGCCCGCCATCGCCCTCATGCTGGACCTCGACCGCGCGAACGCGCCCGACGAGGAACGCTACGCTGCGCGCATCCGCGTCCGGCAGATGCTGCGCGACACCGTGACGTCGATGCGATGCCGGCAGGACGGGCACGTCGACATCGTGGCCATCGACGGATCGATGCACCGGTTCCGGGACGGGTACTGGCTGCACGAAGGCAGGTGGCACCCTTCCGGCCCCGGCCTGTTCGGTTTCTCGCGCAAGGTCTCGAAGAAGGTGGAGGCACGTCGGCGGGCATGGCTGGAAGCGGCCGTGGCCGCCTATGAGGATCCCTGACGGGTCCGGCCACCCGGGAGGTCGCGGGCGGCCCATGGTCCCAAGACGGGACCGTGGGCCGTGCCGCCTCGCCGGACCGCAGCGTGTCGGGGAAGGCCGCCGCGGCCTTGGGGATCAGCTGGAAAGGCCGGGGACCCCTTCCAGGGTCTCGACACGCCAGTGGACCGGTCGGCCGGCCTCCGAGTGGCGCAGGGCCTCGTCGAGGACCTCCACGTCCGTGCGCCCGTGAAGGAGCACGGCGAGACAGGTCGCGTTCCGGTCCGACGGCCGCGCGAACGTCGTCAGGACGTCCATCGCCATGCCACGCACCCGCCAGCGTCCGCCCTGGTCGCTCGGGGGCCTCAGGTCGATGTGCCTGTGGACGTAGTGGGAGCACGTGTTCTCGAACAGGCTGAACGCCCTCTGGCGGCTGAGGGCGTTCAGGTCGAAGTAGGGATAGGCCCGCGCATCGAGCACGACGGCCGGCTTGGCCTGACTGAAGACGCGGGCGAAAACCTCCCCGTGCAGGTCCGCCATCGGAAAGCAGATCACGCGCTGGACGGGGCGGAAATCGAAGAGGGACAGCTGCTCCTGATGCGCCCGCGACGCGACGGCGGGGGCCTCGTCACGGGCCGTCCCGGCCACGAGACGAAGGTGCGGATGGCTCATGCTGGGCGAATCCCGAGGTCCCGTTCGAGGTCGGTATAGCGTAGCTTGAAGAGGTCGGACGGGCCACCCCAGTCCGGTTCGCCCATGGCGAAATTCCCGGTCACCTTGTCCTTGTAGTCACGGTCCTTGAGGAACACCCTCGCGTACATCCGGGGCGCGACGCCGACGAAGGGCCTGAAGAGAACCTTCGGCCGGGGCTTCGCGGCCTCGCGCGGCGCCGCTCGCTCGCGCGGGGATTCATGCCGGAAACGGGACGGAGGTTCCCAATCCTCCGACACGGTGGTGATCGCGTCGCAATGCAGGTCGAGCGCCCGGCTCTTCGGGTAGGGCTCGATGTACTGGACCTCGTCGATCCCCGCCGAGACGATATGCCGGGCGCAGTAATGGCAGGGGAACGCGCTGACGAAGAGCCGCGTGCCGCGCGGCGAGACGCCCGTCCGGGCGGCGGAGAGGATCGCATCCATCTCGGCGTGGACGGCACGGCTGAACTCGATCAGGCCGCCGAGCCGCGTGCGCCGGAGCTCGGCGACGACCACGGACCTCTCCCGGCCCGCGAGCAGCATGGGGTACGCCACGAGCAACGCGTCGATGATGGCGTTCTGTTCCCGGTTGCTGCTGCAGTACCGGTCCGGCCTGAAGGCGCATCGCTCGTCGTCCCCGGGCTCGAAGGCCTCGCCGTAGACCCCTCCCCCGGCCTTCGGCACCTCGTTCGTCCCGGTCGCGACGACGTTGCCCTGCGCGTCGACCAGGGCCGCGCCGACCTGGCGCGAGAGGCACGCGCTCTTGAGCTGCGCCGAATGGGCCTGATGCATCGCCGTCTCGGCGACGTTCGGCCGGATGACCTCGCTCAGGGTCAGGAGCCGGACCAGGCGTCGGAGCGGCTCGTTCATGGCCGTGTTGTTCGGGTCGTCCTCGGCGTCCTTGGAATTGTCGACGAAGAAATCCGCCTCGTGGAACGTGTCCACGACGTGCTGGCCGTGCTTCTCGGGGGCGTCGGCATCGCGGTCCATGAAGGCGGAGATCGCCGCCTTCGTGGCCTGCGTCTGGCGATCGTCGAGGCTGTAGAGCTCCGTCCGCAGCCTCCGGCTTCGCTTCTCCGGGTCGCACACGACGCCGACGAGCGTGAACGCGTCCTGATAGAGACGGCGGAGGAGGTGCGCTTCCGCCGGGTGCCGCAGGGAGTCGATGATGTAGGCTCGGGGCCTGCCGTCGAGCTCGCCCTCCGGCTGGCCGCTCGCCTTGGCGCGGACCGCCCTGATCTCGCCGACCACGGCCCTTGCCACGGCCGCGTTGTCACGCGTGGCCAGGCGCATGGCATCGCCGTGGTCCTGCATGTCGACGATGCCTTCGAGGGTCTTGCGCGCCCCGTCGCCGGCGATCGCACGCCCCTCGGCGCGCCCCCACGCCTTTATGGCCGAGCTCGCCTTCACGACATGGACCTCGTGGCGGGAGGCGCCCGCCTCCTCCAGGAACTGCTTGATGATCTTCGCCGCCCGTCCGGCCCCGGCCCCGACGGGCCCGACCACGGCGATGAACAGCTCGTTTCCCCGCGACCGTCTCAGGACTTCCTGACTGGTCTCACCGGCGTGCCCGAGCTTCGCGGCCGCGGCCGGGCGAGCGACAACGACACCATCGACCATCTTGACCCGCCTCGCCGCCACCGAATTCGACCGGCACCGAAGGCGCTCGATGCAACCATACGTTCGGAGCCCATCGCCGATATACGCTTCCTCGACGAACGTACATGTCCCGAGGTGGACGGCGACAAACGACCTGTTGACCATGAAACGCGCAGGGGCGGGCAAGGCGGTCGCTCGATGAGGGCGGCAGGACCGACCGAAGCATCCGCATGCCGGCTCCGTCCGAACGAGGCGGCAAGCATCATCCCTAGGTTTCCCCGCGGGCGATCCCGCCGAGATGGCGGGGTTCGCGCCGACAGGCTTCACCTAAGCATCTCCCGTGCTCGCCAAGCACGTTCAGCTTCTCGCAACGCGTCTCCACTTCGGGCGGCCCGCGATGGGGAAGCGCATTCCGACACACGCGTTACGGCAGCCTTGCGAGAGCGCCAGGCAGTCGGGATTTCCCTCTCGACGGGAGCGCTGGATGGCCATGCCCGAGCCTAGGTCTCGCCGTGGCCGATCGCTGCGAGACCGCGAGCCTCGCGCTGATAGGTCAGGTCGTAGTTCCGGACGAAGAACTTCCCGTGATGCACACGCACGTCCATCTTCTTGCGTAGCGTTTCCACGTCGAGAGGTTCGCGATGGAGCCGCGCCCCCCGGCGCGTCGATTGCCGCAGCCTCGGAAGGATCTCCTCGACCGTCATGACCCCGCGCGGGGGGATGAGCGCGAAGACCTCGCGCATCACGCGGTCCCAGAACTCCTCCGCCCGGATGTGGTCGAGGCGCCTGCGCACGCGCTCGACCTCCGCCACGAGCTTCGCGTTCTCGTCGCGTAGCCGGACGACCTCCTCCTCCCGGAGCCTACCGGTCGCCTCGTTCCTTTCCAACCTGGCGCCCGCCTCCCGCAGCAGCCCGTCGGTGGCGACCCGCTCAGCCTCCGCCAGCCTGTGCCGATCGGCGAGCCGGGCCGTCGCCTCGACCATCGCCGACGCCCAGACCCTCTCGGCGAACTCGATCAGCCCCGCCTGCATCGCCTCCGGCAACAGCTTGAGGTCGAGCCGCGGCTTGTACGCGTTCGCCGCCTTCCAATCCCGCACGTGCAGCATGACCGCCCCACGGGCCATGGCTCGAAAGGGGGGCTTGCCCGTCATGTCGTCGATGACCGCCTGGACGCTCACGTCGTCCCTGCCCTTCGAGCCGAGCCGGTCGCAGACCTTCCAGACCCTCTCCCGCGGCGTCATCGCGAACCCCTCCGAACCGAAGGATAGATTGGACGGACCTTGGTTAAGCACCCCCTGAAAATCCGGGGAACGGGAACGGGGAACGTTCCTCGTTCCCGTTCCCCACGGAGTCGCCGTCCACGCACCGCCGGGGGATTCCCGTTAACCAACGGTCAACCATGTTCCGAGCGGCCGGCTTGACCCCAGGCCCTCCCCCGCCCACCTGGGCTCCCATGACGAACGCGTTTGCCCGCACCCGAATGAAAGCCCCGCAGGCCGCATAACGGCCTGCGCCCGACGGCGCGCGCACCAGGCCCGATGGGCCGACCGAGGGTGAAAACCCCGGGCATCGTCATCACCACGGCCTCGAAAACCGTGGGCATCGGAGGGCCGCGACATGCGCCTCTGGACCCTTTCCGACCTACACCAGGAACGCGCGACCAACGCCTGGGACCCGGCGGCGCACGCGCCGGCCGGGGGCTTCGACGTGGTCGTCATCGCCGGCGACGTGCACGTCCCGCTCGTGCGCTCGCTCGAATGGATCGCCGAACGTTTCCTCGGGGTCCCGGTCGTGTACGTGCCGGGCAACCACGACTTCTGGTGGGACCGTGGCGAGGACCGATACACCCTTTCCGACCAGGTCTCGCGCGGGCGGGCGGCCGCCGATCGCCTCGGTGTCCACCTGCTGATGGATGCCGCCGTCACGATCGGCGACATCCACTTCGTCGGGTCGACCCTGTGGACCGATTTCCGCCTCGGCGCCTTCGGCCTGCTCCACGGCCTGCGGTCGGCCGGCGGGCGCGAGGGCATGAACGATTATCGCCGGATCCGCACCGGGCCGACCTCCCGGCACCGCATCCAGCCCGAGGACGTGCTGCGCCTGCACCGCGCGAGCCGGCCCTTCGTCCAAGGTGCGATCCGGCCGGCGCCGGAGCGCACCGTCGTCGTCTCGCACCATGCGCCGAGCCGACGGAGCCTGCCCCCGCAGCCGGACCTGGCGTGGTGCTACGCCAGCGACCTCGAAGACGTCATCGAGGCGTCCCGCCCGACCCTCTGGATCCATGGGCATGTCCACCGGCACGCCGATTACGAGCTGTTCGATACCCGCATCGTCTGCAACGCCCGGGGCCATACCGACGAGGAGGCGGGCTTCATTTCCGACCTCGTCGTCGAGGTCCCCCGACCGCGGCACGATGCGGCATCCCTCACGCCCTCGACCGAAAAGGAAGGATCCGACCGATGATCAGCGTCCACGACGACCTCCATCTCGCGGTGGAATTCATCAACAGGGCCGCAGTCCTTCGCGACGAGCTGGGCATCGCGGCTTACCGCAAGGCCATGCACCAGGCCCTCGTCGCCCTCGGCGACACCGTGATCGCGGAGGCGGAGCGCATGGCCGGAACCTCCGCCCGTGCCAGGGCCCCGAGCGGCGTCGTGGTGCCGTTCGGCAGGACGTCGCGGGCGGTCCGACGCCAGGGGGACACGCCCGATACGGACGGGTCCAAACGACGGTCGGGCCCAGACGGATCCTTCCACCCGGCCGCCATGACGGGCCCGGACCCACTCAGCAGTCGGGCGGTCGCGTAAGGTCTTCCGATCCGCCTCGACTTGGCTTCGTCCCCGTTATCCACCGAAGTTCTTAAAACTACCCGTCTCTGCACTTTCGTCTTGACGCGGATTACTTCGATCTCGTAGTATCTACCTATCGCCGATCAGGCGACCTACGCTCCCGCCGTCGGCCGGAGCCCATCCCGCCCTCGGAGCTGATGCTCGGGCGGACCCGCCCCCAGAGGCACACCATGACCCTTCGCCCCCACGCGCCGAAACGCGCGCCCCGGCCTGTCCCCAGGCCGGCCCGGTCCGTCGGCATCGCCGCCCGGCCGCGCCCTCCCCGCACGACCCCCATTCCCCACGAGGCCTGACCGGCGCCGCGATCGCGGCCGGCTGCCTCGCCCCGGAGGCAGCCATGTCGAATTCCCTCATCGCCCATGCCAAGCGCGTCGCCGCCCAGGCCGCCCTCGATTTCAACGAGGAACACCACCCCGCGGACGACGCCGATACCGTCTACGTCCGGGCCGGTCTCGCCGGTTGCCGGGACGCCCGGGAAGCACTGCCTGTTGCGGCCCTGCTCGACGCCCTCGGCCCGGCGGGCCTGCGGCGCATCCGGGAGGAGGAGGGCCTCGCCGTCGTCGTCGAGGTGCCGGGTCCCGATTGGTCGACGAAGATCCAGATGGCGCTCGGCGACCTAGCTGCCTTCGCACAGGTCATCGTCAGGACCGGCGCCAGGCAGGACCGCCCGACCGAGGGCAACGGGACGGTCGCATCCGCGCTGTCGCGGGGTGCCAGTATCGCAGGCGTCTGCCACGCTCCGGCCCGTTACCTACCGGCCACCCTCGTCCAGGCCGCCGACCTGGTCGTCCGCATCGGGCCGCCGTCGAATCGGGTCGTCGCCGACGTGATCAAGGCGGTGACCGGCAAGCGGGCACGCCGGCTGCCGCCCGCCGTCGCCGCCGGCCTCTCGTTCGACGACATCACCGCGTCGATCAGGATGGGCACCTCGCCGGCGACCTGCATCGCACGGCTCCAGGCTTCCGCCCGCGCCCTCTCGGGCGGCGACGCGCTCGGCGAGGACGTCCCTGACCTTGCCTCTCTCTACGGCTACGGAGCTGCGATGTCGTTCGCCCTCGCGCTCGTGCGCGACCTCGACGAATGGCGAGCCGGACGTCTGGAATTCTCCCAGATCTCCAAGAACTGCACGCTGTACTCGGAACCTGGCCTTGGTAAGTCCAGCCTCATCCGCAGTCTCGCAAAGGCGGCTCGGGTCCCGCTTGTCTCGGCGAGCGTAGCCGAACTCTTCACCTCGTCTTCCGGTCATCTGGACGGCGTGCTCAAGGCGTGGGAGGCGAAGGTCGCGCAAGCCGCCGCTATAGCACCTAGTATTCTGTTCCTAGACGAAATAGACAGTATTCCTAACAGAGCAACCATGGATAATCGTGCTAGAGATTGGTGGAGTCCATTCGTTAACTCAGTGCTTGCAAGTATTGACTCAACGACATCCGATATAACCTCGAAGGTTATTGTAATCGGGGCGACAAACCACATCAATATGCTTGACGCGGCCCTGATCCGTCCGGGCCGGCTTCATCCGGTGATCCGGATCGACCGGCCGGACAAGGATGCCCTCGTGGGGATCATGCGACAGCACCTTGGGATCGACCTCCAGGAGGCCGACCTCTCCGGCGTCGCCCAACTCGGTGCCGGGTCTACCGGTGCCGAGGTGACCGCTTGGATCAAGACCGCGCGCTCGCTCGCCCGCGCCGAAGGCCGTCGCATGGTCCTTGGCGACCTCATCGCGCAGGTGGCCCCGGCCGAGACGCGCACCCCCGCGGAGGTCCGGGCCATCGCCACCCACGAGGCGGCGCATTGCGTCTGCGCGGCGAGGCTCCACGTCGCGTCGATGACCTCGGTCACGATCGCGGACCGCAGGTCGAGCGAGGGGGCCGCGCGGGGGATCATGACCCCGAGGGCGTTCCTCACGAAGACGCAACTTGAGAACGTCGCCGTGGTAGCCCTCGCCGGCCGCGCGATGGACGCCCTCGTCGGGGCGCCCCACACCGGGGCGGGCGGCGGTCGCGGCTCCGACCTGGACCGCGCGACGGGGATCGTGGTGTCGCTGCACACGGAGTTCGGCCTCGGCGACCACCTCGCCTACCGCGGCGGCAACGCCGAGGACGCCATGCGCACGGACCCGGCACTGCGCCGCACGGTCGAGGCCGACCTGCTTCGGCTCTACGCACAGGCGACCGATCTCGTCCGGGAGAACAGGGGGGTGATCGAGGTCCTGGCGAACCGGCTCGTCGAGGCCCGGGTGCTCTCGGGCGATGAGATCCGCACGATCATCGAGGCCGGGTCCACCGCAAGGGGCCGCCGACGCCGGGGAGGCCACCATGCCGCCCGTTGATCCCGACCGCGACGGCAGGGGTAACCTCGGAGCCCACGGCGTCGCGACGCGATGCAAAATCAGGGTCGATGACAGCCGTCCCGACGACACCGCCGCGCCCGGTGTTCGGAGCCGATGTTCCTGGCCGGGCGAGGCCACCGACCGTCCGGAGTGGCGATCGGCGGCCTCGCAATGCAAATAAGGCGCCTCGGAGCTAAAAAAGCAGTCGCGGTTTGCCCGGTTTTCCGGTGTCCGCCGCGATCCATGGATCGAAGGATCGGCGCAGAAAATCCCGTCTCAATGGATTCAAGGGCTTAGGGCCAGGGAATCGGACGGCCTCGGACCTCGGTTTGAGCGGCGGGAATGCCCGAACTAAGGATAAAGTTGTCTATCCTTCGATTTCGGAAAAGACCTTCAATAACAAAGGTTTACGCGATACTATGATCGCCGATTCGACGCCTGGTCGAGGCCCTTGCATTCCTGTCAAGGCCCTGTAGCAGGGCCTGGCGGCACGGGGCTCCCGGCCGGCGCATACGGCGCAAGGGGAGAACGAGGATGTAGGACGAACCATCGAACCCAAGGCCCGATCCCAGGCGAGCGAAAGCCCCGCCGGCGGACCAACGGGGCTTTCGTCTGCAGAGCAGTCGATCACGGCGCACGGTTACGAAGCGACCGCCGTGATCGAGGGCAGGCTGACCGAACAGGACTGCGCACCCTCTTTAGAGGGTCACCGAATCCGGGTCAATCCCGGCTGCGGGCGGACGACCCATGCCGGTCGCCCTCCCGTGGGGATCGCCAGGCCTCGTTCAGACGGGGCCGGGGACGATCCGGTGAAGGCCCGCCGCGCGCCACGACGAAGCGACGTGTGCGGCGGGTCCGGTGAAACAGCCCCGCAGGGGCAAGCAAGGAAGACCGAACATGTACGCGAGTGAAAGCCGCGCCCCCGAGCGGGAGTGCGATCGGGGAGCCATGCCCGGCGGATGGCACGCCGGCGTCGAGATCGTCTTCGAGATCGGCAAGGCGTTCAAGCTGCCGGAAGTGGCCGAGACGCTCGGGATCAGCCTGCGCCAGGTCCAGGGCCACGTCACAGACGGCACGCTGGTGGCCGTGAACGTCGGCCGCGGGATCGTGCGGCGCGATCTCCGGGTGATGGAGGAGGCCATCGAGGACTTCGCCCGCAGCCGGAAGGTGGCCCCCCGGGGCATCCCCCCGAGGCTGTCCGCCCGCGCGCCCCGGCGCATCGCCGTCCGCAACCGAAACGGAGGGATCTGAGCCATGGCGACGAGGAAGCAGCAGCCGGAGCCCGAGCTCACCCGCGAGCGCAAGGGCAGCCCCTACCGGCACTACGACTTCAAGGTCGGCGGGTTCCGCCACTGCGGATCGACCAAGCGGAAGAAGGATGACATCGCGGGTGCGGAGAGGGTCGCCAGGGCCCTCCGCAACAGGCTCCTCGACGAGGAGGCGGCCCGGCGCGTGGCTCCCGCTCCCGATCCCGACGACATCGACATGACCTGGGAGGAGGCGGTGGCGTCGTACCGCGACAACGCCGGCGACTACCCCTCCTACGTCGGCGAGAGACCGTATTTCGCATGGCTCAAGGTCAGGATCGGCGACCTGTCCGTACGGGCGATCGACAACGCCAAGCTCGCCGAGCTCATCGCCGAGCGACGGAAGAAGCGGCGGTTCGACCGTCCCAACCTCGGCAGGATCTCGAACGCCGCCGTGAACAACAGCGTGACGCACATGATCCAGAAGGTGCTGCGGCACGCCAAGGTCAGAGGGGTGTCGCTGCGAAGGGAGCCCCACTACAAGGACCACCTCCTGAGCGTGGCGCCGCGCGAACGCGAGATGGTGATCGACGAGGAGATGATCCTCGAAGGCATCCGTCCCGATGTATGGCCGTACGTCAGGTTCGTCCTGGAGACCGGCCTTCGAAAGAGGGCGTCGCTGATCGAGAAGAAGCAGGTGCACTGGCGGCAGGGCGTGATCCATGTCGTCGGGAAGGGTGGCAAGTTCCAGCAGGTGGAAATCACCCCCGAGGTCGCGGAGATCCTCAAGGCCGAATGGCACAAGCATCCGACCCACGTGTTCACCTTCCGGATGACGCGGGACGGCAGGCATCCCGTCACCAAGCAAATGCGCATCGAGGGGGAATGTGTCCCGCTGTCTTACAACAGCATCACCGAGATCTGGCGTAACATCTGTGATCGCGCCGGTGTGACCGACCTTCGCATCCATGACATCCGCAAGACCACGGGCGCGCGGATCGTCAGGACGACGGGGGACCTCAAGGCGGCCTCGAAGGTGCTGAACCACTCCGACATCTCGACGACGGCAAGGCACTACGCGTACATCACCACCGACGATATCCGTCGGCGTCTGGCCCAGACGGCTGCGGAAACCCGCAGGCTCAGGGACGCGTGGACGCCCGGACCGAACGATGGTTCGGAGCCGCACCCGGGCTGAGAGACCGTCAAGGAACGACGATGAAACGCAAAACGCCCGGCGAGTTCTCTCGCCGGGCGTTTTGCCATTCGCAACGCAGCCCGATCCATGATCTGACCACCCCCCTCTCCGTCCGTGCCTCACCACCGAGGGGACCGGACGGTCCATTGGCCCGCCCCCCCATTGAAGTGGTTCATCGCCGAGTTTGATGGATCAGGCTGCGAGCAGGAGGCGACGGCGCAGGAGGTCGAGCTTGGCGCGGCCGTACATGGAGCGATTCAGCAGCTTGAGGCGATCGGCCTGGCCTTCGGCTTGCCCACAGCAACAGCACATGTAGAGGCCGGCGCGGTCGGCGGCCCCATCCTGCCCGCGACTGGTGGCGAAGCCCTCGACCACCCGCTCGCCGCCCGTGAGGGCCTCGCCCGACCACGCGCCGAAGGCGGGGATTGTGCCGGGCTCCACCCACGCGCCGCCGTGGCGACCGCCGCTGCAGCCTCTTGGTAGAGTTCGCCCGGATCGCGAAAGAGGTGCCGGGATAGCTGCTTCGGTGGGGGACAGCGGCGGGGGCGACGCCGGAGCGGCCGTCCGGGCATGGGGCAGCGTCCGGTAACGCCCGGCCGTGGTCCTGACCGGACGCGTACGTCCCTCGCTCGGCCGGTGCTGGATCTGCTTCACGGTGCCGTGGAAGCCGGGCTCCCGGAGCTTGCGCCGGAGCCGCACGGCGCTCTCGCAGCCTTCAGCGAGGCCGGCGTGGGAATGATCGAGACGGGGGTCAAGGTGGCCGCGCCCCGGTCCGGGCCGGCCGTGGCGCGGGAAGCGTTCGGCGAACGCGCACCTGCGCACCGTGCCGCGGGCCGGTCTCGCGGTTGATCTATCGCAGCGACTGTCCGGCCGCCCGGCGGCGGCAGACGTCGTAGAGCCTCTCCCACCGCTCGGCCGCCGCGGCACGGGCGAGCGCCTGCGTGTGGGCCAGCGAGTAGGCTTTGATCCGGCGGGTCGAGGGAAACGGGGTCTAGATTGGCGGCAGCTGCTCCCGACGGGGATGGACGCGGTCAAACCAGCGCCCGACCATCTGCCGTGCGTCGAACAGGAGGTGCCACCGATCGACGACCTGCACGGCTTCAGGCGCGCCCAGCGTGGTGCGGCGGGCGTACTCGGTCGAGCGGTCGCGCTCCACAAGCCGGCCCCCCGGGGCTCGCGGCGGAGCCAGGCCGCCGAGGTCTCGGCCGAGCGATCGGGCAGCAGGTCGATGGGCTGTGGACGTTCGATATCGACTACGTTGGTGCCATAGGTCGGGCCATTGCGCAGCGCCCAGTCATCGACGCCGACGATGCAGGGTGGAACCGCGTTCGGCGGCGGCAGTCGCCGGATCGTTCGCAACATCGCCCGGGCAAGCGACGGTGTGAATGCTTTTCCATTCGGCATCCTTTTACGTGCCCCGCGGCGGTCGTCGGAGGCCCGGATCGTGCGTTGGGATTGCGTGACTTTTGCGTGACCCCAGGTGCTTTTCGGTGCCGTTCCATGCTTTTAAACGCGATGCCGGACCCGCGTCACACGGTGGGCAACCAGGGTGTTACCCATGGAACCTGCGGCCAAAATTCTGGCTAAGCGCCTCATCCAATTGGTCTTTTCCACCTCGTTCGGAGCACCGGACTGGTGGATCGATAATTATCGATCGAAGAGCGATTAAAACCCAACATGGAGCAATCCATTATGTGGTTCAAGAATTCACCAGTAATTTGAATATCTTAGCGCAATATAGAATGGCTGCGTGATTTTTGCGGGACTCGTGGCTCGTGATCGACCACCTGACCCTCAAAGCATTCCACGTCGTCTGCATCCGCTTTCCGGGCCCGACGACGCAAACGTTGGATGGTCTTGAAAGCCATCACACGCATCGATCGCGACCGTCGTGACGGTCCCCCCGTCTCCAAGTGCGATCGCCCAACTGGAATGGTCTCGTGGTGGGGCCTGACGGCACGTCCGGATCGATGTCGCACAGGGGCCAGGCGCTCGACCCGACACGCTCCAGCGGGTCCCGAACACCAACGTCTCATCGCCCATCGAATGGCCGATCCTCAGGGGCCGGCCGTACCCCGCCCCCACAAAGCCTCCCGGCGACAGCTTGCTGTCGTCATCACGCCGGAATGGCGCATTCAGGTCAGAATAATGACTGCATGCTGTCGTGACAGCATGCAGTCATTTCATCCCACCCCGAAGCGATCCGTCAACGGGATCTCAACGCCGTGCTGTCATGACAGCACGGCGCATCAGTCCGGGATCGAACATCGCATGCCGAAAGCGAGACCAAGATCGCGCAACGAAAAGGTGATGGTTTACCTGGCGCCCGCCACGAGGCGCCTCATGGCCGTGGCGGCGGCCGAGCGGAGGCTCAAGATCAGCACCGTCTACGAAGAAGCGGCCACGGAATATCTCAAGTCGCGGCCACCGGGGGCGACGAAGTCCGATGACGCCATGACGGCTCCGCTCACCCAATCCAAGGACGTCTGGCCGGAGGGCGCCGCAGCCGCAATCCTGAAGAAGCTCGATAACTGCCAGCACTTCATCCAGGAGATCAATGCGAACACCGCCGGCCTCATTCCGATGGTCGATGCGCGGGCCCTCGCCGTCGTCATCGCCGCCCTGGCGAAGGCCGGCCAAGAAGGCATTGGCACGCCGGAAGTCCGCACGTTGCTGAACCGCTCGGCCTTCACCAACATCAAGACAACCATCGTGCGCGACGTCCTCGTCCGGGCGGGGGTGGCCAGTTATGCCGACGGGCGTTTGTTCATGACGGACGTCGGCGCCGCAACGATCGATCGGCCCGTATGATCCCGGGGAAGGCGCCTGAGCCTCCCCCGACGCACCCGCGGGCATCGCCAAGGCAGGGATTAGTTCACGCCCTGCCGGCACGGCCCCGTGGAAGCCTTGGCCGACCGCTCGATCCCCGGGCGGCATGACCAGATCGATCGGGCCCAGCCCGCCTCATGAACCGCCCCCGGTGCAACCACGGCCAATGGCATGCGTACACATCCCCATGCCGGGGGTGGCGGCGATACCGTGGTTCCCTCCTCGCCTTTTCGGCCTATAATCGCTATATGACCAGTCATAGATATCGAAAGTAGGATTTCTGCGATGGTGGCGACGCCGATCGGCAAGGGTGGGGTCCGTGAGGGCGTGCACGGTCGTGTCCGACAGGGTCTCCATGCCTCCGCGACACTCGACGCGATCGCCGAGGACGCGACCCATGTCACCGTCGATGTCTCCGTCCACGGAGGACTTGCCGACATCGGCCCGCTCCACAGGGTCGTTGTGGCATCACTCAAGCCCTCGGGGACCAACGCGACCAAGGCGACGACGAAGGCCGTGCATTCGGCTCTCAGGAGCGCCGCGGCCGACTTCCTGGGGCGCGCCTTCGCGAACGAGTTCAGGAAGGTCGTCGACGCCTATCGCGTCATGTTGCGAGAGAGCCTCGTCAAGGGGGAGGACCCGGCGCTCAAGGCGGCGCTCAACCGCGCACGGCTCCAGGAGCGCATCCTGGCCGATACGTCGATGGTCGAGCAGGCGGAGGCGTGCACGCTGCTCGGGTTGTCGACGGCCAATCCGTCGGCCACGATGAAGCGGAAGGAGGACGGTCACGAGGTCCTGCGGTTCACGACCGATGGCCGGGCCGTCTACCCGCTCTTCCAGTTCGACGTGGAGGGCCGCCGGCTGCACCCGGCCATGGCGCAGCTGATCGCGAGGAAGCCGAAGGGGTGGAGCGATTTCCGCCTCCTCCACTGGTTGACCCGGCCTCATCTCGACATGGACGGAACCCCGGCCGAGGCGCTCGGGACCGACGCGCAAGGCGTCCTCGCGGCGTTCGAGCGCGAGATCGACCCCCCGGTGCATGGCTGATGAGGTTCGACCTCGCGATACCCGACCCGTCGACGATGCGGGTGGGGAAGGAGGCCTACGTCGACCTGCGCACGGGGACCGAACTCCATCGCATCCACCCGACCGCATTCCTACCCGAACAGTTCAACGACACCGCCAGGGGCAACGCACGCTTCTCCCCGATACGGGATACGGCCGGCGTCATCATCCCGACGATCTATGGCGCCGAAAGCTTCGAGTGCGCGGCCTGCGAGATCATCCTCCGCTGCCCCGACGTGCCGCCCGTCGCGCCCACCGCGGGTCCCGCACGCCTGCAAATCGTCTTTCCCAGGGATTTCTCCGGGCATAGCCACAGCGTCGTGCGGACGACGGTCGACCTGCATCTCGTCGATCTCACCGGGGCCGGACAGCGGCAGGTCGGGATCGACAGGAACGCCCTCGTGACGGGTCCGACGAGCACCTACCCGAGGACCCGCGGCTGGGCCGAGCACGTGCATACAGGATGCCCCGGAGCCCACGGGCTGTACTACAGCTCCGTGCAATGGAGCCCGCACTTCGCCGTCGTCCTGTTCGGGGACAGGCTACCCGCCGGGGCATTGACGCCGGCATCCACCCGCCCCGTGGCCGACCCTGCGTGCCATGACGACGTCCGCGTCCTCGCGGCACGCCTGTCCATCGACTACGAGGACGTCTGAACCGCCTCCCGCCCAGGTCGGCGGACGGCACGCATGCAATCGTCAGCCTCCGCCACCGGACCACGTGGAAGTCCGGCTTCGACCGCACACGGTACGTCCGGTTCCCCCGCGGAGCGGCGGGGCATGGTTAAGGTTCCTGTGGATCGAGAAGACGGTCTGGCCCATCCGCGAGGGCAAGACCT
>NZ_BPRB01000306.1 GCF_022179685.1 Methylobacterium trifolii
CCGACCCGGTGCGGGCCTGGAGCCGTGCCCGACCACGCTGGGTCGGGTCACGGCTCTAGGACTTTGTTTTGACGCGCCCTCTCACGACGAACCGGTATCCACTTCGTCGGAGTGCGCTCTAGGCCGCCCGTCCCCCGCGCCGGCCCTCGACGAGCCACATCGTCAGCACGGCCGCCGCCAGCAGGGCCAGGGCCACGAGGCCGAGGGCAAGCGGATAGACCTCGACGCCGCGGATGTTGGCGCTGTCGCTCGGACGGAAGCCGATCCAGTCGGCACCCGAGAGCCGCCCGCCGCGCACGCTCTGGAGCCTGGGGACCTGCACGCCGCCGCCGGACTCCGACACGCGCCGGATCGAGCCGCCCGAGGCGTCGGAGAGGGGCTTGAGGCGCTCGGTGTCGCTGAACACGTCGGCGAGTTCGCGCGGGTTGGGCGGGCCGACGCTGACGAAGGCGACGAGGGGGCCCGAGCGCAGGGTGTGCAGGCCCAGTTCCGTGGCCTCGAAGGTGCCCGAGAACAGGCCGGGCTCGGACGGGCCGAGGGTCAGGGTACGCGCGCTGCCGGTGGGGCCGGTGACGGTGACGGGCTCGGCCGCCTCGGCCATGGTCTGGCGCTCGACCCGGACCTCGCGGCCCCGGCCGGTCATCTGGGCGCGGAGCGCCTCCTCTTCGAGGGCCGGCTCCTTCATCAGCCAGTGGGCGAGGCGGCGCAGCAGGTCGAGATGCGGGCCGCCCTCCTGGTAGCCCCTGGCCCAGAGCCAGGCATGGTCGGAGAGCAGCAGGGCGACGCGGCCCTTGTCCTCGCGGGCGAGGGCCAGGAGGGGCAGGTCGTCGGCGCCCGAGAGGATCGGCTGGATGCCCGGCCGGGTCTGGGCCGAGACGATGCGCAGCCAGTCGCCCCAGGCCGGCGGGGTGGATTCGGAGCCCGGCAGCGCCCGCGTCACCGGGTGGCGCCGGCCGGTCGGCGTCGGCATCGCCTTGTAGGGGTGCTCGACCACGCGCCCGTTCGGGTCGCCGGGCAGGATGCCGGCAAGGCGCGTGCGGGCCAGACTCGCGGGACCGGCGAATTCGGGGCCGGCCGCGATCAGGAGCGCGCCGCCCTCGCGGACGTAGCGCACGATGTTGTCGAAATAGGCAGACGGCAGCACGCTCTGGTTGGCGTAGCGGTCGAAGATGATGAGGTCGAAGTCCTTGATCTTCTGGACGAACAGCTCGCGCGTGGGGAAGGCGATGAGCGACAGCTCCGAGATCGGCGTGCCGTCCTGCTTCTCCGGGGGCCGAAGGATGGTGAAGTGAACGAGGTCCACGTTGGCGTCGGACTTCAGCAGGTTGCGCCAGGTGCGCTCGCCCTGGTGCGGCTCGCCCGAGACCAGCAGCACCCTGAGCTTTTCGCGAATTCCCTCGATCGGGAGGACGGCGCGGTTGTTGATGGTCGTCAGTTCGCCCGGAAGGGGCTCGACCTCGATTTCCACGACGTTGGGGCCGCCGTGCTCGATCCGCGTGGTCAGGGCGAAGGGCTGGCCGGTGGGGACGGTGCGCCGGCCGATCTCCTCGCCGTCGCGGCGCACGGTGACGACCGCGTTGCCGGTGCCGCCGCGCTCCATCACCTCGGCGCGGATGGAAAGGTCACGGCCGACGATGCCGAAGCGCGGCGCCTCCAGCAGCCTGATCTGCCGGTCGCGCTCGTCGGCGTGGCCCGTCACCAGGACGTGGAGCGGCGCCTTGATCCCGAGGGCTGCGAGCGAGGCGGGGATGTCGTGCACCACGCCGTCGGTGAGCATCACCACGCCGGCCAGCCGTTCCGGCGGCACGTCGGCCAGCGCCTGGCCCAGCGCCGTGAACAGCTTGGTGCCGTCGTCGCCCTCGCGGGCGTCCGGCACGTCGATGAAGCGCGGCTCGATGTTGGTGAGCGCCCCGAACCGGCGCTGCAGCTCGGCCCGGACCCGGTCGGTGACGGCCGGCCGGTCGCCCAGCGCCTGGGAGCCGGAGCGGTCGACGATCACGGCCGCCACGTCCTTCACCGGCTCCCGGTCCTCGCGCACCAGGGCGGGGTTGGCGAGCGCGGCGAGCACCAGGGCGAGCACCAGGGCGCGCAGGGCGGCGGTGCGCCCGCGGGCGAGGAACGCCAGCACGATGAACAGCAGGACGAGGACGCCCAGGCCCGCCAGCACCGGCCAGGGCAGGAGCGGGGTGAAGCTGAGGCTCAGCATGAGGCGGGGCCTTCGGTTTCATGGCGTGACGCATGCCCTTCCCCCTCTGCGGGGGAGGGTGGCCCGCGAAGCGGGGCGGGAGAGGGGAGCGCGCTTTCCGGATGCGGTGCTCCCCTCTCCCGACCCTCGCTGACGCGAGGGCCACCCTCTTCCGCAGAGAGGAGAGGGAGAGCCGCGGGGCTTCGCGCTGTATCCAAAAAATTCACTGGCCCAGCCGCTCCAGGAGCGCCGGGACGTGGACCTGGTCGGCCTTGTAGTTGCCGGTGAGCGTGTACATCACGATGTTCACGCCCCCGCGAAAGGCCATCTCGCGCTGGCGCTGGTCGCCGCCGACGACCGGGTAGAGCGCCTCGCCCCGGCGCCCCACCGCCCAGGCGGCGGCGAGGTCGTTGCCGGTGATGACGATGGGGCTGACGCCGTCGCCGGCCCGCGCCGGGCGGCGCTCGGCCCCCTCCCCGGCCGGCGGCAGCGCCTCGACCCAGGTCTGGCCCGTGGCGTAGCGGCCGGGGAAGCTGTCCACGAGGTAGAACGCCTTGGTCAGCACGTGGTCGAGGGGTACCGGCTCCAGTTCCGGCACCTCCAGGGTCGCCAGCATCTGGCGGAGGTAGGCGGCCTCCGGCGTCGGCGGGCCGCCGGGGCGGGCGGTGAGCGCGTCGCGGGTGTCGAACAGGACGGTGCCGCCGTTGCGCATGAAGGCGTCCACGCGCCGGATCGCGGCCTCGGAGGGCTGGGGCCGGCCCGGCGCGATCGGCCAGTAGATCAGCGGGTAGAAGGCGAGCTCGTCCCGGGCCGGATCGAGGCCGGCGGGCTCGCCCGGCTCCAGGGCCGTGCGCGAGGCCAGCATCTGCGTCAGCCCGGTCAGGCCCGCGCGGCTGGCCTCGTCGATGGCGGCATCCCCGGTGATCACGTAGGCGAGCCGCGTGACCAGGGCCGATTCGATGCCGTTCGGCCGGTTGGCCGGCGGCTCCTCGGCACGGGCCGGCAGCGGCGCGAAGTTGGCCAGCAGCACGAGTCCGGCGAGCACGAGCACGGCGGGCCGCCCGCGCAGGCGCCCGAGCCTGGCCCCGCTCAGGAAGCCGCCGAGCCAGAGCCCGGCCAGGGTGTCGAGGACGAGGAGCAGCAGCGCCACGGTGAAGAGGCTCGGGCGCAGATCGAGGGTCTCCGCGCCGGCCAGCGTCCCGAGGCGGGCGCCGGACAGCCCCGCGACATCGAGGGCCGCGAGCCGGTCGCCGACCTTCAGGGCGTTGACCGCCACGCCGCCGTCTGCCGGGCCGTAGAAGCCGGGCGGGTGTTCGTGGCTCGCCCGGTCGGCGTAGTCGGCCGGGACGGCGGTGGCGGTGGCGGGCGGGGTGCCGAGCGCCCCGAATCCGTCGAGCGTCAGGCGCGGGGCAAGCACGGCGGCGGCCGGCCGCGGCCCCCCGTCGCCGGGCGGCGCGGAACTCCCGGCCAGGGCCACGACCCGGCGCAGCATGTCGATGAACAGGCCCGACAGGGGCAGGTTCGACCAGGTGGTGTCGGCGGTGACGTGGAACAGCACGAGCTGCCCCTGCCCCCGCCGCTCGGCGGTGACGATGGGCGTGCCGTCCTGGAGGGAGGCCCAGGTGCGGCCCGGCAGGTCGCCGTCGGGCTCGGCCAGGATCTGGCGGCGCACGCCGATGTCGGGGGGCGGCGTCAGGCCGGCGAAGGGGCTCTCGGGGGTGAAGGCGGCCAGGGTCTTCGGGCTGTCCCAGGAGAGGGTGCCGCCCAGCGTCCGCCCGCCGCGGCGCAGGCGCACCGGCACGAGCGGGTCGTTGCCGGCGGCCAGCCGCGGCCCGGCGAAGCGCAGCAGCAGGCCGCCGCCCTCCACGAACGTCTGCACCCGCGCCGCGGTCTTCTCGTCCATGGCGCCCACGTCGGCGAGCACCAGCACCGTGACCTGGTTGTCGAGGAGCTGGCCGATCGACTCCGCCGTGCCCTTGGCCCCCCTGGCCTCCTGCACGTCGGCGAAGGGGGCGAGCGCCCGCGAGAGGTAGTAGGTCGGGGCGAGCAGGGGCTGGGCCTGGTCGCTGGTGCCGCCGAAGACGAGGCCGACCCGGCGGCGCTTGCCCCGCTCGTCCATCAGGATGACGGCGCCGGCCGAGCGCTCGCCCGCGATCTCCAGGCGGCTGATGGTGTTGCGCAACTCCACCGGCATGTCGAAGCCGATTTCGGCCTGCGTGGCGCCGGCCGCGAAGGTGGAATCGTGCTCGGCCAGCGGCAGGCCCTTCTGGTCGAGCGCCCGCACGAGACTGGTCTCGCGCCCGTTCGGGGCGGCGCGCAGCACGTGGGTGGTCAGCCGCCCGGCGGTCTCCGCCCCCGTGAGCGCGAGCGCCGGCGGCGCCTCGGCCCGCAGGACGGTGATCGCGGCGCCCTGGGCTTTGGCCGCCTCGGCGAGCCCGCCGGCGAAGGCATCATCCCTCGGCCCGGCGACGCCGTCGCTGATCCAGACGAGGCCGGCGCCGGGGTTCTTCTCCAGGAAGGCGGCGATCGAGGGCAGGTGCGCGGCCCGGTCGCCGAGATGGGGGCGGGGCACGATGGCGCGCAGGCGCTCCAGGCCGGCGGCCGGCGTGCGCGCCTCGAAGGGGGCGGCCGGGTCGGCGAGCCCCAGCACCGCCACGGGGCGGCCGTCGCGGGCCGCGCCCTCGACCGCGTCGGTGGCGACCCGCAGGCGCTCGCGCCAGTCGTGGGCGGCGGGGAAGCCGTTGTCGAGGAGCACCAAGAGGGCGTTGCGCCCGCCGCCGGCCCCCACCCCGTTCGGGTTCCAGACCGGGCCGGAGACCGCCAGGATCAGGGCTGCGGCGGCCAGCAGGCGCAGGATCAGCAGCCAGGGCGGCGTGCGGGCCGGGGTCTGGCGCTCGGGCAGCAGGTCGGCGACCAGCTTGAGGGGCGGGAAGTCGATCCGGCGCGGGCGCGGCGGCGTCACCCGCAGCAGGAACCACAGGGCCGGCAGGCCGACGAGGGCGGCCAGAGCGAGGGGGGCGGCGAAGGTCAGTCCGAGCAAGGCGGGCTCCTCAACCGGTGCCGCGGGCGGCGGCGACCAGGGTGACGAGGCGCAACGCCGCCTCGCTCGCCGGCCGGTCCGTCCGGTGCAGGGTCAACGTCCAGCCCTGGCCGCGGGCGATGCGCTCCAGCCCGTCGCGGTGGGCGGCGATGCGGGCGCGGTAGGCCGCGCCCCAGGAGGCGGCATCGCCCACGTCCAGGGAGAGGCCGGATTCGAGGTCGTGCAGCACCGCCTGCCCCGCGAAAGGGAAGGTCTCCTCGATCGGATCGGCCACCAGCACGAGGTGGCCGCGGCTGCCG
This sequence comes from Methylobacterium trifolii, assembly GCF_022179685.1. Taxonomy (GTDB): domain Bacteria; phylum Pseudomonadota; class Alphaproteobacteria; order Rhizobiales; family Beijerinckiaceae; genus Methylobacterium; species Methylobacterium trifolii. The sequence goes on from NZ_BPRB01000306.1 coordinate 5,525, forward strand.
CGCCCGGCGAGTTCCTGCACCGCGGCCTCGATCCGGGGCAGCGGCGTCAGGAAGTCGCCGATCAGGATCACCTCGTCGAATCGGGCGGGGGTGGCGCGCGGCGGCATGTCCTGGGTCAGGCCTGCCGCGTCCGCGACCAGGGCCTGCGCCATCCGCTCCACGATCTTTCGCGATGCGGTCGCGCGGGTCAGCCCGAGCAGGCCGGTGCGCTCGCCCCCTTCCACGAAGGCATCGGCCAGCGCCAGGCCCAGGACGAGGGCGCGCTCGACCTTGGGCGCGGCGGCGAGGTCGGACGAGAACCCCATCGAGGCCGAGCGGTCGATCCAGAGCCAGATGTTGTGGGCGGCCTCCCACTCGCGCTCGCGGACGTAGAGCCGGTCGTCGCGGGCCGAGCGGCGCCAGTCGATCCGGGCGGCAGCCTCGCCGGTGACGAAGGGCCGGAACTGCCAGAAGCTCTCGCCCGGCCCGGCCCGGCGCCGCCCGTGCAGGCCGTGGGCCAGCATCGAGGAGACGCGCCGGGCCTCCAGCACGAGGCGGGGCATCCGCTCGGACAGGGAGACGGCGCCCTCGCTCTCCCGCCGGCCGGGGACGCGCTCGGCGGCGCTGAGGGCGCGCGTGGCGACCATCGGGCTAAGCAGGTTC
>NZ_BPRB01000307.1 GCF_022179685.1 Methylobacterium trifolii
GCAAAGGGGGGAGGGACGCCGCGGCGCTACCGCCCCGCCCGGCTCAACTGGTCGAACAGGCCGCCCGTGTCGAAGTTCTTCTTCTGGATGTCGTCCCAGTTGCCCTGGAGGTCCTCGATCTTGAACAGCTTGATCTCGGGCAGGAGCTTGAGGTCGGCCTCGGCCGCCGCCGCGCGCTTGAGGGGGCGATAGTGGTGCTTGGCGAAGATGGCCTGCGCCTTGTCGGTATAGAGGAAGGCGAGGTAGGCCTCGGCCGCCTTGCGGGTGCCCTTGCGGTCGACGTTGGCGTCGACGAGCGCCACCGGCGGCTCGGCGTAGATCGAGGTCGGCGGCACCACCACGTCGAACTTGTCGGCGCCGAACTCCTGCAGGACCAGGAACGCCTCGTTCTCCCAGGTCGGCAGCACGTCGCCCAGGCCCCGCTGGGCGAAGGTGACGGTGGAGCCCCGCGCGCCCGTGTCGAGCACCGGCACGTTCTTGTAGATCTGCCCGACGAAGGCGTTGGCCTTCTCCGCGTCCTTGTCCTGGTTGTAGGCGTAGCCCCAGGCGGCCAGGAAGTTCCAGCGTCCGCCCGCCGAGGTCTTGGGGTTGGGGGTGATGACCTTCACCTCGGGCTTGGCGAGGTCGGCCCAGTCCTTCACGCCCTTCGGGTTGCCTTTGCGCACGAGGAAGACCACCGTCGAGGTGTAGGGCAGGCCCTCGTTGGGCTGCCTGGTGCGCCAGTCCGCGGGGATCTTCTTGGTGAGCTTGGCGATGGCGTCGATGTCGGAGGGGATGCCCAGCGTCACCACGTCTGCGTCGACCCCGTCGATGACGGTGCGGGCCTGGGAGCCGGAGCCGCCGTGCGAGGCCCGCACCGTGATGGCCTCGCCGGTCTTGGCCTTCCACTCCTCGGCGAAGGCCGCGTTCACGTCGCGGTAGAGTTCGCGCGTGGGGTCGTAGGAGACGTTGAGCAGGGCGGTCTCGGCCGCGGCCGGCGCGAGGGAGGCCGGGACGAGGCAGGCGACCAGCACCAGGCTCGCCAGAAGGCGGGCCGGATGCGCGCCGCCGATCCCCGTAGCTGGATGCTGTCTCACGTCGATCCTCCGAAACCCGGCCGCCGCGCGATGGCGCCGCGACCGCCTGTCTGCCGTCGAGGTTGTTTCGTTCGTTTTACAGAACGTTGTCAAGCGCGTGGCGGGGGCGGCGCAGCGCCTGGGATCGCATCGCAGCAAGCGATTCGCCACCTCACTCCAAGGGATCGCGCGCGAATGCAGGGCGCCGAAAAACACCCTTCTCCCGTTCGAACGGGGCGGAGAACGGTCTTATGCCGTCGGCGCGTTCCTTAGAAAGAACGTCTTTTTCGCGGCACGGCGTAAGATGGCAGGCGGGACGGTCCCGATTGTCGTCTGAATCGACCCTAAATCCGCGCGTTCCGGTTCACGACAGAATGCCGACGCTTCGCAGGGCTGCGGCGAGCCGATTCCTACGGCAGCGTACGAGACAGGCCGATCGCGCCTCAGGCGTCGAGGTAGCCGGCTTGGTCCAGCGCCTGTGCGACGGCCTCGAAATAGGACTCGCCGGGGGCGAAGGCGGCGATCGCCGGCAGGGTCGCGACCGCGCCGTGGGAGAACGCATCCTCCGAGAGGGTGGAGGTCATGGCGCCGTCGGCGCCGAGGCGCAGGCTACCCAGGCCGAGGAAGCTGGAGGCCGCGAGGAACGCTTCGCCGATCGATCCCATCGCCATGTCGCCGCTCCGTATCGTGAGGGTTGGACGCACGAGTCCGGCGCCGGCTCCGCGTTAACGAAGCCTTAACGATGCTGAACGGGATTTCGGGCAAAGACAAGGTCGGAAACGGAACGCCGCCCCGTGTCGGGCGTGACCGCGGCGCACCACAGGGCCGACTTCGCGGGCCGGAGCGGGATTTCGCTTCGGCGTGTGGGCGCGCCGTTCATGGGCGGGCGGCTAGAAGCGGCGCAGGCCGGACGAATCGCGGATTGGCCGCTTCCCTCCCGCTCGAAGTCAGACAGCACCCATGACCGTGTTCGCCCTGATGCTCGCCGGCAATCTCATCCTGGCCGGCCTGTTCGCCGTGGCCGCCGTCGCCCTGGACTGAGGTGGGCTGCGTCTACGCCTTGGGCCGGTCGAGCTGGGCGATGAGGGCTTCCAGGCGCTGGCTCACCGGCGCCGAGAGGCTGTCGGCGTAGAGCGTGCGCAGGTTCTGGCCGAGATGGCGGCGCACGCCGGGGCTGAGAGGCGGCTTGGACGCCGGGGTAGCGGCCGGGCGATCCGTCTGCGTCTTCGACATGACCTTCGGATCTCCGCACCCCGCCCAGCAGACCCGCACAATGGCAAAGCTTGGTTAAGGGCGCGTCACCGGGTCGTCCCGCGTCGTGCCCGGACGCCACACCCCGGAACTCGCGCCGCGAAGGCCACGTTGCCCGGAGAATCATACGGCTCCAGCCCGAGGTATCCCATGCTCGTCGCCCGCCTCCTCGCAGCCGCGGCCGTCGCCCTCGCGGCGTCCCTGTGCCCGGTCCAGGCCCAGACGCCGCCCGGCGAGATCAAGGGCGTCGACGTGATGGGCGACAAGTCCCGCAGCGCCAACGACGGCTGGAGCCAGGCGCCGGTCCCGCGGGAGCAGTCCGCGGCCAAGGACGCCCCCGATCCGGGGGGCAAGTCCACCGGCGAGAACAAGTCCCGCCCCGTCCCCGATGCCCCGGCCACGGCCTCCACCGGCACCGAGCCGCAGGAGCCGATGGACCACCGCACGCCCGGCCCCTCCGGCATGAGCCCGGCGGTGCCCTCGAAGTGAGGCGGCGCACCGATTTCTCCCTCGGCTAGAGGATTGATCGGGCTGCGAAATCGTGGGCCGTCCCGGCAACAGAATCGCCTGCTGTGTCATGCCACCGCACTTGCCTGCGCGCCGCGATCCTGAGACACCTTGGAATTAAACCAACTCGTGTCGGGGAACTCCAGATGACGATCCAGGTCTCCAGGCGCGGTCTGCTGAAGGGGGCCGGCGCCGGCCTCGCGGGGGGCTCGCTCGGCGCCCTCGGCTTCGGCGGCCTCGAGCCGGCCATGGCGGCTGCCGTGCGCCCGTTCAAGCTGGCGCAGATGCGCGAGACCCGCAACACCTGCCCCTATTGCTCGGTGGCCTGCGGCGTCATCCTCTACAGCCTCGGCGACAAATCGAAGAACGCCCGCTCGGCCGTCATGCACGTCGAGGGCGACCCCGATCATCCGGTCAACCGCGGCACCCTCTGCCCCAAGGGCTCGGCGCTGCTCGACTTCATCCAGGCCGAGACCCGGACCAAGTACCCCCTGCACCGGGTGGCGGGCTCCTCCGAGTTCAAGCGCGTCTCCTGGGACTTCGCCCTCGACCGGATCGCGAAGCTACTGAAGGAGGACCGCGACAGGAACTTCGTCGCCAGGAACGGAGACCTGCCGGTCAACCGCTGGATCACCACCGGCTTCCTCGGCGCCTCGGCCACCACCAACGAGACGGCCTGGATCACCTACAAGGTCGTCCGAAGCATGGGGGCCCTGGTCTTCGACAACCAGGCCAGGGTTTGACACGGCCCATCGGTCGCCAGTCTGGCGCCCTCCTTCGGCCGCGGTGCGATGACGAATGTCTGGATGGACATCAAGCACGCGGACGTCATCACCGTCATGGGCGGCAATGCCGCCGAAGCGCACCCTTGCGGCTTCAAGTGGGTCGTCGAGGCCAAGGCGCATAACAACGCCAAGCTGATCGTCGTCGATCCGCGCTTCACCCGCACCGCGTCGGTGGCCGACCTGTACTGCCCGATCCGGCAGGGGACGGACATCGCGTTCCTGTCGGGCGTGGCCAAGTACCTGCTCGACAACGACAAGCTCCAGCATCGCTACGTCTCGGCCTATTCCAACGCCGGCTACGTCGTGCGCGAGGGCTACGACTTCCGAGAAGGGCTGTTCTCGGGCTACGACGCGGAGAAGCGCGACTACGACAAGTCGACCTGGGACTACGAGATCGGCCCGGACGGCTACGCCGTGGTCGACGAGACGATGCAGCACCCGCGCTGCGTCATGCAGCTCCTGAAGCAGCACGTCGCGATCTACACCCCCGAGATGGTGCAGCGGATCTGCGGCTCGCCCAAGGAGACGTTCCTCAAGGTCTGCGAGCTGATCGCCACCACGTCCTCGCCCGAACGGACGATGACCTCCCTCTACGCGCTGGGCTGGACCCACCATTCCAAGGGCTCTCAGAACATCCGCGCGATGTGCATCGTGCAGACGCTGCTCGGCAACATCGGCATGCTCGGCGGGGGCATGAACGCGCTGCGCGGCCACTCCAACATCCAGGGGCTGACCGATGTCGGGCTGATGAGCAACCTCATCCCCGGCTACCTCAACATCCCCACGGAGAAGGAGCCGAACTACGCCGACTACAGCGCCAAGCGGCAGTTCAAGCCGCTCCGTCCGGGACAGACGAGCTACTGGTCGAACTACAACAAGTTCTTCGTCTCCTTCCAGAAGGCGATGTGGGGCGAGAAGGCGACCAAGGAGAACGACTGGGCCTACGACTACCTGCCCAAGCTCGACGTGCCGACCTACGACATCATGCGCGGCTTCGAACTGGCCAAGCAGGGCAAGATGACGGGCTACGTCATCCAGGGCTTCAACCCCCTGATGTCGTTCCCCAACCGCGCCAAGATGGCCGACGCCTTCGCCAAGCTGAAGTTCGTCGTGGTGATGGACCCCCTCAAGACCGAGACCGCCCGGTTCTGGGAGAACCACGGCGAGTACAACGACGTCGATCCCACCAAGATCCAGACGGAGGTGTTCGAACTCCCCACCACCCTGTTCGCGGAGGAGGAGGGCTCGCTCTCGAATTCCAGCCGCTGGCTGCAATGGCACTGGCAGGCCCAGGACGCGCCGGGCGAGTGCCGCTCGGACATCGAGATCATGTCGGAGATCCATCTCCGGGTGAAGGAGATGTACAAGAAGGAGGGCGGTGCCTTCTCCGACCCGATCCTCAACCTGACCTGGAACTACGCGATCAGCGAGTCGCCGACTCCAGTCGAGCTGGCGCGCGAGCTGAACGGCTACACGCTGGCCCCGACCCAGGACCTGAACGGGGCGACGCTGCCCGCCGGCCGGCAGGTCGACGGGTTCAGTCAGCTCAAGGACGACGGCTCGACCGCCTGCGGCTGCTGGGTCTACTCGGGCTGCTACACCGAGAAGGGCAACACCATGGCCCGCCGGGACAACACCGATCCCGGCAACCGCGGCATCGCGCCGAACTGGGCCTTCGCCTGGCCGGCCAACCGCCGCATCCTCTACAACCGCGCCTCCTGCGACCCGGAGGGAAAGCCCTGGTCGGAGAAGAAGAAGCTCATCGAGTGGAACGGCAAGCAGTGGGTCGGCTTCGACGTGCCGGACTACGGCGCCACCGTGGCACCCGAAAAGGGCGTGGGCCCGTTCATCCTGAACCAGGAGGGCGTCGCCCGCCTGTGGACCCGCGGCCTGATGCGCGACGGGCCGTTCCCGACGCATTACGAGCCCTTCGAATCGCCGATGGCCAACATCCCCTTCCCGAAGATCAAGGGGGCTCCGGCCGCCCGCATCTTCAAGGGGGACTTGGCCGACCTGGGCACCTCGGATGAGTTCCCCTACGCGGCGACCAGCTACCGGCTGACCGAGCACTTCCACCAGTGGACCAAGCACGCCCGGATCAACGCGATCCTCCAACCGGAGGCGTTCGTGGAGATTTCCGAGCAGCTCGCGCGTGAGAAGGGCATCGTCAAGGGCGGCTGGGTCCGGGTCTGGTCGAAGCGCGGTTCCCTCAAGGCCAAGGCGGTCGTCACCAAGCGCATCAAGCCGCTGATGTGCGACGGCAAGGCCGTCCACGTCGTCGGCATCCCGCAGCATTGGGGCTTCATCGGCCTGACCCGGAAAGGATGGCACCCGAACTCCCTCACCCCGGTGGTGGGCGACGCCAACACGGAGACGCCCGAGTTCAAGGCGTGGCTCGTCAACATCGAGGCGACGACGCCTCCCGCCGACGCCGTCGCGTAAGGGGAGCACGGAAACAATGGCCGACTACAGCTCCCTCGACATCCGGCAGCGCTCCGCCTCTACGGAGACGCCGCCGGCCATCCGCTCGCACATGGAGGTCGCCAAGCTCATCGACGTGTCGAAGTGCATCGGCTGCAAGGCCTGCCAATCGGCCTGCGAGGAGTGGAACGACCTGCGTGACGACATCGGCGTGAACACCGGCGTCTACGACAACCCGCACGACCTCACGCCCAAGACCTGGACCCTGATGCGGTTCACGGAATACGAGAACGCGGAGACCAACAACCTCGAATGGCTGATCCGCAAGGACGGCTGCATGCACTGCACCGATCCGGGCTGCCTCAAGGCCTGCCCCTCGCCCGGCGCCATCGTGCAGTATTCCAACGGCATCGTGGACTTCATCGAGGAGAACTGCATCGGCTGCGGCTATTGCGTGAAGGGCTGCCCCTTCAACATCCCCCGCATCTCCGAGAAGGACCACAAGGCCTACAAGTGCACGCTCTGCTCCGACCGCGTCGCGGTCGGCCAGGCGCCGGCCTGCGCCAAGGCGTGTCCCACCGGTTCGATCATGTTCGGCACCAAGGCCGCGATGATCGAGCAGGCGCACGACCGGGTCGAGGACCTCAAGTCCCGCGGCTTCCAGCATGCCGGGCTCTACGACCCGGCGGGCGTGGGCGGCACCCACGTGATGTACGTGCTCCACCACAACGACAAGCCGAGCCTCTATGCCGGCCTGCCCGACGACCCGAAGATCTCGGCCCTCGTCGCCTTCTGGAAGGGCGGGGCCAAGGTGTTCGGCCTGGCCGCGATGGGCTTCGCGGCGGTGGCCGGCTTCTTCCACTACGTCACCGCGGGCCCGAACGAGGTGGTGCCGGAGGAGGAGGAGGAGGCGATCGCGTTCGACCGGGAGAAGCGCCGCGCGGGCGACGAGGCCCGGCCGCACTAGAGCACGATGCGGGAAAGTGGAAACCGGTTTCCCGAAGACATCATGCGAACACAGTGACTTGGAGCATGCTGTTTCCGTGAGAAAGCAGCCTGCTCCAAGCGCACCGGGGCCGGACGGACACGTCCGGCCCCGCGCGACTTCGAGACCGCCGGAGTAGCCTTCGGGACGATCACAGAAGCGGATGCGATGACCAGTCACACCGACGTTCGAGACGGCGAGACCCGCCCCCTCCACGAGGCGAGGGACGAGTCGCCCGAGGTCATGTACGTGCCGCGCTACACCGGCCTGCAGCGGGTGAACCACTGGATCACCGCGATCCTGTTCACCCTGCTGACACTCTCGGGGCTGGCCATGTTCACGCCCTACCTGTTCTCGCTCACCGGCCTGTTCGGGGGCGGGCAGGCGACGCGGGCGATCCATCCCTGGTTCGGCGTGGCACTGATGGTCTCCTTCGCCCTGCTGTTCCTGCGCTTCTGGCGCCTGAACATCCCCAATAGGGACGACGTGGCCTGGTCGATGAAGATCGGCGACGTGGTCACCAACCGCGAGGACCGCCTGCCCGAACTCGGCAAGTACAATGCCGGGCAGAAGGGCGTGTTCTGGGGCCAGACCGCGCTGATCGCGATCATGTTCGTCACCGGCCTCGTGATCTGGGACCAGTACTTCTACGCCTACACGGTCATCGAGACGAAGCGCTGGGCCCTGCTCGCCCATTCGCTGGCAGCCGTGATCGCCATCGCCATCATCGTCGTACACGTCTATGCCGGCATCTGGGTCCGCGGCACGGGCCGCGCCATGGTCCGCGGCACCGTCACCGGCGGCTGGGCCTACCGCCACCACCGCAAGTGGTTCCGGCAGATCGCAGGCGGGCGCCTGCGCCGCGGGCCGACCGACAAGCGCGGATCATAAAAGCCTTGGCCCGCTTCTTCAAACGTGCGCCCGCGCCCGACGACGCGGGCGAGGCGGTCGCGCCCGCCTCCCTCGAACCGACCCGGCGCCTGCGCGAACTGAAGCCCGACCCGGACCGGATCGGCATCGCCGCCTCGGTCCCGTTCGTGCGCCTGCCCGAACCGGCGAGCCTGTTCGCCGACCGAGCCGCGCGGCTGCGCAAGGTTGCCCCCGGTCATCCGCTTGCCGGCTATCTCGGCCTGCTGGCCCAGGTCGCCGAAGCCCAGGCTCAGGTCCAGGCCGCGCTGCCCCCGCCACCGCCCGAATCCGGGGCGAACCTCGCCCTGCGCCTGGAGAACGGCATGCCGCCGCTCTCCCGCCACGGGATCGAGGCTTCGGGCGCCTTCGCCGCCTGCCTCGACGGGTTGCTCGCCCGCCTCGACCTCGCTGGCGCGCCCGAACCGGCGCGCATCGCCCTCGACGCCCTGCGCGCGGCCACCCCCGAGGACCGCCTGGACCTCGCGATCCAGGTGCACGAGGGGGCGATCCCCGTCGAGCGCCTGGCCGAATGCGTCTTCGTCGCGGCGGCCCTCCAGGTCCTGATGGCCGGACAGGCCGCCCGCCTCGACACCAAGGCCCTGAAACCGGTGGCGGATGGCGTCTGCCCCTGTTGCGGCGGGGCGCCGGTGGCGAGCCTGATCGTCGGCTGGACGCCGGCCGACAAGGCCCGCTACCTGGCCTGCTCCCTCTGCGGCACCCTCTGGAACCACGTCCGCATCCGCTGCACGGCCTGCGGCTCGGGCGAGGGCGTCAGCTATTACGGCCTCGACGAGGTCTCGAAAGACGTTCAGGTCGAGACCTGCACCACCTGCCACAGCTACATCAAGCACTTGCACCAGCACCGCGACCCGAGCCTCGACCCGATCGCCGACGATGTCGCGTCCTACGGCCTCGACCTCAAGATCGCCGAGGACGGGTTTCGAAGGGCGGGCCTGAACCTGCTGTTCGTGACCTGATTTCTTGGGTTTTGGGAGGCGTCTCCAGGACAGGCGCCTTCCTCTCCTGACCCTCGCTCACGCGAG
>NZ_BPRB01000308.1 GCF_022179685.1 Methylobacterium trifolii
CGCTCACGCGAGGGCCACCCTCCCCCACAGAGGGGGGAGGGAACCGCGCCGGCCGCAAGACGACGGAGAGGCCATGACCTCCGGACCGACCCTCCACGACATCACGACCAACGGCCACGCGGGCGGCGACGACGCGGTGCTGCCGTTCTCCGTCGAGGCCCTCGACGTGCGCGGGCGCGTCGTGCGCCTGGGCGCTTCGGTGGACACCATCCTGCGCCGGCACGGCTACCCGGACGCGGTGGCGCGGCTGCTCGGCGAGGCGGCGGCGCTCACGGTGCTGCTGGGCTCCTCCCTGAAGTTCGAGGGCCGGTTCCAGCTCCAGACCAAGACGGACGGGCCGGTGGGCATGCTGGTGGTGGATTTCGAGGCGCCCGACCGCCTGCGCGCCACCGCGCGCTTCGAGGCGGAGCGGGTCTCCGCCCTCGGCACCGGCCCCCTGAAGGCGAGCGACCTGATCGGCGCCGGGCACTTGGCCATGACCATCGACCAGGGCTCGGCGGCCAGCCGCTACCAGGGCGTCGTGGCGCTGGAAGGCCAGAGCCTGGAGGCGGCGGCCCACCAGTATTTCCGCCAGTCCGAGCAGATCCCCACCGAGGTGCGCCTCGCCGTGGCCGAGCAGTTCGAGGACGGGCGCAGCCGCTGGCGGGCGGGGGGCCTGCTGGTGCAGTTCCTGCCGCAATCGATCGACCGGGCGCGGCTCGCCGACCTGCCGCCGGGCGACATCCCGGAGGGGCACGCCCACTTTGACGCCGCGGGCGCCCCCGAGGACGATGCCTGGGTCGAGGCGCGCTCGCTGGTCAACACGGTCGAGGACCACGAACTCGTCGACCCCGAGGTGTCGAGCGAGCGCCTGCTCTACCGCCTGTTCCACGAGCGCGGGGTGCGGGTGTTCGACGGCCAGCCCGTGCACGAGCGCTGCCGCTGCTCGCCCGAGCGGGTGATGGGCATGATCCGCTCGTTCTCCCCCCAGGAGCGGCGGGAGATGGTGGCCGAGGACGGGCGCATCGCCATCACCTGCGAGTTCTGCTCGCGCCGCTACGACCTCGATCCCGCCGAGGTCGAGTCCGAGATCGAGGCGGGCCCGCAGCAATAGCCAGGCTTACCGACGCGCGCAAAACGTCGGAACACAGGTTTCGGTTGCGAAAATATCCGCGACATCAGTCATGAACCGTTTCCGGGCTTGCGACGTTTCGGTGCGTCTCAAGATCCTGGAGGAAACGCCATGAGGACATACGCGATCGGCCTGGCCGCCCTGCTGTTCACCACGTCGGCCTACGCACAGGGTGCGGCCAACGCCCCGGCAGGCGGTGCGACGGGCGGGGCCCGCGGGGGTGCCGAATCATCCGGCATGAAGGCGGGCGGCGGCGCGCGCGAGAGCGGCGCCGAGGCGCGGGGCGGCCGGCGCGAGGGCGCCGTGCAGGGCAAGGATACCATGCAGGGCAAGGATTCCCGGAGCGCCGGGACGAGCGCGGACAGGGGCTCGGACGGGGCGGCCGAGCGGGGCCCGAAAAACCGCGAGAGCGCCGGGCGCGACGACCGTAGGGACGGCGCACGGGCCGAGGGAAGCGGAGGCCGCGACGGCGACCGCTCGGCGCGCAGCGCGCGCGAGGGCGACCGCGAGCGCCGGACGGAGCGGACCGAGACCCGCAGCCGTACCGACGTGCGCTCGGAGCGCGTGGAGGGCGGATTCCGCCGCGAGGGCCGCTTCGTGCTGATCGGCGGCCGCCGCGTCGTCTACGGTTCGCCCGAGTACCGCCGCCTGATCGTCACCGAGCGCCGCAGCGGCCCGCGCGAACGCTTCGTGGTCGTGCGCGGCCAGCGCGTGGTCTACGGCTCGCCGGAATACCGGCGCCTCGTCACCGTGCGGGAGAGCACGCCCGGCGAGCGCTACGTCGTGATCCGCGGCCGGCGCGTCGTCTACGGCTCGCCCGAGTATCGCCGCCTGAGCGTGGCGACGACCGAGCGCCGCGGCGGCACCGTCGACGTCGGCTTCCGCGGGGGCGAGCGCGGCGAGAGCCGCACCACGCGCACGCAGACCCGCTCCACCGAGCGCAGCACGGGCGGCTTCCGCAACGCGGGCGGACGCGAGGAGCGCGGCGCCGACCGCACCCGGACCGGGGGCATGGAGCAGACGGGCTCCGGGCGGGACGCCGTGCGCAACGGCGACCTGCGCGGCGGCCCGGACAAGGGCGGCATCCGCAACGCCTCCGACAAGGGCGGCGCGGAGCGTGGCGGAACGGAGCGCGGCGGCATGCAGGGCGACCGCGGCGGCAACGGGTCCCGCGAGGGTGCCGGCGGCACGCGCAACTGAGCGAGCCGCGAAGTAAGGGGAGGGGCCATACGGTCCCTCTCCTTCGGACTGACAGTGACACAGGCGGCCGAACCGCGGGCCTCTCCTCCCCCTTGCGGGGAGGAGCCGGAGGTGGGGGTGGTGCAGACGGCACCGCACCGCTCGATCCTGGGCCACCCCCACCCCTGACCCCTCCCCGCAAGGGGGAGGGGACGCCGTGGATCAGCTCTTCAGCACGGGCTCGGCGATGTCGCCGCTGCCGCGGGCGGCGAGGTAGTCCGGCTGGAACAGGCACATGCGCACGGCGTCGCGGTAGCGCCCGTTCATGAAGAACTCGTCGCGCAGGATGCCCTCGGGGCGGAAGCCGCAGCTCTCGTAGATGCGCACGGCGCGCGCGTTGTCCTTGTCCACGTGCAGGTAGAGCTTGTGGATGTTGAGCACGCTGAAGGCGTAGTCCATCGCCACCCGCGTCGCCTGGCGCGCGTAGCCCCGGCCCTGGAAGCCGGGATGGATCGCGATCTGGAACTCGCAGCGCCGGTGCAGGTGGTTGATCTCCACCAGCTCCACCAGCCCCGCCGGCTCGTTGCCCGCGGTGGCGACGATGAAGCGCCGCTCGGTCTGGTTGTGGATGTTGCGCTCGTAGAGCTGCGACAGTTCGGCGAAGGACTCGTAGGCCTCCTCGAACCAGTAGCGCATGATGCTGTCGTTGTTGTTGAGCTGGTGCACGAAGAGCAGGTCCTCCCGCTCCAGGGGGCGCAGCTTCACCCGCTCGCGCAGGGCCTTCTCGTGAGGGGCCTGTGCGTTCACCGGGCGCACTCCGCCATCAGCCGGCGCAGGAAGGCCTCCCCGTCGGCCAGCGCCTTGAGGGTGATGAACTCGTCGGGCTGGTGGGCCTGGTCGATCGAGCCCGGCCCGCAGACGATGGTGGGGATGCCGGCGGCCTGGAAGCGCCCGGCCTCCGTGGCGTAGGGCACCGAGACCGTGCGGTTGCGCCCGGCCAGCCGCAGGGCGAGCCGCTCGGCCTCCGAGCCCGGCTCCGGCGCCAGGCCCGGCACCGCGACCTCCTCCACGGTCTCGATCCGCCCATAGGGCCCGTAGCGGTTCAGGCGCTCGCGGCTCACCCGCTCGACGACGTCCCCGAAGAGCGCCGGGATTTCCCCCATTTCCAGGTCGGGCAGGCCCCGGAACTCCCAGTGGAACTCGCAGAGCTTGGGCAGGATGTTGCGGGCGCTGCCACCCTGGATCGTGCCCACGTGCACCGTGCTGGCGGGCGGATCGAAGCGGCCGGAGGCATCGCCCCGGGCGATCATCGCGTCCGCGATCCCGTTCAGTCCCGCGACGAGGTCGCAGGCCGCCATCACGGCGTTGGCCCCGAGCTGGGGCTTGGCCGAATGGGCCTCGTGCCCGTGCACGGTGGTGAGGAAGGTGACGACGCTCTTGTGGGCGTCGGCGACCTCCAGGTCGGTGGGCTCGCCCACGATCACGGCGCCGGGCCGCGGCAGGTCGGCGCCCAGGCGCGCGATGGTGTCGGCGACGCCCAGGCACGTGGTCTCCTCGTCGTAGGAGAGCAGGATGTGGACCGGGCGCCTGAGGCCGGCTGCGAGGAAGTCCGGCACCAGGGCGAGCGCCAGGGCGCAGAAGCCCTTCATGTCCACCGCGCCGCGGCCGTAGGCGCGTCCCCCGTCGACCCGGAGGGTGAACGGGTCGGCGCTCCAGGCCTGGCCCGCGACGGGCACCACGTCGGTGTGACCCGAGAGCACGACGCCGCCGTCCGTCATCGGCCCCAGGGTGGCGAAGACGGCCGCCTTGTCGCCCGCGGCGTTGGGCACGCAGGTGTAGGGCACGCCCCAGCCGTCGAGATAGGCGCGGACGGCCTCGATCAGCGCGAGGTTCGAGCGGCTGCTCTCGGTGTCGAACGCGACGAGGCGCGCGAGCATGTCGAGGGGCGCGAGCCGCTCACCGGACCCTGTCATGTCGTCTCTCGGTTCGGGCCGCGAACCGATGATCGGTTCAGTGCAGGCTGCGGCGCACGTGCGGGCTGTCGAGGGAGAAGGCGGGGATCTCGGCCTCGAAGCTCTCGCCGGCCACCGTCGCCATGGTGTAGCTGCCGGCCATCAGCCCGTCCGGCGTGGTGAGCGGGCAGCCGCTCGTATAGCAGAACGATTCGCCGGGCTCCAGCACCGGCTGCTTGCCGACGACGCCCGCCCCGCGCACCTCCTGGCAGGCGCCGCGCCCGTCGATGATGCGCCAGTGGCGCGAGCGCAGCTGCACCTGCTCGTCGCCGTTGTTCACGATCTCGACGGTGTAGGCGAAGAAATAGCGGCTCTCGCCCGGCGAGGATTCCTCCTCGACGAAGCGGGGCATCACGGTCACGCTGATTCCGCGCGTCTCGGCCTTGTACATCGCCCTGAATTGCCTTCCTGGACGGCAAGCATCGGGCCGAAGCAGCGCCTTCGACCGTCGCTGACGTGGTAGGCGGCCCGGGAATCCCCGTCAATCGCGTCGGAGTACGCCACATCCGGCGCGCAGGCCCGGCGGCGGCCCCCTTTTAAGGCGGCATTAGGCGCGATGCCGGAGAAGGATCGATGGTGCGGGGGCGGAAGCGCGCGATGGACGGTACGATGCAGGACGGCATCCTGTCGGCGCAGGGCATCGCCGCGCTGACGCGGGCCGGGGCGATCCGGCCCATGACCCCCTACGCCCCCGACCAGATCCAGCCGGCGAGCCTCGACCTGCGGCTGGGTGCCCGCGCCTTCCGGGTGCGCACCAGCTTCCTGCCGGGCGCGAGCCGCACGGTGGAGGCCTGCGTCGCCCGGTTGTCGCTCCACGCCATCGACCTGGGGCCGGGGGCGGTGCTGGAGACGGGCTGCGTCTACATCGCCGAACTGCAGGAATCCCTGGCGCTGCCCGGCGACCTCGCGGCGGGCGCCAACCCCAAAAGCTCGACCGGGCGCATCGACGTGTTCACCCGCGTGATCGCCGACCGGGCGGAGGCCTTCGACCAGGTCGAGGCCGGCTATCACGGGCCCCTCTACGCCGAGATCTCGCCGCGCACCTTCCCCGTCCTGGTGCGGACGGGCTCGCGCCTGTCGCAGATCCGCTTCCGCCGCGGCGAGGTGCGCCTGCGCGAGGCGGAACTCGCGGCCCTGCATGCCCGCACGCCCCTGGTGAGCGCGGCCCAGCCCTCGTTCCAGGGGGGGGTGGCCGTCTCGGTGGACCTGTCCGGCTTCGACGGGCTGATCGGCTACCGGGCCAAGCGCCACACCGGCCTCGTGGACGTGGACGCGCCGGGCGCCCACCGCGCCGCGGATTTCTGGGAGCCGCTGCCGGCCGACGGTTCGGGGGCGCTGATCCTCGATCCCGGCCAGTTCTACATCCTGGCCTCGAAGGAATCGGTGCAGGTCCCCCCCGACCACGCCGCCGAGATGGTGCCCTTCGATCCCCTGGTGGGGGAGTTCCGGGTGCACTACGCCGGCTTCTTCGATCCCGGCTTCGGCTATGCGGGGGCGGGGGGCTCCGGCGCGCGGGCGGTGCTGGAGGTGCGCTCCCGCGACGTGCCGTTCCTGCTGGAGGACGGCCAGATCGTCGGCCGCCTCGTCTACGAGCGCATGGCCGAGGTGCCGGCCACCCTCTACGGGGCGGGCTCCGGATCGAACTACCAGGCCCAGGGCCTGAAGCTCTCCAAGCACTTTTTTTGATTTTTTTGGGATGCGGGTGGAGAGCCGCCCGCTCCGTCAGGAGCCCGACACGGTGCGCGCGAAGGCGTGGACCAGGGCCATGTCGAGCTTGCCCGTCATCCCCTTGAGGACGCCGATCGCCTCCGCGCTCGGCATCGGTGCGCGATAGGGGCGGCGCTCCACCAGGGCCGCGTAGATGTCGCAGATCGTGGTCAGCCGCACGGGGTCGGGGATCGCCCCGCCCGAGAGGCCGTCCGGATAGCCGGACCCGTCGAGCAGTTCGTGGTGGTGGCGCACCACCGCGAGCACGGTCGGATCGAAGCCGCCGGCCGCGACCAGGATCTCGTGCCCGAAGGCGGCGTGGTCGCGCATCACCGTCCGCTCCGCCGGATCGAGGGGGCCGGGCTTGTTGAGGATGGCGAGCGGTATCCGGGCCTTGCCCACGTCGTGGACCAGGGCGGCGCGCACGAGCTGGTGGCGGTCGCGCTCCGAGAAGCCGAGGTCGATGGCGAAGGTGGCGGCCAGCCCCGCCACCAGCAGGCAGTGCTGGTAGGTGGCGTCGTCGTAGCTGCGCACGGTCGCGAGCCAGTTGGTGAGGCCGCCCGCGCCCACCGCGGTCAGGATCGGATCGAGCCCCCCCTCGATCGCCGCGGCGTCGACGGTGCCCGTGGAGCGGGCGGCGTCGAGGAGCCCGGTGATGACGGCGCCCGCCCGGTAGGCGCCGCGCGCCACCACGGCCTCGGCCAGCGAGCGGCCGGGCTGGACGTGGGCCAGCATCGCCTCCGTCACGACGTGCGGGGCCGTGTCGACGGGCAGGCACAGGCTCGCGCCCAGCGCCCGCGCCGCGGCGGTGCTGCGGGCGCCCATGCCGTGCATCAGGCAGATCAGCGGCGTTCCGGGTCCGGCCGACGCCACCAGCCCGCGCAGGGCCTGGACGGCTGCGGGCCGCAGCAGGTCGACGTCGGCCACGAGGCCGGCGCACCCGGCCGCATCGCCGCCGGCCCGGTCGTGGATCGTCAGGACACGGCAGGGCGCGATCCGGTCCAGGGCCCCGCGCAGGCGCACGCCATGGTCCGGGCGGTCGGTGTAGAGGATGAGGGTGCCCGGCTCCATCTCTGCGCGTGCATCTCTCGAGTCGGCCTCGCGGAAGCGCGGCGCCTTGGGAAGGTTGCAGTCGAACCGGTGCGGTTTTAGCGGGTTCGATTACGGATCGCGCAGCCGGTCTGTGTGAAAGCTGTAGAGCGATCCCGTTTCCAAAGGGTGTGCGTGAGGTGGCATCTCCGCCGTCGCGGGCAGGCGCCGGCGAGCGTCCTACGGCCGGGCGGCCGAGGCGGCGGTGCGGGCCGGGCAGGGGGCACCGGACCCGTCCTTGCAGCGGGCGGACGGGCGTTCGGCCCGGTGCGGCGGCGTCGCGCGGGCCGGCGGCCTGGGCGCGGGGGCGGCCTCCATGTCGAGGTCGGGCATCGCCTCCTCCAGCACCGGAAGCTGGTCGAGGCTCAGGACGGCCTGGGCGGCGGGCGATGCCGGCCGGGCCGCGGCCGCGGGCTCCGCCGCGCGGTCGACGGGAGCCCTGTCCACCGGAGCCCTGTCGACGGCCGGCCGTGCGACGGCGGCGGTCGTCTCCACGACGGCCGTGGGATGCACGACCACCACGCCGGCGGCCTCGGGCGCGGCGCCGCTGCGCATGAAGGGCAGGGTGAAGGCGGCGATCACCGCCAGCCCCGCGAGGCCGCCGGTCAGGATGCCGGCCCCGATTCCGGTGGCGCGCGGCAGGCGGGCCGGGTGCAGCGGCCCGACCGCGATCCGGCTGCGGCGGGAAAACCGGCCCCGGCGCGCGGTGATCCGGTCGGATCGTGGAAGCTCAGCCACCGTCATGACGTTCCGGGCCATCGAAGCACGATTCGCACCGAAAGCCGCGGCGGCGGCGGAATCAAGGCCGTACACGGCCGGCGGCGCGTCAGATCCCGGCGGCGGCCCTGTCGAGCAGCCACCTCACCGGCCCGAGGCTGGAGACGCGGCGGGGGGGCAGGTCCTCGCCGGCCGCGAGCCGGGCCAGGGGCTCCCGCTTGCCGGCCCCCGTCACCAGGAACAGCACCTCGGCCGAGGAGGCCAGCGCCGGAAAGGTCAGGGTGACGCGCGGGAGGAAGGGTTCGAGGCCGGCCTCCGGGACGGGGGCGGCGAGCCGCACGCCCTCGGCCAGCGCCGGCTTGCCCGGAAACAGGGAGGCGGTGTGGCCGTCCTCGCCGAGCCCGAGCAGGACGAGGTCGAAGAGCGGCCGGGCCGGGTCGAGGTGCTCCGCGCCGTAGAAGGCCAGCAGCGTGCGGTCGTAGGCGGCCGCCCCCGCCTCCGCGCCCTCGTCGGTGGGGATGAAGTGCAGGTGGGTGGCCGGGATCGGCGCCCCGTGGCCGAAGGCCTCGCGGACCATGCGCACGTTGCTGCGCGCGTCGTCCCAGGGCACCGCCCGGTCGTCGCCGAAGAACCAATGGATCTTGGACCAGGGCAGGCGCTCGACGTAGCCGGGGCCGGCCAGGAGCGCATAGAGGCGCTTCGGGGTCGAGCCGCCGGACAGGCAGATCGCGACGCGCTCGGAGTCCGAGCCGGCGCAGACCGCCACCAGCCGGTCGGCCGCCGCGCGTGCCACCGCGTCGGCATCGGCCAGCACCTGCGCGCCCTCAGGCAATGGCACGCTCACGCCTTCGGCTCCTGGTGGCCGCCGAAGCCCTTGCGCATCGCCGAGAGCAGCTTGTCCGAGTAGGAGGCGTGCTCGCGGGAACGGAAGCGGCGGTAGAGGGCGCTGGAGAGCACGGTGGCCGGCACCGCCTCCTCGATGGCGGCGTTGATGGTCCAGCGTCCCTCGCCCGAATCCTCGACGTAGCCGGAGAAGCCGTCGAGCTCTTCGTTGCCGGCCAGCGCGCTCGCGGTGAGGTCGAGGAGCCAGGAGGAGACCACGCTGCCCCGCCGCCAGACCTCGGCGACGTCGCCGAGGTCGAGGTCGAAGCGGCGCTCGGGGGGCAGGTTCTCGGAATCGGCGTGCTTGAGGATGTCGAAGCCCTCGGCATAGGCCTGCATCAGGCCGTACTCGATGCCGTTGTGGATCATCTTGACGAAGTGGCCCGCCCCGCTCGGCCCCGCGTGGATGTAGCCCTGCTCGGCCCGCGGGTCGCGGCCCTCGCGGCCCGGCGTGCGCGGGATGTCGCCGATGCCCGGCGCCAGGGTCGCGAAGACCGGGTCGAGCCGGTCGACGGCGGCCTTGTCGCCGCCGATCATCATGCAGTAGCCGCGCTCCAGCCCCCAGACGCCGCCCGAGGTGCCCACGTCCACGTAGTGGATGCCCTGGCCCTTGAGTTCGCCCGCGCGGCGCACGTCGTCGCCGTAGAAGGAGTTGCCGCCGTCGATGATGGTGTCGTCGGCCTGCATCAGGCCCGACAGCGCCTTGACCGTCGATTCCGTGACGGGGCCGGCCGGCAGCATCACCCAGGCGGCCCGCGGCAGGGCGAGTTTCTGGACGAAGTCCTCCAGGCTGTCGGCGCCGAGGGCGCCCGCCTCGACCAGCGCCGCGACCGCCTCCGGGTTCTGGTCGAACACCACCGCCGTGTGCCCGTCGCGCAGCAGGCGCCGGACGATGTTGCCGCCCATCCGGCCGAGCCCGATCATGCCGAGTTGCATTGGTTGGTCTCCTTCAGAGCCGGGCACCTCTCCCTCGTGGGAAGGGCTACGGCCTACAATGGGGCGCGTCCCTCTCCCACCTGCGGGAGAGGGTGGCCCGCGAGCTAAGTCGGGAGAGGGGAGCGACGATGCCGGATGCGGCGCTCCCCTCACCCGACCCTCGCTGACGCGAGGGCCACCCTCCCCCGCAGAGGGGGAGGGAGACGCCGGCTATCCCACGGCCGCCGTGAGCGCGGCGGCGATGCGCTTCAAGCCCGCCGTCACGTCGCCGCCCTTGAGGTGGACCCGCAGCGCCCGGCGCCCGCGCTCGGCCAGCACCGAAAAGTCGCCCCGCGCCTGCGCGGCGACCACCGTGGCGAAGCCGAGCTTGCGCCCGGGGATGGGCAGGTCGGCGCTCGCGTCGGCGGTGATCTGGAGGAAGACGCCGGTGTCCGGCCCGCCCTTGTAGGCCTGGCCCGTCGAGTGGAGGAAGCGCGGCCCGAATTCCAGGCAGGTCGCCACCCGGCGCGCGTCGCGGACAGACAGGCGCCCCTGCTGCAGGATGGCGTGGTGGGCTTTGTCGCGGGGCACGTAGGCCAGCAGCGCCAGGTAGTCGCCCGGCTTGAGCCGGCCGACCTGGGCGGCGAGCGCCGCCTCCAGCCCCTCGGCCGCCTGGGGCAGGGCGCCGGCGTTCTTCGGGTCGGCGTAGAGGGCGAGCGCGTCGTCCTCGTAGAGGGGCGTCTCGGAGGGCAGCGCGCCGCTCGCCTCGGCCGCCTCGAACAGCGTCTTCGTGGCGATCTTGCTCGCCTCGACGTCGGGCTGGTCGAAGGGGTTGATGCCGAGTAGCGCGCCCGCCACCGCGGTGGCCATCTCGAAGCGGAAGAATTCCTGCGGAAGCTGCTCCGCCTTGTCCAGGGTGATGCGCACCACCGGATGGCCCTCGCGCTCCAGGGCGCGCAGGGCCTCGTCCTGGCGCTCCTCGGCCTGGCCGTCGAGGCGCAGGTACACGAAGATGCGGTCGTTGCCGTAGACGGCGGGCACGTCCACCGGCTCGTCCGCGATCGGGACGATGCCCTTGCCCTGCTTGCCGGTGGATTCGGCCACCAGCTGCTCGACCCAGCCGCCGAAGCTGTCGAGGCCGGGGGAGGCCACCAGCGTCAGCTTGTCCCGGCCGGCCAGCGCCGCGGTGCCGAGCGCCGCGCCCAGCACCACGCCGGGGTTCTCGGAGGGCGGCACGGCCGGGCCGCAGGAGCGGACCATGATCCGGGCCGTCGTCAGGAAGTCCCCCACGTCGATGCCGATGGCGGCCGCCGGCACGAGGCCGAAGGCCGAGAGCACGGAGTAGCGCCCGCCGATCTGCGGCACCCCGTAGAAGATTTTTTTGAAACCATCTGCCTTGGCCGCCTGCTCCATCGCCGAGCCGGGGTCGGTGACGGCCACGAAGTGGTCGCCGGCCTTCTCGCCGACGACCTCCTTCATCCGGCCCAAAAAGTAGTCGCGAAACACGTTGGGCTCCAGGGTCGAGCCGGACTTGGAGGCGACGATGAACAGGGTGCGCGGCAGGTCCAGGGCCGCCTCGACGGCGCGGACCTCGTCGGGATTGGTGGAATCGAGGATGCGCAGGTTCGGGAAGCCCTCGCGCGCGCCGTAGGTCAGGGCCAGCACCTCGGGGCCGAGGCTGGAGCCGCCCATGCCGAGCACCACCGCATCGGTGAACCCCTGCGCCTTCACCCACTCCGCGAAGGCGGCGTAGTCGGCGGCCTTCTCCAGCTCGTCCTCGACGATGCGCAGCCAGCCGAGCCAGCGATCCTCGTCCGTCCCCGACCAGACGGTGTTGTCGTGGGCCCAGAGCCGGCGGATCGCGCCGGAGGCGCGCCAGGCTTCCACGGCCTTGCCGGTCTCGGAGGCGAGGGCGTCGCCAAGCGCCAGCTTCTGCCCGTCGAGGCGGTGCCCGAGGATCGCGACGCGCTTGCCCGCGACCGCGCCCAGAAGCTTGTCGGCGGCGTCGATGAAGAGCTGCACGCCCTCCTCGACCAGTTGGCGGGCCACGGCCTCGATGTCGATGCCGGCCTCGGCCAGCCGCGCCATCACGGCCTCGGCGCCGGGCAGGTCCGCCTCGATGGTCGCGCGCACCACGCCGTGGTCGCGGAACGCGTCCATGGTGGCCGGCGGCATGGTGTTGACGGTGTTGGGGCCGATCAGCTCCTCGACGTAGAGCACGTCGCGATACGCCTTGTTCTTGGTGCCGGTGGAGGCCCAGAGCAGGCGCTGCGCCTTGGCGCCCCTGGCCGCCAGCCCGTCCCAGGTCGGGCCGGAGAAGATGCGCTTGTAGCGCTGGTAGGCGAGCTTGGCGTTCGCGATCGCGACCTTGCCCTTGAGCCCCTCCAGGGCCGCCTTCGCGTCCGGATCGTCGGCCTGCGCGATCCTGTCGTCCAGGAGCTTGTCGGCCAGCACGTCGATGCGGCTGATGAAGAAGCTCGCCACGCTGGCGATGCGCGAAACGTCCCCGCCGGCCTTGGCGCGATCGTCGAGCCCCGCGATGAAGGCGCGGGCGACGGCCTCGTAGGCATCTTGCGAGAACAGCAGCGTCACGTTGATCGAGATGCCCTCGGAGATGAGCTGCCGGATCGCCGGGATGCCCTCCGGGGTGGCCGGCACCTTCACCATCAGGTTTTCGCGACCGACGGCCTGGTGCAGGCGCCTCGCTTCGGCGAGCGTCGCCTCGGTGTCCAGCGCCAGGTAGGGGGAGACTTCGAGGCTGACGTAGCCGTCGGCCCCGTCGCTGGCCTCGTAGACGGGCCTGAGCACGTCGGCCGCCGCCTGGATGTCGGCGATGGCCAGCCCCTCGTAGAGGTCGATGACCCGGCTGTCGCCCGCCTCCTGCACGGCCCTGAGGCTGTCGTCGTACTCGTCCGAGTGGCCGATCGCCTTCTCGAAGATCGACGGGTTGGAGGTGACGCCGCGCAGGCCGTCGTTCTCGACGAGCGCCTTCAGCTCGCCCTTGGCGACAAAGCCGCGGGCCACGAAATCGAGCCAGACCGCCTGATCCTGTTCCGTATGCAGGGCCTTGAGCGCGTTCATGTCGATGTCCTCAAAAAATCTTCGATTCAGCACCCCTGCCGGGACGCCCACTCCCACCCGAACCCCTCATCCTGAGGTGCTGCGAAGCAGCCTCGAAGGAGGGCTCCAGATCCCGCCGCGATCCCTGGAGGGCTCCTTCGAGGCCTCCGCTTCGCGCCGGCACCTCAGGATGAGGGACCGGGTGGGAGACGTGTCCATCCACGCGGCGTGCCGGGAGGGCACGCCGCGCGCTGCCAGAGCTAGGTCTTATGCTTGGCGATCTGGTCGCGGGCGGCGAGCAGCACCTTCTCAGGCGTGAAGCCGAACTTCGTCTGCAGGTCCTTGATCGGGGCGGACGAGCCGAAGGTCGACATGCCGATGATCGTGCCGGCCGAGCCCGCGTAGCGGTCCCAGCCGATCGTGCTGCCCTGCTCCACGGCCACCCGCGCCAGCACCGCGGGCGGCAGGACGCCGTTCCGATAAGCCTCGTCCTGGCGCTCGAACAGGTCCCAGGAGGGCATCGAGACGACGCGCGCCTTCACGCCCTCGGAGACCAGCGTCTCGTAGGTCTCGACGCAGAGCTGCACCTCGGAGCCCGAGGCGATCAGGATCACGTCGGGCGTCTCCTCGCCCCCGGCCAGCACGTAGCCGCCCTTGGCGACGCCCGCGGCGGACGCGAACTTCGTGCGGTCCATCGTGGGCAGCGGCTGGCGCGAGAGGGCCAGCACCGCCGGCTGATTCTTCAGCGTAAAGATCACCTTATAGGCCTCGGCCACCTCGTTGGCGTCGGCGGGGCGGAGCGTCACGAGGCCGGGGATGCAGCGCAGCGACAGGATCTGCTCCACCGGCTGGTGGGTCGGCCCGTCCTCGCCCACGCCGATCGAGTCGTGGGTGAAGATGTGGAAGATCGGCAGCTCCATCAGCGAGGCGAGGCGGATCGGCGGACGCATGTAGTCGGCGAAGACCAGGAAGGTCGCGCCGTAGGCCCGCAGGCCCGAGAGGCCCAGCCCGTTCACGATCGAGCCCATGGCGTGCTCGCGCACGCCGAAATGGATGTTGCGCCCGCCCGGCTCGAAGGGGGTGAGCGTGCCCGCCCCCTCGAAGGTCAGGTTGCTCTTGTTGGAGGGCGCCAGATCGGCCGAGCCGCCGAGCATGAACGGCACGTGCCGGGCGATGGCGTTGAGCACCTTGCCGGAGGATTCGCGGGTGGCGATCCCCTTGGCGTCGGGCTCGAACACCGGGATGTCCTTGTCCCACCCCTCGGGGAGGCGCCCCTCCAGGAAGGCGTGCAGGTCCTCGGCGTGGGCGGCATCCGCCTCTTCCGCGGCCTTCAGGAACCCCTGCCACTGGTCGTGGAGGGCCGCGCCGCGCTTGCCGATGCCATTGCGAAAGGTGTCGTGCACCCCGTCCGGCACCAGGAACTGCGCGTCCTCGGGCCAGCCGTAGGCGCGCTTGGCGCCCTTGACCTCGTCCTCGCCGAGCGCGTCCGAATGGGCCTTGGAGGTGTTCTGCTTGTTCGGGGCGCCGTAGCCGATGATCGAGTTGACGATGACCAGCGTCGGCCGGTCGCCCGATTGCAGGAAGGTCTCGAGGGCGTGGGAGATCGCGTGCACGTCGTTGGCGTCGGCGACCCGCAGCACCTGCCAGCCATAGGCGAGGAAGCGGGCGGCCACCTCCTCGGAGAAGGCGAGTTCGGTGTGGCCCTCGATGGTGATGGTGTTGTTGTCGTAGATCCAGCACAGGTTCGACAGGCGCAGGTGCCCGGCCAGCGAGGCCGCCTCCGAGGCCACGCCCTCCATCAGGTCGCCGTCCGAGCAGATCGCGTAGACGTTGTAGTCGAACAGCGGCAGGTCCGGCCGGTTCAGGCGCTCGCCGAGGAAGCGGCCGCCCATCGCCATGCCGACCGAGTTGGCCACCCCCTGGCCGAGGGGCCCGGTGGTGGTCTCGACGCCGGTGGTGAAGTGGTATTCCGGGTGGCCCGGCGTGCGGCTGTCGAGCTGCCGGAACTTCTTGATGTCCTCCAGCGCCACGGCGGGCGCGTTGCCGCCGTCCGCCTCCGCGACCTCGGCGAGGTGCAGGAGGGCGTAGAGCAGCATTGAGGCGTGGCCGGCCGAGAGCACGAAGCGGTCGCGGTTGGGCCAGTGGGGATGGGCCGGATCGTAGCGGAGATACCGGTTCCACAGGGTGTAGGCCACGGGTGCCAGCGCCATCGGCGCGCCGGCATGGCCGGAATTGGCCTTCTGGACCGCGTCGATCGCCAGCGTCCGGATGGTGTCGATGGCGCGCTTGTCGCCCTCGCTCAGGCCCGCCTTCGCGACGGTGTCTGCTCCGCTCATGTGTCCGTCTTTCCGATTCGTCTCGTCAATGCGCTGCGGCCGTGCGGCCCGAATCCCGAGACTCCTCGGACTCGGAAGCGTCCGCAGCGCCGCTGCGTTCCTTACCGCCGCTGCGTTCCTTGGCAGGGCCGTCCGCACGGCTGTAATTGAGGATGGTGTTGACGAGCGCAACGTGGGTGAACGCCTGCGGGAAGTTGCCGACCAGGCGTCCGACGCGGGGGTCGTATTCCTCGGACACGAGGCCGAGGTCGGTGCAGATGCCGATCAGGCGCTCGATCAGGGCGCGGGCCTCTTCGCGCCGGCCGAGCCCGATCAGGTTGTCGGCGTACCAGAAGGTGCAGGGCAGGAACGCCCCCTCGCCGCCGGGCAGGCCGTCGCTCCGGCCGTCGGTGTCGTAGCGCAGGATGAAGCCGTCGCGGGAGAGGTGCTTGCCGATCGCCTCGACGGTGCCGACCACGCGCGGGTCGTCCTGGGGCAGGAAACCCATATGGGCGATGAGCAGCAGGCTCGCGTCGAGCGCCTTCGCGCCGTAGGATTGCACGAAGCTGTTGAGCTCCGGGTCGAAGCCCCTGGCGCAGACCTCGGCGTGGATCTCGTCGCGGATCGCCCGCCAATGGCCGATGGGCGGCTCGGGGGGCGCCTCCTCGGCGTCGCGCAGGATGTCCCAGCTGCGGATGGCGCGGTCGTAGGCGACCCAGGCCATGACCTTGGAGTGCACGAAGTGCCGGCGCCCGCCGCGCACCTCCCAGATGCCCTCGTCGGGCTGGCGCCAGGCGGTCTCCAGGTGCTTCATCAGGGCCTGGCCGACGCGCCAGCCCTCCTTGTCCTCGGGCATGCCGCGCAGGCGGGCCTGATAGAGGGCGTCGAACAGCTCGCCGAAGACGTCGAGCTGGAACTGCGAGACCGCCGCGTTGCCGACGCGCACCGGCCGCGAGCCCTCGTAGCCGGGGAGCCAGTCCAGCTCGATCTCGGGCAGCAGGCGCTCGCCGGCGATGCCGTAGAGGATGTGGGCCTGCTCCGGGTTGCCGGCCACCGCCCGCTGCAGCCAGTCGCGCCAGGCGCGGGCCTCCTCGACGTAGCCCCCGTCCATCAGGGCGAGCAGGGTGAAGGTGGAATCGCGCAGCCAGCAGAAGCGGTAGTCCCAGTTGCGCACGCCGCCCAGATCCTCGGGCAGCGAGGTGGTGGGCGCGGCCACGATCCCGCCGGTGGGCTGGTAGATCAAGGCCTTCAGGGTCAGCAGGGAGCGCTTGAGCATCGCGTCCCAGGGGGTGCCGCGGGCGCACGCGTCCGACCAGGTCCGCCACACATGGTCGGTCTCGGCCAGGACCTTGCGCGGCTCGACCGGGGGCGGGTCCCCCTCGTGCGAGACGCCGTAGCTGAGGACGAAGCGCACGGTCTCGCCCGCATGCACCGTGAACTCGGAGAGCGTGGTCTGGTGGTCGGAGCCCCGCAGGGGGGCGTTGGTGCGCAGCACCACCTTGTGGGGGCCCGAGATCGCCCGCAGGTCGCCGAGTTCGCTGCGCGAGACCCAGGGGACGGCCGAGCCGTAATCGAAGCGCACGGCCAGCTCCATGCGCATCGCCACCCGCCCGCTCAGGCCCTCGACGAGGCGGATCAGGTGGGAGCCGTCGCCCACGGGCATGTAGTCCGTGACCCGGACCGCGCCCTCGCGGGTGGTGTGCACGGTCTCCAGGATCAGCGTGCCCTCGCGGTAGGCCCAGGCGTGCCGGGCCCCCTCGGCCGCGGGCGCGAGCTTCCAGAAGCCGTGCGCTTCCGTGCCCAGCAGCGCCGCGAACAGGGCGGAGGCGTCGAAGCGCGGCCAGCACAGCCAGTCGACGCTGCCGTCGCGCCCGACCAGGGCCGCGGTGCGGCCGTCGCCGATCAGCGCGTAATCCTCGATGCGTGAGGCCATTCAGAGGGAATCCGCCGCGAAGGGCGCCGGGCGCCCTTCGCGGCGGAT
>NZ_BPRB01000309.1 GCF_022179685.1 Methylobacterium trifolii
GTTCATAACACGCTCTAAGCCATCAACCTAGAGGCTGCGGAGTCCGCACTACTCCGCACCCCTCAAAAACACCCATCAGGATAAAACCTGCGAATGGGACCCTGTGCGGTTAGGGCTCCCCTAGGTCGGGGACTTCGCAGGCCCCCTCCCCCTCGATGCGGACCGACGCAATTTTGCACCGGTACGCAGTCATGCGTTCTGCTGGTCATGGCTCCTCGGATCAGGCAGGTGTTCCAAAGGTGCTGGCGGTCGGTATTTGTGCAACGCGAGATCCTCTATTGCGTGTGCTTCGTGTGAAATGCTTGGGATCGCGGAGAATGCAACCGATCGATTTCATCCGGTCGCAACGTCCGAGACGAATGCTCGGGTATGGCTCGGAATGTCGACCCAGCTCCAATCATGGCGGCCGCCATCGCGCTCGGCGGACTGGTGACGATGATGGTGGCGCCGGCTCCGTCCTGGGGCACCGTCACCATCGGGCTGATGTGCCTGCTGATGTTCACCGCTCTGATGCTGCTGCCGCGAGCTCGGCCGCCGGCGCGGTATCGGCAAAGGGGCAGAGTTCGATACGCAATCCTCGATGAGCCTCTTCACCTCGATAGGGCGAGGACAGTCCGCGAGATGACGCCCGCGCAGCTGGCCGAGTGCCCGACCGTCCGCGACCGGATACAGCCGTGGCGGTCCAGCCGGCCGCACACGCCGAGGCCGTTGCCTCGATCCCCAGCGACACAAGCGGAGTAGACCCGCGCACTCTCGCCGGTTGAGTCGCGGAACTCTTGGCGGCCAGGGTTTCTTTCGCCGGGTGGATTCCCCATCCCAGGGCTAGGAACCAATACGCTGCTGTGATGTTCAGGCCGTGGCCCACAGCCGCGAGACGGTACACCTCATGAGCTTCTTGAGATCGCTCAAGCACTTCTTTAGTCGGTCCAGCTCTCCGCAGGGCCGCGCCGCGAACAGCACAAATCCAGACTCGGGACGCGACTTTTCGGCCGACTTCAATTCTGCCATGAATATGCTTAAGTCTAGGATTGATCAGAGTTTTCCTGACAACTATCAGGCAAGCTTCAGATCTAACCGAGACGCCAATCGCGACTATGGCGACACCCGCGCAGAGGTGCTCGACACGGCTTCCGCTGCCGTTGCGGGTGCGTTGCGCGAAGGTGCGACGGTCAGGCAGGCTGCCGAGGCAGGGGCAGCGAGCATAGGCATCTGAGCCGCCCACCTTCGGAATCCTCCGAATAAATCGTGAAATCAACGGCTTGCGGGAAGCCGGGCTGCCGGATGCACGGTACACGTCCCATAGGCAACGGAGACGTTTCGAGCTCACCGGGCCGTCGCGTAGGGCAACGCAATTTTGCACCGGTCGGCGGATAGGGCGCTGAGCCAGGGGTTTTACGAGAACGTCGTAAAACTCATCGGGCTGCGAGGGCGGTGCCGGATGGCCTGAGATTTCAGGTGATCTCGCGAGGCCTGACTTCTCAGGGCTGCGACGCTGGTCCCCTGACATGGGGGATGCATCGATCGCTGCTCCCTGGATCGGGGGAGTGGGCCTGCAGCAGCTAAGCCCTTGATCCTGATGGGCCGAGATTTCGCCGGCCGGGCTCAGGCCCGAGTTCTCGGGGCTACCCATCAGCCTGTCCCCGTCAGCAGGGCGAGCGCCGGGCGGCCTTGGTCGGGCCCGAGGCCGAACTCGTCGAGGATGTGGCGCGGAACCTTCGTCTGCGGGTCGTTGGGCGGCTCGCACCGCTGCCAGGGCCAGTAGCCGCCCCGCGTCTTCCAGGACCGCACCCGATCCCGCCAAACGTCGTCCGGCACGTCGGCCACGGCGGCAGGCTCCTCGGCCTTGGGCGGATAGTCCCGCCAGCGCTGCTGATGCAGCCAGGCGTCGGCCGTCTTCACGAACTCGGTGCCGGCCTTGCCGATGCGCTCCTGCTCGGCGGCGTAGGCCTTGGCGCCGGCCAGGATCTCAGCCGGGTCGATCCCTCGTCTTCGGGCGTCGAGCCATCGCTTCCGGGCAAGGGTGGTCGGGAAGGCGACGTTCCGCTTCGGGTAGATCGACCGGAATTCGGCGAAGCCTTCGGGCTCGTCCCCCGTGGGGACTATAGGGGATTCTTTAGCTTTAGCTTTAGCTTTAGCTGCTTTCGGTTCGCTTTCGTTCTGCTTTCCAATTGCAGAACCTGATGCTTCGGCCTGATCCTGTAATTCCAATGCCTTAGGCCGTCCGCCGAGCTTCCCGGCGGCGCGTTTCTTCTCGACTTTTCCGCTGACGAATGCGTGCTCGCGAGCGACCTGTTCGTTGCGCCAATTACGATTTTCGAGGGTCCAATTGGCCAGCACGATCGGCTTCAGGACGGCCCAGCGCTTCAGGGTGGTCCCGAGCATGCGAGCGAACCGGGCGTCGTCGTCCGGCAGGCAGCAACCCGGCGAGCGCCAGGCGAAGATCTGCAGCCGGAAGTAGGCGCCGGCCTCCTCGTTCGTCATGTGCGCCGTGTCGGCGATGTGCCGGTCGACGCCCACCGGCATGGTCGGGAGCGAACTCATCGCGCCGCCTCCGCCAGCACGTTGCAGGCGACATCGCAGAAGCAGGTGATGCGGCTCGTCGGACCCGAGCGCTGCTTCAGGATCTCGATCTCAAGCTCGTTCAGGCACCGGGCGAGGCGGTCTTCCTCGACGTCGGTGCGGTCGGCCTTGTGCTCCAGGTAGTAGGCGTCGCGGTAGAGGCCGAGGACGACGTCCGCGTCCTGCTCGATCGATCCCGATTCCCTCAGGTCCGCGAGCTGCGGGCGCTTGTCCTGGCGCTTCTCCACCTCGCGGTTGAGCTGTGAGAGGCCGACGATCGGGATGCCGAGTTCCTTGGCCAGACCCTTCAGGCCCGAGGAGATCTCCGTCATCTCCTGGACGCGGTTGCCCTGGTAGCGCTTGGATGGGCGGATGAGGCCGATGTGGTCGATGATGATGGCGGCCAGCGGGATGCCCTGGCGCTCGGCCCGCATCCGCATCTGCCGCGCCCTGGCGGCGATCTGCGCCAGCGTGAGGGCGGCCTGCGGCTCGATCCAGAGCGGGATGCCGGCGCAGGCCCGCTCGGCCTCCTGCAGGCGGCTCATCGCGTCCGGCGACAGGCCGCGGGCCTCAGCGATGGCGCGGTAGGTGATGAGCTCAGGCTCGCGCGGATCGTAGGCGGTAGCGGCGAGCACCCGCTCGGAGAGTTCCTCGGCGCCCATCTCCAGGGAGAAGAACCCGACCGCGCCGGAGCGCCGGGCCGCCGTCAGGGCGATGTGGAGGGCCACCGTCGTCTTGCCCATGCCGGGCCGGCCGGCGAGCACGATGAACTGGCTCGGGCGCATGCCGAGGGTGTAGCCGTCGAGCTTCGGCAGGCCGTAGGGCACGCCACGGGGGGCGTGGCCCTGGCGGACCTGGTCTACCCTGGCGAGGACGCTGGTCACGCTGTGGCCGAGGGTGACGCGGCGGGCGTGCTCCGCAAGGCGGGAACTCGCGACCTCGTCCAGCGCCTCGATCATGTGAGTGGCGTACCCTGCCGGGTCGTGAACGGAGCCGTCCGTCATGCGGGCGACAGCGGCCAGGGCGGTATCCAGCACCGTCCGCATCCGTGCGGCCTCGGCAATCATCCGGGCATAGCCGGGCGCGCCGACCACCGTGATCGCCTCCGAGACCAGCTTCGCGAGATAGCTACCGAGGCTGACACCACTGCCGAGGTCGACGTCACCGAGGACGGCTTTCAGCAGCTTCCAGTCGATGGCGTCCCCGGCATCCCGGCGGTCGCACATAACCTGGAAAATCTGACGATGGGCGTCGTTGTAGAAGGCCGCGGCGACGACATGATCGCGCGCGCGGTCCAGGGCCTCCGGATTGATCAGGATGGCTCCGAGCAAGGCCTGTTCGGTCTCGATGGCGCTCGGTGGGGTGACGGCGGGAGTGGCCGACATCATCGCGCCACCTCCCGCTCGGCGGCCTGCAGAGCCTCAATCAGGGCCGAGAGCTTCGACCGGGCGAGGCAGATCCCGGCGGCGGTCGGATGGGGCTCCCCTCCCCCGTGGCGGGGCGCTGCGAACACGCGCACGTCGATCAGGGCGTAGCCGTCGTTGACGATGGCCCTGACGCGGACTTCCTGGCTGTTGTTCTTGCGGACGGTAGCGATCGTGCGGAGGTCGCTCATAAGCTGCCTCCCTGAAGGAAGGCGCGCGCCTCGGCGGGCTGGTGGAAGACGCCGCGGACCATGCCCTCGCGGTCGATCAGCGCCACGAGACGGGTTGTCAGGGTCGGGCGCCCTGCCCTATCCTCCGAATCAGTTCTCCCCCGAGAGCTGCTCTTTCTAGCGCCGTTGCGGGCCTTCACCCCCGCGACGGCGTTTCCTTTTGATGGATGGCCTGAAGGGTTGGGGCTGACGTCTGAAACCCCTTGCGGATCAATGGGGCAGATTCCCCCCAAACCTTCCGCTAAGTGCTTGTTCTGGTCTGTATTCCTGCGCTTCCCTTGGGAGCGCCAGCAGCATCAAGCACTTAGCGTGCTTTTGGCCATCGTTTCACACAGCTGTCTCACATAACCGACGAAATTTGTGCGGCTGGTTGGCGTGTGGAGAGCGATCGGCCGGGTCGGATTGGGAGGCAGCGCACCGCGATGATGGAACCCCGTCTTTAGCTGGCTGCATGCCGTCATCCGCGCTCTGAAAACGCTACCGAATCGTGCTCTCGTGATCGCCGAGACGGGAACTGCCGTCGGCGAGCTGCTCTTTGGCTGCTGCATCGTCAGAGCCGGAGACCCCCGTCATGCACCCCTGTCGAAACCTGCTGGCCGCCCTCGCCGTAGCCGCATCCTTCACCTCCACAGCCTTCGCCCCTCCGGCCTGGGCGAAGTCGTCCGGCACCGAACGCACCATGAAGATGGTCGACACGGATAACGACGGCACCATCGACCTGAAGGAAGCCCAGGCCGCGGCCGAGGCGACATTCGAGAAGCTGGAGACGGACAAGGACGGGACCCTCACCACGAAGGAGCTCGGCGGCCGGGTCAGCCGCAAGGATCTGAAGGCGGGCGACGGCGACAGCGACGGCACCCTCGACAAGAAGGAGTACCTCGCCCTCGTGGAGCAGCGGTTCAAAGCGGCCGATCCCGATAACGACGGCAAGCTCGACGCCAAGGAGTTGAAGAGCGCCGCCGGCAGGAGCCTGATGCAGTTGCTGAAGTAGCCGTCCCGCGGGACCGGGCGGCGGTCGGCTATTCCAAGCCCGCGTGCGCCGTGCCATCCTTGCCGAAAAGGAAGGACGCCTGTGGCATCGTGCATCCGGAGATCCCGTCTCGTACTCAGCGGGGCGGCGGCCATGATGGCTTTGGCCGGCAACGCGGCCGCGCAGGAGGTGAAGCGCACCGAGATCGGGCGTTCCCCGGTATCGGGGGACGCGGACAAAGAGATCGTCATGCAACTCGTCGAGTTTCCGCCGGGCGCGCGTTCACCCCGCCATTTTCATAACGGCGAGGAGGCCTTCCACGTGATTGAGGGGGGCACGGTGCAGATGCCCGGCAAGGAGCCGAAGGAACGGCCTGTCGGCGAGCGCGGCATCAACCAGCGGGGCGTGCCGCACGCAGGATACACGGTGGTCGGCGACAGGACGGTCAAGATCCTGTCGGTCTACGTGGTCGACAAGGGTAAGCCGTTGCAGGAGTCAGCGCCCTGATGGCAGACCGGCCTGATCTTGGGGGCCCCGGTCGACGGCACGCCGCTGCGCGTTGACCTGTCCACCCAGTGCAGTTCATGGCGCATTCGAGGATCACCGCCGCATGTCGCTCGTCCACACGCTCGCCTCGGCGATTGCCGTCCTCGCCGCTGCGACGATGCCGGGCGCCGCGCAGGATGCCGCCGTCAAAGCCGAACTTGCACCCACCGGCACGCTGCGCGTCGGCCTGATCGAAGCGCCGACCGCCGGCCTCATCTTCGTCAGTCACGCGAAGGACGGGAAGCCCGAAGGCGTCACGGCCGACCTGAGCGCCGACATCGCACAGGAGCTCGGCCTGCCTCTCGCCGTCACGCTGTTTCCGAACTCGGGGGCCGCGGCCACTGCACTCCAGGCCGGGACGATCGACATCAGCTACATGCCGGTCGATGCAACCCGGCGGCAGGTGATCGACTTCGGGCCGGGCTACTACGACCTGGAGAGTACCTATCTGGCGACCGCTGCATCGGGCATCGCCGACGTGTCGCAGGTGGACCGACCGGGCATCCGGGTCGTCGCGATCGATGGCACCACAACGATCCGGGCGTCGGCACGGACCCTGACGCAGACGCAGCCCGTCGGCGTGCCGTCGGTGGCCGAGGCCGTCGAGCGCATGCGGATGGGACAGGCCGATGCCTTCGCCTTGTCGCGTGACACGCTGCAGCCGATCGTGCCCCAGGTGCCGGGCTCGCGCATCGTCGACGGCGGCTTCCAGCAGACGCAGGTCGCGGTTGCTCTGCCGAAGGGCCGGCCGATTGCCCTCGCCTACGTGACCGCGTGGCTGGCGGAGGCGAAGAAGTCAGGGCTGGTGCGGCGGATCTTCGACGAGCGCGGGTTCCGGGGCGACGCTGTCGCGCCATGACGCGCGGGCACGCCGGCCACGGCTCCTCGAGGGCTCCGCGGCCTTGGTAGGGGTGCCGCCTGCGGACTTGTCGCGCTCCCACCCTACATCCACGCGCGTGATCCGCCTTCCGGGCAGATCGAGGGGCCGCCAAATGCAACAGGACACGCCTGAGATCGACGATGCCGCCCGGACGATCGCCGAGAACGTCCTCGAGGCCTACAGCCGGCAGCTCACGGGGGTGACTAGTCCCCAGGTCGAGCAGACCGTCGTGACGCGCCTTGTCGAGGCGATCCGTCCGCAACTCTCCGAAGGCACCACGGCCGACATCGTCGAAGCGGCCAATGCCGTGCTCGCTGCATGGGAGCAGCAGGACCCAAACATCCGCGGTCCGCGTGTCGGGGCTGTCGATCCGACCACGCGCCTGGTCAGCCTGGACCTGGCCGCATCTTGTGCCGCGGCCTCGATCACGGGCTACGTCCACCACCTCGGAGGATCGTGTTCCCTGGCGTGGTGTGGCTCGACGTTGGCGAGGGTGCCCGCCGAAGCGCCTTTCCCAGTCCTGTCGCAGGCGGGACCTCTTGTGAGGTGGTCATCGGCGGTTGCCGGGTTGCGGCTGCCGAGCCCGAAACCGAGAGACCCGCGATGACGAGCCTGTGCGGCGTGATGGCGAAGCCTGCCGACGCCGAATACGTCCCGCCGCGTCTACGGGACCGCGGCCGCCTTCCCGGTTCCTGAGCGCGCGAGCGGCGGGGCCTCCGAGACGTCCCGCAGGCCGAAATGCGACCGCAGCGTCGCGCCCTCGTAATCCTCGCGGAACAGGCCACGCTTGCGCAGGAGCGGCACGACCTCCTCGGCGAAGAGCGTGAACTGGCTGTGCATGATCGGCGGCATGACGTTGAACCCGTCCGCGGCGCCCGTCCGGAACCAGTCCTCGACCACGTCCGCGACCTCTTCCGGTGTTCCCGTGGCGGTGAAATGGCCGCGCGCGCCGGCCAGCTTGCGCAGGAGCTGGCGAAGGGTGAGCCCCTCCCGCACCGCCATGTCGGAATAGCCCATGGCCCGGCTCTTCGAAGCCTCGACCTTCTCGGGATCGGGAAAGTCCCCAGCCGTCAACCGTCTGTCGAGTGGGACGCTCGTGAAGTCGTGGCCGCCGAAACGCGCCGACAGGCGCGACAATCCGACGTCCGCACTCGTCAGTGCGTCGAGCTCTTCCCAGACCCGCTCGGCCTCCCGCTTCGTCGATCCGATCGCAGCACTGATACCCGGCAGGATGAGGATGTCGTTCGGTCGCCGCCCGTAGGCGGCCGCGCGACCCTTCACGTCGCCATAGAAGGTGCGTGCCGATTCCTTCGTCAGGTGGGCGGTGAAGATCGCCTCGGCCCAGCGCCCCGCGAAGGCGCGTCCCGTCTCGGATTGTCCTGCCTGCACGTAGACCGGGCGGCCCTGCGGGCTGGCGGGCACGTTCAGCGGACCGCGCGTCCTGACGTGCGAGCCCGCGTAGTTCACGGGCTTCACGCGGGACGGATCGACGAAGCGCCCGCTCTCGCGGTCGTCGAGGATCGCGTCCGCCGGGAAGCTCCGCCAGAGCGCATCGACGGCCTCCACGAACTCCTCGGCGATCGCGTAGCGATCCGAATGGGACACGTCCTCGGCCAGGCCGTAATTGGCGCCGGCCAGCGGCAGCCAGGACGTGACGATGTTCCAGCCCGCCCGACCTTGGGACAGGTGGTCGAGCGATGCGAACTGGCGGGCCAGCGTATAGGGCAGGCTGTAGGTCGTGGAGGCCGTACCGATGAGGCCGATGCGCCGCGTCCGGGCCGCGAGCGCCGACAGCACCGTCAACGGCTCCAGCGTGCCGGTGGAACCGGGCGCGCCGTTGTTCGACGCGACCAGCGCGTCCGCGAGGAAGACGGCGTCGAACTTGGCCGCCTCGGCGATGGCCGCGGCCTCGATGTAGAGATCGAGATCGGTCAGGGCATGCTTCACGCTGTCGGGATGCCGCCAAGCGGCCTCGTGATGGCCCCGCGCCATCAGGAACAGGTTGAGATGGAGGCGACGCGTCATGGACAAGTCCTTCGATCGGCGCCCGTCGCGACGCCGAGGCTCGCAAGCAGCCTCGCGCAAAGGGCGATGAAGTCCCGATGATGCGCTCGGCGCGGATGGGTGAACCGGGTTCGCCCGGCCGAGGCCTCAGGGGAAGAAGCGGTTGCCCGGCCGCGGCAGGCCGAGATGGTCGCGCAGGGTCGTGCCCTCGTAGTCCCGGCGGAACAGGCCGCGCCGCTGCAGTTCCGGCACCAGCCGGTCGACCACGTCGTCGAGGCCCTCCGGCACGAATGGGAACATCACGTTGAAGCCGTCGCAGGCGCGGCTCTCCAGCCATTCCTCCATCCGGTCGGCGACCGCGGCTGCGGTCCCCACCATCTGAAGGCCGCCGTAGCCGCCGACCTTGCGGGCGAGCTCCCGCACCGTCGCGCCGGTCCTGCGGGCATAGTCCAAGATCTGCGCCTGCCCGCTCCTGCTGGCGTTGGTTTCGGGGATCTCGGGCAAGGGCGCGTCGAGGGGAAACCCGGAGGCGTCGACGCCGAGGCGCACCGAGAGGTTGGCGAGCCCGCTGTCGGGATGGACGAGGTCGTCGAGCCGCGCCTTCTTGGCCTTCGCCTCGTCCTCGGTCTCGCCCAGAACCACGAACGCGCCGGGCAGGATCTTGAGGTGGTCGGGGTCGCGCCCGAGCGCCGGCATGCGGCCCTTCACGTCGGCGTAGAAGGTTCGCGCCGCCTCCAGGGTGGACCCGGAGCCGAACACCACCTCGGCGGTCTCGGCGGCGATCTGCCGGCCGGCCTCCGAGGCGCCGGCCTGCACGATCACCGGCCAGCCCTGTACCGGCCGGGCGACGTTGAGCGGCCCCTTCACCGTCAGGAACTCGCCGCGGTGATCGAGGACGTGCATCCGCTCGGGGTCGAAGAACAGGCCGCTCTCGGGGTCCATGAGGAAGGCGTCGTCGGCCCAGGAATCCCACAGGCCGGTCACCACGTCGAAGAACTCGCGGGCCCGCGCATAGCGGGTGGCGTGGTCGACATGCGCGTCGCGGCCGAAGTTGTGTGCCTCGTCCGGATTGCCGGAGGTGACGAGGTTCCAGCCGGCCCGGCCCTTCGAGATGTGGTCGAGGGAGGCGAACTTGCGGGCGACGTGGTAGGGCTCGTTGTAGGTGGTCGACGCCGTGGCGATCAGGCCGATGCGCTCGGTCAGCACGGCCAGCGCCGGCAGCAGGGTCAGCGGATCGAACGAGGTCACGGTGGCCGAGCGGCGCAGGGCCGCCATCGGCATGTTCATCACCGCGAGGTGGTCGGCCATGAAGAAGGCGTCGAACTTCGCCGATTCCAGCCGCTGCGCGAAATGCGCCAGATGCGTGAAGCTGAAGTTGGCGTCCGGGTATCCGCCAGGATAGCGCCACCACGCGGTGTGGATGCCGAGCGGGCGCATGAACGCCCCGAGATGCAGGCGGCGGGCCCGGCTCATGGCCGTTCCTTCCCTGCCGGCCCGAAGCCCAAGGGCGGGCGGGTGCCGAGATGGTCGCGCAGCGTCCGGCCCTGGTACTCCGTCCGGAACAGGCCGCGCCGGCGCAGTTCCGGCAGCACCAGTTCGATGAAGTCGTCGAGGCCGCCGGGCAGCGTCGCCGGCATGATGTTGAAGCCGTCGGCGCCGCCCGCGCGGAAGCGCTCCTCCATCTCGTCGGCGATCTGCGCGGGCGTGCCGACGATCTGCGAATGGCCCCGGGCGCCCGCGATCCGCAGGTAGAGCCGGCGCAGGGTCAGGCCCTCGCGGCGGGCGAGATCGAACATCAGCTGCTGGCGGGACTTGGCGCCCTCGGCCTCCGGCAGTTCCGGCACCGGCCCGTCGGGATCGAACCCCGACAGGTCGAAGCCGCCGACCATCCGCTCCAGCAGTGCGAGACCGACCACCGGGTCGATCAGGTCCTGCAGCGCCTCGAATTTCTCGCGGGCTTCCGCCTCGCTGCGCCCGACGACGGGGAACAGGCCGGGCATCACCTTGAGGTCGTCGGCGGTGCGGCCGAACCGCGGCAGGCGGTCCTTGAGGTCGCCGGTGAAGGCCACGGCCTCGGCAAGCGTCTGGTTGGCGGTGAAGACGACCTCGGCAGTGCGGGCCGCGAGGTCCTTGCCCGGTCCCGAGGAGCCCGCCTGCACCACCACCGGCTGGCCCTGCGGCGTGCGCGAGATGTTGAGCGGTCCCCGGACCTCGAAATGCGTGCCGCGATGGTTGAGCGGGCGAAAGCCGTCCGGCTTCGAGAACTGGCCGCTCGCGCGGTCGATCACGACCGCGCCGTCGTCCCAGGTGTTCCACAGGCCCAGCACCACGTCGACGAACTCCTCGGCCCGCGCGTAGCGGTCGGCGTGGAGGGCGATCGCGTCGCCGCCGAAATTGGCGGCTTCCGCGTCGGTGGTGGAGGTGACGAGGTTCCAGCCGGCCCGGCCATTGCTCAGGTGATCGAGGGAGGCGAAGCGGCGGGCGACGTTGTAGGGCTCGTTGAAGCTGGTGGAGGTGGTGGCGACCAGCCCGATCCGGCCGGTGACGGCGGCCAGCGCCGACAGCAGCGTGACCGGCTCGAAATGGGCCGAGCGCGCCGTCCGCTCGCTGGAGCGCAGGTTCGAATCGCGGATGCCGGTGCCGTCCTCGAGGAACACGAGGTCGAACTTCGCGGCCTCCGCCCGCCGCGCCCAGCCGACGTAGCGTTCGAGGTTCAGCCCGCCATCGGCCTCGCTCGACGGGTGGCGCCAGCCTGCCACGTGGTGGCCGGTGGCGTAGAAGAACGCGCCGAGGCGCAAGGTGTCCTGTCTCAAGGTGTCCTGTCTCGTAAGCCGCGCACGTGTCAGCGGACCATGCCCCAGCGCCGGACCGTCACCCGCTCGATCGACGCGAACACGACGGTCTCGACGACGAGCCCGATCGCGATGACCATAAGGAGGCCGGCGAAGACCCGGTCGGTGTAGAGCTCGTTCCGGTTCTGGAAGATGTACCAGCCCAAGCCCCCCTTGCCCGAGGCGGCGCCGAAGACGAGTTCGGCCGCGATCAGCGTGCGCCAGGCGAAGGCCCAGCCGATCTTCAGCCCGGAGAGGATCGCCGGCAATGCAGCCGGGATCAGGATCTGTTGGACGTAAGGAAGGCCCTTCAGCCCGTAATTGCGCCCGGCCATGCGCAGGGTGTCGGGCACGCCCTGGAAGCCGGCATAGGTGTTCAGCGCCATCGGCCACAGCACCGAATGGATCAGCACGAAGACGAGGCTGCCGGAGCCGAGGCCGAACCACAGGAGCGCGAGCGGCAGCAGCGCGATCGCGGGCAGCGGGTTGAACATCGCCGTCAGCGTCGAAAGCAGGTCGCGGCCGAACTGCGTCGAGACCGCCAGCGTGGTCAGCAGGAAGGCCAGCACGATGCCGGACAGGTAGCCCTGCCCCAGGACGACCAGCGAGATGCGGACGCGGTCCAGGAGTTCGCTGTTGGCCAGGCCCTCGGCCAGGGCCGACAGGGTGGCGAGGAAGCCGGGCAGCAGGAGGTCGTTGTCCGTCCAGCGCGCGAGCCCCTCCCAGAGGAGGGCGAGGGCTGCCAGGATCAGGCCCTTGCGCAGCCAGCCCTGCTGCCAGAGCCGCGTCGAGAGCGGGAGGATGCGCTCGACGGGCACGTCCACGAAGGGTGCGAGGACGCGATCGTATTCCGGACGGATCGGCGGCAGGACGCGCTGGTTCATCGCGCGCCGGCCGTCGCTAGCGCGGGGTCGGTGTCGAACAGGCGGTCGTGCAGGCGCTGGACGGCCGCCTGGAAATCGCGGCTCCCGATGCTCGTCAGGTCGAAATCGTGGCTGTTGACCTCGCTGCGGACCCGGCCGGGATGGGGCGAGAGCAAAGCCACCCGGTTGCCGACCACCAGCGCCTCCTCGATGGAGTGGGTCACGAACAGCAGCGTGAAGCGGACCTCGTCCCAGAGAGCCAGCAACTCCTCCTGCATCTTGCGGCGCGTCAGCGCGTCGAGCGCCGCGAAGGGTTCGTCCATCAGGAGCATCTTCGGCTGCGTGGCGAGCGCGCGGGCGATGGCCACGCGCTGCTTCATGCCGCCCGACAGCTGGTGCGGGTAGCTGTCGGCGAACCGCGACAGGCCGACCTTGTCGATGTAGTGGCGCGCCCGCGCCTCGGCCTCCCGCCGGCCGACGATGCCGGCGGCCCTGAGGGGAAAGGCGACGTTCTGCGCCACCGTCTTCCAGGGCGGCAGCTGGTCGAATTCCTGGAACACGACGATGCGGTCCGGCCCCGGCTCGCGCACGGGCACGCCGCCGAGGCGGATCTCGCCCTCGACCGGCCTGTGGAAGCCGGCCACCGCCTTGAGCAGGGTGGACTTGCCGCAACCGGAGGGGCCGAGCAGGACGAAGCGGTCGGCCGCGTACACGTCGAAATCGACGCGGTGCGTGGCGCGGACCACGCGCTCCAGCGTGCGGTATTCGAGGCTGACGCCGCGGACGCTCAGGAGCGGCGCGTCCATGTCCTCCGGCACCTGCGGGGACGCCACGGCGTCCGGCCGCCTCCGGAAGAACGGTGCGGCCCGCCCCGGCTCGGTCGCGGCCAGCGCCTCGCGTGTGGCGACCAGGGTCATGCGCGGCGCCCGCTCAGCTGCCCGCGGCGACGCGCGGGTTGACGAAGAAGTAGTCTTCGAGGGTCCTGGGCTCGTTCCGGATCGCGCCGACGCGGTGCATGAACTGCCCGAGGCCGAGGGTGTTCTGCGGCGCGATCTTGAAGGCGACCTCGGGGTTGCGGATCACCTTGAGCAGGAGATCGCGGTCGATCCTGCTGCCGTTCGCCTTGATGTAGATGTCGGCCGCCTTCTCGGGGTCGGCCGTGATGAACTTCGCGGCCTCGTCGAGGGCATCGACGAAGGCCGCATAGGTCTTCGGGCTGTCCTTGTAGAACCCTTCGGTGGCGTAGAGGACGGTCGAGGAGGCGGGGCCGCCCTGGACCTCGTAGGAGTTCAGGACGATGTGCGCGTTCGGGTTCCCGGCCAGTTCCTGCTCCTGGAAGGGCGGGTTGCCGAAATGGCCGGTGATCTCCGTGCCTCCCTTGACGATGGCGGCGGCCGCCTCCGGGTGCGGGACGGCGACGCTGATCCTGTCGAGCCTGGCGAACTCCTTGTCGCCCCAGAGCTTGGCCGACGCCCATTGCAGGATCCGCGCCTGCACCGAGACGCCGACGGCGGGCACGGCGATCCGATCCTTCTCGCCGAGATCGGCGATGGTCTTCACCTCGGGCCGGTTGCTGACGAGGTAGTAGGGAAAGTTGCCGAGGGAGGCGACGCCCTTGACGGCCTGCCGGCCGCGGGTGCGGTCCCAGAGCGTGAACAGGGGGCCGACCCCGGCGCTCGCGACCTCGACGTTGCCCGAGAGCAGCGCGTCGTTGACGGCCGAGCCCCCCGAGAGCTGCACGTAATCGACCGTGATGTCGATGCCGGCGGCCTTGCCGTGCTTCTCGATCAGCTTCTGGTCCTCGGCCACGTTCAGCAGCAGGTAGACGACA
Organism: Methylobacterium trifolii; assembly: GCF_022179685.1. GTDB lineage: Bacteria > Pseudomonadota > Alphaproteobacteria > Rhizobiales > Beijerinckiaceae > Methylobacterium > Methylobacterium trifolii. The sequence goes on from NZ_BPRB01000309.1 coordinate 14,139, forward strand.
CCGAACTGCCTGGCGATGCGCAGCCGCCCCTCCGCGGCCGCGGAGGGGCCTGCGACGGCTCCGGCCAGCGCCAGGCTTCCGAAAAATACGGCGGCCTGCCTGCGCGAAAGCAGCCTGCGTCGCGTGCCCGTCATGTCGACCCTTTGCTTCAGATATACGGCACAGGGCTGCCGAAATCCGCGCCGGAGTCTGGGTTTTTACACGGGCGCCGTCAACGAGAACGTTGTTTTAGCCAATTCGATCGAGATGGACATTACGTCTCTCGATCGGCGGCATGGGAAGAGGATGTTTCTATCGCGCTGCACAACAGTGGCGCAGGCTGGGCGATGCCGCGGCGTCGCCCGGCCTTTCGCGCCTCACGGGTGCTTGTGGATCGGATCGACCCAGTGGACGGTCTCGGGGCGCTCGACCGGGTCGACATCGGTGATGTTGACCACGACTGCCTCGTTGTCGGAGCGCA
>NZ_BPRB01000310.1 GCF_022179685.1 Methylobacterium trifolii
GGTCCAGCACCTGTGGCCGGGCATCGGCCACAGGTGCTGGACCAGGGCGATCAGCGTGTAGTGCCCGAGGTAGAACGTATAGGAATAGAGCCCGAGCCGGCGCATCGGCCAGGAGCCGAGGAGCCGCACCAGCGGGCCGCGCCCGTGCAGCAGGGCGCAGAACGGCACGATCAGGGCCGCGCTCTGCAGGGTGTAGCGCAGGGTCTCGCGGAAGACGGGATCGCGCACCAGCAGCGTCCCGAGGATCACGGCGAGCGCCGCGCCCACGTGCCACGCCTTCGGCCGCCACGCCCGGTCGCCCGCGATCACCGGGTTGTTCCACAGGCCGAGGCAGCAGCCGAACAGGATCGCGTCGAGGCGCGTGTGGGTCCAGCTGTAGTTCAGGCTGTAGTCGGACAGCCGCCAGACGTTGAGGCAGCGGATGCCGAGCACCAGCAGGCAGACGGCCAGGCACAGGGCCGCCGCCCGGCGCGGCGTGCGCCGCCCGAGCCAGAGGATGAAGGCCAGGGGGAAGGCGAGGTAGAAGTGCTCCTCGATGGCGAGGCTCCACAGGGGCACCGGCAGCACCGCCTCCGTGCCGAACAGGCCCGGATAGTTGGTCAGGAAGGTGGCCTGCCCGAGCACGGCCGCCGGCTCGACCCGCATCCAGTCGAGAAGGCCGAGGGCGTAGAGCGCGCCCGACAGCGCGAGCGTCAGGTACATCGGCGGCAGGATGCGCAGCGCCCGGCGCAGGTAGAAATCTCGCAGCGAGACGCCGCCCGTCGCCCCCTGCTCGATCCGCAGCAGGGTGGTGATGAGGTAGCCGCTGAGGAAGAAGAACACCGTGACCCCAAAACCCCCCGGCACCACGTGGCCGTAGCCGGCATGGGCGACGAAGACGATCAGGATGGCCACCGCCCGCACCCCGTCGAGCTGCGCCAGGTAGGGCATTTCTTTTGGGGTTTGGGGGTTCGGTTCGGGCATCGACGGGGCAGCGTTACCCTTGGGCGGACGGCGGACGGCGGACGGCGGATGGGCCCGAGCTTACCGCACTCTGCGCCGAATCCGGGCCTGCCGACATCCGCAGCCGCACCGGAGACGGCCGGCCGATGCGCCGCATGGTGAACGCCGGGGCACCGAGAGGGGATTGGTAACCATCGCCGCGCATCATCCGGCCCGATCGCGCGTCCTCGTCCAGGCGTTCGGGGTGCCGATGATGGTGTTGCGTATGGTCTCGACCGCCTCACGCCTGCGCGCGGGCCTGCCGCCGCTTCTTTTGGGATTCGGTCTGAGTGCCGCCCTGGCGCAGGGGGCGCCCCCCGCGCCGCCGGCTGCGATCGTCGCGCCGGCTCCGGTGCAGCAGCCCGCACCGCTTCCCCAGCCCGTCACCGCCGCGCCGATCCCTGCGCCCCCGGCCAATCCCGGCGCCAATCCCCTGGCCGAGGCGCCGACGCAAAATCCCAAAAAGAGCAGGGAGGCGGCGCCGCTGGTCTATGCCCGCGTCTCGGCCGATCCGGTGCCGACCCTGAACCCGCGGACCTTCCTCGACACCCTGCGCGCGGCCGAGCGCTACGCGGCCTTCGCCGAGGCCGGCGGCTGGGAGCGGCTGCCGGACACGCTCGTCCTGAAGCCGGGGGAGCGCAACCCGGCGATCCCGTCGCTGCGCCACCACCTGACGCTGACCGGCGACCTCCCCCCGGACGCGCCCGCCAGCGACCGGCTGGACCCGGTGCTGATCGCGGCGGTGACGGCGTTCCAGGGCCGCCACGGCCTGCCCGAGACCGGCCTCGTCGGGCGCCAGACGCTGGCGGCGCTGAACGTGCCGGCCGATATCCGCCAGCGCCAGCTCGCGGCCTCCGCCGCCCGGCTGATGGGCTCGAAGTTCCCGTTCGGCGAGCGCTACGTCGTGGTCAACATCCCCTCGGCCACCGTCGAGGCGGTGGAGGGCGGCGTGGTGGCGCGCCGCTACGTCGCCGTGGTCGGCTCCCCCGACAAGGCGACGCCGGCGGTGGAGACCCGCATCACCGACATCAACTTCAACCCGACCTGGACGGTGCCGGTCTCGGTGGTCAAGAACGAGATCATCCCGCGGATGCGCAAGGAGCCGGGGTATCTGGCCAAGAACCACATCCGCATGCTCGGCCCCGGCAACGTCGAGGTCGACCCGACGAAGATCGACTGGAAGGGCGAGAAGGCGGTCAACTACACCCTGCGCCAGGATTCCGGCTTCGACAATTCGCTCGGCCAGGTGCGCATCGACATGCCCAACCGCCACGCGGTCTACATGCACGACACGCCCTCGAAATCCCTGTTCTCCCGCAACGTCCGCTTCCACAGCCACGGCTGCGTCCGGGTGGGGCAGGTCAAGGAGTTCGTCGGCTGGCTGCTCCAGGGCAGCGAGGGCCCGAACGGGCCGGGCTCGGCCTGGGGGGCGATCGAGATCGAGACCGGCATCGCCGACGGGGAGCGCCGCGACATCAAGCTGCCGCGCCCGGTGCCCGTGACCTTCGTCTACCTGACGGGCTACGCCACCCCGGACGGGCGGGCCCACTTCCGCGACGACATCTACGGCCTCGACACGCCGGGCGGCCCGGTGCCCTCGGCCGCGACCGAGCCCGCCACCACCGGCGCGATCGCGCCGCGTCCCGCGATCCGTCCGGCCAGGGCCGGCCAGCGCCCGCCGGCCGCCGCCGACCTGACGCCGGCCGTCGCCCCACCCCGCCCGCGCCGGGCCTCCGTGCCGGCCGCCGACTACGCACCGCGGCCGCCGGGATCGATCCCGAACTGACCGGCTCAGTCTGGAATCGCTCCAGGCTGTGCATGCTCGGCGGGCCTGCCATGCGGCGGCTCGGGGGCCAGGAACAATCGCGCCCACCGTTCATTTTCGCGGGGAGAAGGACGCCGGTCACGGACGGCGTCCCGTCCCCCTGTTTCGAACGGAGCCAAGACCATGGCGAAAGCCAAGCCCATCAGCCGCATCGAGAGCGGCCGCCTCAACACCCCGACCGACCTCGATCCGAACGACGTCAAGAAGATCTCGGAGGGCCTCGCGGTCCTGACCTCGGACCTGTTCGCGCTCTACATCAAGACCAAGAACTTCCACTGGCACATGAGCGGCCCGAATTTTCGCGATTACCACCTGCTGCTGGACGAGCAGGGCGAGCAGATCTTCGGCATCATCGACGACGTGGCCGAGCGCGCCCGCAAGATCGGCGGCACGGCGCTGCGCTCCCTCGGCCAGGCCCAGTCCCTCACCCGCGTGGCCGACAACGACGCCGAGTACGTCTCGCCCCTCGACATGCTCAAGGAGCTGCGCGACGACAACAAGGCCCTGACCGCCAACATGCGCGAGCTGCACGAGGTCACGGACGAGGCCAACGACGTCTCGACCACCTCGCTCCTCGAGGAGTGGATCGACCAGTCCGAGGAGCGCACCTGGTTCCTCTACGAATCCACCCGCGACGCGACGGACGGCGGCCACTGAGGCGTCCTCACGCCCGAACGGGTTTTTCGAGACCAGCCCCGCATCCCCGGATGCGGGGCTTTTTTCGGGCGATTATACCGTTCGCACATACACCCCTGACATGCCTTCGCGGCTCGCCGAAGAACGGGGTGTATGTGCTGACGTGGGCGTGAAGGCGCTCACGGCAAATTTGCGCCCTATTCCGGTGCGACTTTTTGTGCCGAGAAGGGGTGAGCGATGTGTAAGAATTTGATTGTGATCTTGATCCTCGCTTCCACCGCGTCGGGATGCATGTCGAGGAGCGGGTCTGGCTCGGGATCGGGCCGCAATAGCGCGTTCAACCTTGATCCTGACCGGCCACGCTCATGCTACGGTGGCCCTGTCTACCAACCGTGCTAGAGCCGTGCCCGACC
>NZ_BPRB01000311.1 GCF_022179685.1 Methylobacterium trifolii
GGCCTGCGGGTTCTCCAGGGCCCAGACCATGCCGAGCATCATGTAGACGTGGCGCCACTTCTCAATGTCGATCTGGAGGGCCTGGAGGAAGAACATCAGCAGCGCCGGCCAGACGATCTGCGCGTGCGCGCGGTAGGGGGAGGCCCGCGCCAGCAGGCGGAAGCCTATGAACCCGGTGGCGAGCACGAGGCCGAGGAAGACCGCCCCGCCGAGCCAGCCGCCGTTGGCGAAGCTGCCGATGTAGGAATTGTGCGGCTCCAGCCCGAAGGTGAGGCGCCAGTGCATCGGGCCCATGCCCATCGGCCGCTCGATCAGCATGCCGATGCCGCGCAACTGGTTGCCGAAACGGCCGGTCTCGCCCTCGTCGTAGTCCTGACTGACCGAGGCGCGGGTCTCGAACATCTTGTGCACGTGGTCGACCGAGAGCAGCCCGATCACCGCGACCACCCCGAGGCCGAGCGTCACCAGGCTCAGGGCGACGATGCGCCGGCGCAGGCGCGCGGAGCGGCAGCTCACGTAGACGGAGCCGATCATCAGGACGGCGGCCACCGCCGTCCCGCCCCAGGAGCCGCGGGAGAACGAGAGGAAGATGCCCGCCAGGATGACCAGCAGGGCTACGAGCGACAGCACGGGCCGGCGCGTCGTGGCGGTCAACAGCCCGTGCATCAGGTAGAGGGCGCCCAGCGTCAGGAAGGAGCCGAACACGTTCGGGTCCTGGAAGGTGCCCGACGCCCGGTCGTACTTGTAGAACAGGTCCTCGATCCCGAGCCATTGCAGGTAGCCGACGATGCCCAGAGCGGCCGAGAACACGCAGCTCACGGTGTAGGCCTTGAGCGCCAGCTCCATGCGCGCATGGGTGTTCTCGGAGAAGAACATCGCGAAGAAGATGCACGTCACGCAGAGGTAGATGAGCTGGATCGTCCAGGTGAGGGGGAAGTCCTCGTTGAGATAGGGGATCAGCGCCGTCACGATCGCGCCGAGATAGAGCAGCAGCAGGCCGACCAGCGGCACCACACCGCGATGCAGGCGGATGCCCAGGCACATCCAGAGCAGGATGGTCGGGATGGCGACGAGGTCGTAGGGCGAGGTCTCCGAGAAGGCGAAGCAGGCGAAGAACACGAACGCCGCCAGCATCGCGTTGGCGAGCCCGAACACCACGCGGATCAGGGGGATGCCGGCGTTGGGCAGGCCGAGGCCGGCGCCCGGCCCGGCGGCGAGGGTGGTGCCCATGGATACGCGAACTCCACGGGCCGACAACGCTGGCCCGCTCGACGGACCTCGTCTCTACGCCGGAAAGGTTGAGAATCGGCTCACGGGCGGGCGGCCCGCCGGCCTCAGGCCCGGCACGCCTCGAATTCCGACTTGATCGCCCCGGCGTCGAGGTTGCGGCCGATGAAGACCACCCGCGAGACGCGTGGCTCGTCGGCGCGCCAGTCGGCCTGGAGGTCGCCGTCGAGGATCATGTGCACGCCCTGGAAGACGAAGCGCTTGGGCTCGTCGGGAAAGGCGACGATGCCCTTGCAGCGCAGGATGTCCGGGCCCTGCACCTGGGTCAGGTTCGAGATCCAGGGCATGAACTTCTCCGGGTCGACCGGGCCGTCGATCCGGGCCGAGACGGACTGGATCTCGGAATCGTGGTGATGGTGGTGGCCCTCCTCCAGGAACTCGGGCTCCACCTCCAGGATGCGGGCGAGGTCGAAGGCGTTGCGCTCCAGCACCGCGTCGAGCGGCACGGCGCAGTTCTGGGTGCGGTGGATCGTGGCGAAGGGGTTGATGGCCCGGATCTGGCCCTCGACCCGGTCGAGGGCGGCCCCGTCCACGAGGTCGGCCTTGTTGAGCAGGATCACGTCGGCGAAGGCGATCTGGTTCCTGGCCTCCGGCGCGTCCTTCAGGCGGTCGGGGAGCCAGCGGGCGTCGGCCACCGTCACCACCGCGTCGAGGCGGGCGGCCTCGCCCACGTCCTGGTCGACGAAGAAGGTCTGGGCGACGGGGGCGGGGTCGGCGAGCCCCGTGGTCTCGACGATGATCGCGTCGAACTTGCCCCGGCGCTTGACCAGCCCGTCCATGATCCGGATCAGGTCGCCGCGCACGGTGCAGCAGACGCAGCCGTTGTTCATCTCGAAGACCTCCTCGTCGGCGCCGACCACGAGGTCGTTGTCGATGCCGATCTCGCCGAACTCGTTGACGATCACGGCGTAGCGCCGGCCGTGGTTCTCGGTGAGGATGCGGTTGAGCAGTGTGGTCTTGCCGGCGCCGAGATAGCCCGTGAGCACGGTGACGGGGATCTTGTCGCTGGCGGACGGGGTCGGGGCGTCGGACATGGGGGCTCTTCGGCAGGGTTTCGGGGCGGCGGGGCGGCGTCTCACCGGTGCGATGTGATATTGTATCGCCCCGACGCGGATGGAAGGTGTCGGCGGACCACCGGCACGGCGGCAAGCGTCGCAAAACCGTCATCGCTTGCGGGCCAAAGGCTCAGGCATCCCGAAGCCGATGCCCGGTGGCGTAAACGTGATCCCGAGACCACAGCACGGACGGGGGCCGGCCCCGCTTTGCCCGGCGCGGGCAGTTGCACGGCCGCCGGGGCGTGCATATCGGACACAGGTGGGCGCGCAAGCGAGGGACCCGCACCGCGAAGTCCCCGCGCGCTGCCCTCTGCCTTAGAAAAGCACTACCCATCGGTTCGGTGCCAGCGACGGATCGCAGCTCGAATCGCGCGAAGCCGGCCCCTGGCGACATGATTCAAGACGAAACCCGATGGACGCCCGCAACCCCCTGGAATCCGACGCGCGCGCCCCACGGGAATCGGACGGCCGTGCCCGGCGCTCCGGCCTCCTGCCGATCGTCGTGGTGCTGTCCGTCGTGATCGCCCTGGTCGCGGCCGTGGCGATCTACCCGCAACCCGTGCGCGAGGCGCTTTCGCCGGTGCTCGCCGCGATCCAGGGCCTGATCCACGGCGACAAGACCGAGGACGAGGGGGAGGAGAGCCAGCGCGCGGGCGCCGTCGAGCGGGTGTTCCGCCCGACCAAGGAGCAGCGCGCCGCCTTCGAGATCCACCCGGTCGCCACCATGACCTTCCGCCCCGAAGGCTCGGCGGAGGGGCGCATCGCCCTCAACGAGGACGACAACGTGCCCGTCGCCTCCCCCTATGCCGGCCGCGTCACCAAGGTGCAGGTGCGGGCGGGCGACGACGTCAAGGTCGGGGACGTTCTCCTGACGCTCGAGGCCACCGACATGGTCCAGGCCCAGAGCGACTACCAGGGGGCCCTCAACAACATCCAGAAGCAGCAGGCCCTGCTCAAGCTCGACCACACCATCGCCGCCCGCCAGCAGGAGCTGTTCGCGGCCAAGGCCGTGGCGCTCAAGGACTACCAGTCGGCCCAGAACGACGTGATCGCCGCCCAGAGCGACCTGAAGACGGCGCAGGCCAACCTCGACGCCGTCAAGAACCGGCTGCGGCTCCTGGGCAAGACCGATGCCGAGATCGCCGGCTTCGAGAAGAACGGCACCCTCAACTCCGAGACCCAGATCCGGGCGCCGATCGCCGGCACCATCGTGCAGCGCAAGGTCGGCGTCGGGCAGTACCTGTCCTCGTCGAGCGACCCCGCCTTCGTCATCGGCGACCTCTCCACCGTCTGGCTCGTCGCCAACGTGCGCGAGAGCGAGATCCCGAAGATCCGCATCGGCCAGGAGGTCGAGGCGAAGGTGGCCGGCTTCGGTGCCCGCGTGTTCCGGGCGCGGGTGAACTACATGGCGGCCAGCCTCGACCCGGCCACACGCCGGCTCGCCGTGCGCAGCGAGGTGGACAACCCGGAGCGCCTGCTCAAGCCCGAGATGTTCGCCACCTTCACCATCATCACCGGCAAGCCGCAGCCCTCGCCCAGCGTGCCGCTGGCCGCCGTGGTCTACGAGGGCGGCAACGCCCACGTCTGGGTCGCAAGGCCGGACGGGGCCGTCGAGGCGCGCGACGTGAAGCTCGGGCTCATCAACGGCGACAACGCGCAGGTGGTCGAGGGCTTGGCGGCCGGCGAGGAGGTCGTCACCCGCGGCGCCCTGTTCATCGACCGCGCCGCCAGCGGCGACAAGGCTTCGTAGGGCCGCCGGTGATGGACAGCCCGCGATGAACAGCCTGATCGTCTTCTCGCTGCGCCAGCGCGTCCTGGTGTTCCTGATGTTCGTGCTGATGATGGGGCTGGGCTACGCCAGCTACACCCAGCTCAACATCGAGGCCTATCCCGACCCGGTGCCGCCGCTGGTCGACGTCATCACCCAGAACCCCGGCCAGTCGGCCGACGAGATCGAGCGCTACATCACCATCCCCCTGGAGGTGGCGCTGGCCGGCATCCCCAACGCCCAGGTGGTGCGCACCATCTCCCTGTTCGGCCTCTCCGACGTGAAGGTGCAGTTCAACTACGAGTACACTTACGAGCAGGCGCTCCAGCGGGTGCTGAACCGGCTCTCGCAGCTGCCGCCCCTGCCCAACGGCGCCCAGCCGCAGATCTCGCCGACGAGCCCGGTGGGCGAGATCATGCGCTACAAGCTCGTGGGGCCGGCGGGCTATTCCTCGGCCGACATGAAGACCCTGCAGGACTGGGTGCTGCAGCGCCGGTTCAAGGCGATCCCCGGCGTGGTGGACGTGACCGCCTTCGGCGGCAAGACCAAGGAATACGAGGTCGCCGTCGACCTGAACCGGCTCCAGGCCCAGGGCATGACCCTGGTCCAGCTCGTCAACGCGCTGAACAACTCCTCCATCAACGTCGGCGGCCAGACCTTGAACGTCGGCGAGCAGTCGGCGGTGGTGCGCGGCGTCGGCCTGATCCGCGACATGGACGACATCCGCGACACCATGCTGACCCAGGTCAACGGCACGCCGGTGCTGGTGCGGGACGTGGCCGAGGTCCGGGTCTCCAACGCGCCGCGGCTGGGCATCGTCGGGCACGATGGGCAGGGCGACATCGTCGAGGGCATCGTGCTGATGAGCCGCGGCGGCCAGAGCCTGCCGACGCTCCAGCGGGTGGAGGCCGAGATCGAGCGGATCAACGCCTCGACCATCCTGCCGCCCGACGTGAAGATCCAGCGCATCTACGACCGCTCGGGGCTGATCCACACCACGACGCACACGGTGATGCACAACCTCGTCTTCGGCGTGGTGCTGGTCTTCGTGGTGCAGTGGCTGTTCCTCGGGAGCCTGCGCAGCGCGATCATCGTGGCGGCCACGATCCCCTTCGCGCTCGGCTTCGCCATCCTGATCCTGGTGGTGCGCGGCGATTCGGCCAACCTCCTGTCGCTGGGCGCCATCGATTTCGGCCTGATCGTGGACGCCACCGTCATCATGGTCGAGAACGTCTTCCGCCATCTGGCGGAGCCGGAACACTCGGAGGGGCAGCCCGCGCCGGGCGGCCTCACCGGGCGGCTCGGCACCATCGCCATCGCGGGCGCGGAGGTGAACCGGGCGATCTTCTTCTCGGCCACCATCATCATCGTCGGCTTCCTGCCGCTCTTCACCATGACGGGCGTGGAGGGCCACATCTTCGGGCCGATGGCCAAGACCTACGCCTACGCCCTCGTCGGTGGGCTGCTGGCCACCTTCACGGTCTCGCCGGCCCTCTCGGCCCTGATCCTGCCGCGTCACGTGGAGGAGCGCGACACCCTGATCGTCAAGGTGCTGCGCTTCGGCCACGAGATCATCCTCCGGTTCGGCCTGCGCAACCGCATCCTGTCGCTGGCCGTCACGCTGGCGATCCTGATGGTGGCGGGCGTCGCGGCCCGGAACCTCGGCCTGGAATTCCTGCCGAAGCTCGAAGAGGGCAACCTCTACGTGCGCGGCACCATGCCGGCCTCGATCTCCCTGGAGGCCGGCAATTCCTACGTCGAGCGCCTGCGCCGCATCTTCATGGAGGTGCCCGAGGTCGTCACCGTCCTGTCCCACCAGGGCCGCCCGAGCGACGGCACCGACGCCACCGGCTTCTTCAACGTCGAGATCCTCGCGCCCCTCAAGCCCATCGACCAGTGGCGCAAGGGCCTGGAGAAGGAGGCCCTGATCCGCAGCCTCGCCAAGCGCCTGGAGGCGGAGTTTCCCGGCATCGAGTTCAACTTCTCCCAGTACATCGAGGACAACGTCCAGGAGGCGGCCTCCGGCGTGAAGGGCGAGAACTCGGTCAAGATCTACGGCACGGACCTCGCCACCATCACCAAGACCGCC
>NZ_BPRB01000312.1 GCF_022179685.1 Methylobacterium trifolii
CCGCCCTCCTGCGCATCGACGCTGACGACCTTGGTAAGGACCTCGGCCGATCCCGTCACGACTGCCCGCTCCGTTGGTGGGGCCTGAGGCGCCTCCGAGGAGCGGGACCCGATCCCTTTGGATGCGGCTCGATCCGAGACCTTCGCGTCGGGGCCGTCGCCAACCCCGGTCCGGCCGGACCGGACCGCATCGTTCTCGCCGATGGCGTTCGAGGCGCCATTGGTCGAAGCAATTTCGCCGGAGCCTCGCCGGGACGGGGATGCGGCGTCCGCCGTCTCCCGTCGAGTGGACACCGCATCGGGAACAGAGCGGATCACCGTCCGTGACGAACCCGGTTGCGACAGCACCACGGTCGCCTTGTCGGGCGAGGTCAGGGCAACCAACGGCTTGGCATCACCCGATGGCGCGACGGCCACCGCGACGCTGTCCCGCGATTGGCGAACGATGCCCTTCGCATCGGTCGCCCGAAGGCCGACCTCGCTGTTGCCGGCCGGGAGGGCGGGCGGGACGATGGCGAACTGGCCGTTCCCATCAGCGACCGCCCGGGCGGTGGGTTTGCCGTCGACTAAGAGCTCCACGGTGCCGTTCGGCGTCGCTCGCCCGGCGACGACGAGTTCCCCGTTCGGCTCGACGCGGACGGTATCGAACGATGGGGAACTTGGGTCAGGGGCGCCGGGGGCCACCGCCACGCCTGGTTCGCCCGGCGTTCGTTCAATCGCCGGTCTATCCCGAGCGATCGCTTCCGAGGTGTTTCCTCTGCTGGCGTCGACCTCTGGTCGCGATAGGGCCGCCACCGGTCGCCCGCCTTCGCCGTTCGAGGAGGGAAGCGAGGACCCGAGCCGCCAAAGGGCGCCATCACCGCCGACCAAGGCTAGGATCAGCCCGATCCCGATGAGGAGGGCAAGGAGCGCGATGGCAGCCCCGCGGCGACGCATCGGAGGTGCAGCTTGCCTGGCGGGTACCGGGACGAGCGTCGTCGCCCCCTTTCGGGAACCGCCACGTCTACGGAACAGGGCTGCGAGCAATCCCACGACGATAAGAAGGATTGCAGGAAACACCCTGAGGAAGGCGCGGCTCAGGCGGGTCAGCATAGTATTGTCGTCTCCCATGCCGCCGTGATCACCGTCCGGGGCTCCCGGTTATCGGGCATTCGTTCGGTCGGAGCGGATGCCCTGGAACACGCCCTCGGACAGGGGCACCGCGACGTCCGGTTTTCCGAGGCACCCTTTCTCGTTGTCGGTACGGTTAGTCGTCGGCCTCGCTGGACGATCCGGCACGGGACCGCTCGTAGGCGGCGATGGCCCCGGAGCATCCCGGAGAAAGATTCTGGCGATTGCGCTTGAAGCAGGCCTTCACCTCCGGCCCGCCCGGCTTCATGCCAGCGCACAGGCGGAGGTAATCGCCTCCGCAATTCACCCGCATGGCCTCCATCTCGGGACCCTCCTGCGCCGTGGATGGCCGGGAAACGATCAGGGCGCCTGCTAGAGCAAGCGATGTCAGGGCGAGGTTACGGATGTTCATCATGCGGTCTTTTCGTGCGGTGGGGCCGGACGGGTGACCCTACGCGGGAGCTTGCCCGCGTAGGGTCGACGGTGTCTCAGCGAGCCGGCTGGCTCGGCGCGGCGGCGGGCGGGTTGGCGAGCTGCTGACGGACCTCGGCGAGCTTCGACTGGGCGGTGCTCAGGTCCTGCCGGGCCGCAGCCAGCCGCTCGTCGAGGGTCCCGGCCTCCTTGTTGCGGGTCGCCAGGGTTTCGGTCAGCGTGGCGAGCTCTCCTTGCGCGTCGGTCTGGCGCTTGCGCAGGGCGTCGAGGGCGGCCGTGCCGGCATCGCGGTCGGCGGAGAGCTTCTGCAGCGCCTGCTCTGCCTGACCTCGCTCGGAGACGACGCGGTCGCGCTGGGCCTGGGCCTCGGCGAGTTCCTTACGGACGTTCGCCAGGGCATCGCGAGCCTGCTGGGCATCACGGTTGGCCTGCTCGATCTCGGTAGTGAGCTTCTCCTTGTTGGCGGTCAGGGCGGCGACGGCCTGTTCCGTATCCGTGCGCTGCTTGCCGGCCTGATCGGTCGCGGTCCGGGCCTCGGCCAGCTCCTTTTGGGCGGCGGCGGCAGCCTCGCGGGCATTCTGCTGGCGCTCCTCGGCCTTGGCGAGGTCGGCGGTCTTGGCCGTCGCCTCCTGGGTCATGGTCGCAAGGTCGGCGCGGAGCTTGGCCTCCTGCACCCGGGCGTCCTCCAAGCGGCGTCCGACCTCTGCGAGATCCTGGGTCCGGTCGACGGCGACCTTCTCGGCGGTGGTGATGGCCTCGCGCAGCGGGGTCAGCTTCCCCTCGGCCTGGGAGACCTGGGACTGCAGGTCGGTGAGCTTCTGCGACTCGGCCTCGGCCGCCTTCTTCGCCTCGGTCGCCTTGGCCTCGGCAGCCTGCTGCTCCTGGGTCAGGGTCGCGGCGCGGGACTTCGCCTCCGCGGCGGCCTTGCTTGCCTGCTGGTCCTGCTGCTGGGCGGTGGCGATCTTGGCCTGGAGCGAAGTCAGGGTGCCGGCGGTCGAGATCTGCCGTTCGAGATCGGCGCGCAGCGCCGTCTGCTGGCCCTGCAGGTCCTCGATGCGGTGGTCACGCGCGCTGCGCTGACGCGCACCGGCGATGGAGGCGACGATGAGCCAGGCCAGCAGGACCGCGGCCACCACCGCGAGGCTGAAGGGCAAGGGGCGTCGGAGTTCGGAACGGTAGTCGATGGCCATGGCGGTCTCGCAAGCTCGGGGAAAGGCGGTGTATCGAACCCCGGCGCGGCGTCGCCCGGCGTCATGTGTGGCCGGCGCCCTGGGGCACCGGCCACATCTTGGGGTCAGGCCGGCGAGCGGCCGTCGGTGGCGTAGCGGTCGATGGCCGAGGGCAGCTCTCGCGAGAGGCGAGACAGGAGAGCGCTACGGCTCAGGCCGGTCTGCTGGGTGAGGTGATCCAGGGTATCGGGGCCGATGGCGCGTTCGAGGTCGGCCTCGGGGATGTCGCGGTTGGTGCCCTGGTTGACCCAGGAGTTCGCAGTCTCGCCGTGGCCGCCCTTGGTGAAGTGGTCGACGAGCTCGCTCAGGCCGCTGGCGATCAGGCCGCCGACACCGGCGGTGCCGAGACCGCCGAGCAGGCTGCCGAGGTTGCCGATGCCGCCCGTGGAGCTCGTGTTGGAGGCGGTGTTCGGGATCGGCGGAACGGTGCCGTGGTTCGGGCTCAGGGAGGGGCTGGACGGTGTGTCGTGGCCCTTCAGGAGCTCGGCGAGCTTATCGCGGTTTTGGTATCCGGCCACGGCCAGCAGGCCGAGCAGCGCGGTCATCGAGGGATAGCCCTTGCTCATCGGTCGTCCTTGTCGGTTGTGAGGGTCGGACGGGTGTCCGCCCGCGGGGGCTCGGCCGCTGTGCCGGCGACCGTAATCCTGCCTGGCATCACGCCAGGCAGGTGTGGGGGAGCGGGCTGCTAGAACTCGGTCGGCTTGATGCCGGCCTTCTCCATCCGCTGTTCGGTCTCGCCCGTCAGCGCCTGCAGACCCTGCCGCTCGGGCATTTGGAGCACGGGGTCGAGGGCACGCATCGAGGCGTAAAGGCCAGCGGCGGCGGCACCGCCGAGCAGGGGCGCGACGATGAACAGCCAGAGTTGCTGGATCGCCGCCCAGCCGGCGAATAGGGCCGGACCGATGCTGCGGGCCGGGTTGACGGAGGTGTTGGTCACCGGGATCGACACGAGGTGGATCACTACGAGCACGATGCCGATGGCGACACCCGCGAACCCCACCGGGGCCTTCAGGTCGGTCGAGCCCAGGATGGTCAGGACCAGCAGGGTGGTGAGGACGAACTCGGCGATGAACGCCGCCGCTAGGTTGTAGTGTCCGGGCGAGCGCAGGTCATAGCCGTTCGAGGCGAAGCCGGTGGCGACGGCGTCGAAGCCGGGTCTCCCCTGGGCGATCAGGTAGAGGATGTAAGAGGCGGCGATGGCGCCGAGGACCTGGGCGGCCATGTAGGCCGGCAGCCGGGCCGCATCGAACTTACGGCTCCGGGTCAGGCCGAGCGTGACGGCCGGGTTCAGGTGGCAACCGGAAATCAGTCCGACCGCATAGATCATTGCTAGCAGGACGAACCCGAAGGACAATGACACACCGACGTAGCCAATGTGGTCCGCCGCGAGCACTGCGCTACCGCAGCCGCAGAATACAAGGACGAAGGTGCCGATGAACTCGGCGAGATACGGGCGCATGGGCGTTCAGCTTTTGGATCGAGTTTGCGGATGTCTGCGGGGTGTCAGCAACACGAGACATCCGCGAATCCGCGAGTCGTCCGGGAGCTATTCCGTCGTGGCACCGGACCCGCCGCCGTGGCGGGCCCGGTGGTCTGGATGGTTACGGGCAGGTGTGATGGTCGCCGTCGTTGCCGAGGTAGGTCCCGCTCGACGCGTCGTAGGACCGGAAGCGGCGGGCGCATGCTGCAACTGCCTCGGGGCCTGGACCGCCCTGCACGACCACCGGGGCAGCCTGAGCCTGAGAGTTGGCGATGGCGCCACCGATGATGGCACCCGCCGCGAGGCCGGCCACGCCCGCGCCCACCGCGGCGCCGACGCCGGGTCCGCGGCGATAGCCGTAACCGCGACCGTAGCCATAGCCCCGCCCGTAGCCACGTCCACCGCGCCAGCCATGACGGTGACCGAAGCGCCGGTACTGCACGTAATCGGTCGGCAGGTCCCCGCGGACGAGCGCTTCGATGGGAGCTGCGGAGGCCGGAGCGGCATGGGCCGGCAGGCCGACGAGGGTGGCTGCAACGGTGGTGGCGAGGGCGAGGGTCAGCTTCATCGTGGATAGGTTTCCTGAGTTGGTTTCGTACGGCAGGGGAACGTCAGTAGCCCCGGCGGTTCGGCGGGGTGCCTGAGCGTCCGGAAAAGCGGCGACTGACGTAGGCGATGACCTTCGGGAGCAGGAAGGCTGTGAGTAGCTTGCGGATCATGGTGTGATCTCCGGTGTGATGGGTCAGCGCTTGGAGCGGGACAGCCAGCCCACCGCGAACGCGACGGCGGCGAGGCCGAGCAGGGTCGAGGTGCGGTTGTCGTCGGCGTAGCGGGCGGCCTGGCGGCCATAGGTCGTGCCGCGCTTACGGGCATGACGGGCGAAGTCGCGACCGTCCGAGATAAGGTTCCCGGCACGGTCGCGTGCCTCGTCGACGAGATGACGCCCGTCCTCGATCAGGTTGCCGGCGCGATCCCGGACATCGTGGGCGATGTCGCGCCCGTCGTCGATGAGATCCTCGGCGCGGTCACGGGCGCGGCCGTAGGCGTACTGAGCCCCACCGGCCACCTGGTTGACGGCACCGCGAACCTGGCGAGCCGGATCGCCGGTCAGGCCGCCGACGGCGGTCTGCGCGCGACCCTTGAGGTGGCGGGACGCACCGCGGAACTGGTCACCGTTCATGGGATACTCCTGAGTTCGAATGATGGGGTGCAGGAACCCAACCGGGTCACCCACCGCCCTTATGGGATCAGCGCTTGCCGGTGACCTTGTCGACCAGCGACGACACGCCGTCCTTGGCTTCGCCGACGGTGCGCTGGGCCTCGCCCTTGAGTTCCTGCGCCTTGCCCTCGACGACGAGACCGTCGTTGCCAGTGACCTTGCCGGCGGCCTGCTTGACGTTGCCGGCGGCCTCGTTGGCGAGGCCCTTCAGCTTGTCGGTGGTGCTGCTCACGGATGATTCTTTCGGTTCGAGGGGCGGGATGTCGGACATTAAGGACCGGCCGGTCGCGAGGACCGGCCGGGGACGGGCTCAAACGCGGCGGGCGTCGTGGCTGTCGGCGAGGGTGTGGAGCTTCGGAGCGCCGAGGCGGCCACCGAAGAAGCCGGCGAGCGCGCCGAGGATCAGGGCCAGCGCACCGTAGAATGCACCTTGGGTGGCGGCGGACTTGGCGACGACGGCCGCCTGCTCGGCCTTCACCTTGGCGGTGGCGACGGTCTCTTCGTACTGCTTCTTGTAGTCCTGGATCTGCGTCTTGGCCTGGTCGGCCGGGATGCCCTGGGCCTTGGCGAGGGCGTCGGCGGCGCGGTTCTCGGCCTGGGCCTTCTGGGCCGGGTCACCCGTAAACAGGGCGCGGATCGCGGCGACGGCGGCGTCCTTGGCGGCCTGCGGGTCCTGGCCTGCGGCCTGGTTGCGGACCGACTGCTCGATGCCGTCGAAGGGGTTCGAGATCTTCGACAGCGACGGGGCCGCCGCCTGGGCCGCCGTCTGCACGGTGCCGCCCACGAGCGAGCCGGCGCCGCCGAGCGTGCTGGTCACGCCCGAGAAGGCGCCGTCGATCAGGCCCCCGGCCGCCGAGGTCAGCAGGTACAGCACCACGAGCGTGGTCACGGCCCAGGACACGAGGCCGTGCAGGCCGGCCGTTCCATCGATGGGCTTGCCGGACAGGCGCCCGGCGATGAAGCCTCCGGCCAGCGCCGCGACGATGCCGGAGCCCACGAACCAGATGCCGGCGCTCAGCGAGAGGGTCGAGGCGGCCGGGTTGTCGGCGGCCACCGG
>NZ_BPRB01000313.1 GCF_022179685.1 Methylobacterium trifolii
CGGCCTCGCGCAGGAGCCCCACCGCCTCGCGCAGGTTTTTTCGTACCGCGTCCGGAGTGTCGTTGACCGGGTTGCGGTAGGGCGTGGTGAAGACGGAGGCCGGGACCTTGTCCTTGACGCCCTCCAGGATCGCCTTCTCGTCGCCCTCCGGCAGGCCGGAGGAGGCCAGCTCCGAGCCGAAGTAGTAGGAATCGATCCGCCTGTAGAGGCCGTAGAACAGGGCCTTGTTCATCTCCTCGAAGTTCATGGCGAGGTTGAAGGCCCGGCGCACGCGGGCGTCCTTGAACTTGTCCCGGCGCAGGTTGAACACGAAGGCCTGCATGATGCCGGTGCCCCGGTCGGGGAACGCCTCCTTGATCAGGCGCCCGTCCTTGACCGCGGGGAAGTCGTCGTAGGCGGTGGCCCAGTTGCGGGCGATGTTCTCGGCCCGGAAATCGTAGAGGTCGCCCTTGAGGGCCTCCACCAGCACGGTGCCGTCGCGGAAATACTCGTAGCGCTGGCTGCCGAAGTTGTTGCGGCCCGCATTCACCGGCAGGTCCTTGCCCCAGTAATCGGGCACCCGGGCGTAGGTGGCGCTGCGGCCGGGATCGAACTTCTCGAGCCGGTAGGGGCCGGAGCCGAGCGGCGGTTCCAGGGTCGTCTCGGTGACGTTGCGCGGGCGCCCGTTGGCGTCCTTGCCCGTCCACCAGTGCTTGGGCAGCACGCGGATCTGGCCGATCACCTGCGGCAGCTCGCGGTTGCCGGTCTCGGAGAAGGTGAAGGTGACCTCGTGCGGGCCCGTCGCCTCGGCCTTGGTCACGTTGTGGTAGTAGGCGGCGTAGAACGGGCTGTTGGCCTTCAGGGTGTCGAAGGACCAGACCACGTCCTCGGGCGTGACCGGCTTGCCGTCGTGCCAGCGGGCGGTTTCGCGCAGGCGGTAGGAGACGGAGCCGAGGTCGGGGGCGATGCGCAGGGCCTCGGCCAGCAGGCCGTAGGAGGTGAAGGGCTCGTCCAGCGATTCCGTCGTCAGGGTGTCGTAGACGAGCTGCACGCCGCCCTCGATGTCGCCCTTCAGCCCCGAGACCACGAGGTTGAAGTTGTCGAACCCGCCCTGGGCGCCGAGGCGCACGAGGCCGCCCTTGGGCGCCTTCGGGTCGGCGTAGTCGAAATGCGCGAAGTCCGGCCCGTATTTGGGCTGGCCCATCAGGGTCACGGCGTGGGTCCATGCGCCGGTCGCCGCCGGAAGCCCAGGTTCGGGCGCGGCGCGGAGCGGAAGCGTGAGGCAGGCGACGGCGAGCGTCGCGGCGAGGAGGCGTCCGGTCGCGGCTGTCAGCGTCACTGTAAGGCGGTCTCCGGCTCGTCCGCCGAACGGGCGGGCGCGCCGTTCTAGGACGGACCGGGCCTGAGCGCACCTCACAAAACGCCTGATCGGCGGGCGCCCTCCCTCCGGTCACGACGGCGCGGCGGCCGTCCTGTGAGAGACACGAAGCGCCAACCCGGCGCATGCGCGCGCCGGTCCCTCGGGATCAGGCGTCCATCCGGCTGCCGATCTCACGCCCGAGTTCCAGCAGCAGCAGGTCCATCAGCAGGCGCAGCTTCGAGGAGGTGCCGTCGCCGAGGGCCGAGCGCGCGTCGAGGCAGAGGATCGCGGCCCGCTCCAGCGGTCCTTCCGAGCGGAGGCTGGTCTGGGTGACGTAGCCCTGCGCGTCGTCGCGGCTCTCGGTGATGTCGATGAGGATGCCCCGGCAGCGCACCGGCCGGCCGAGGGCGTCCTGGTAGACCCGGCCGCGGCTCAGGAGCCAGCGGACCTCGCCCGCAAGGCTCACGACGCGGTACTCGGCCAGGAT
>NZ_BPRB01000314.1 GCF_022179685.1 Methylobacterium trifolii
GCAGGTTCCGATCGCAAAACCGCGGGGCACTTTTGCGGAACATGCTCAGAGCTTCTCCGCCAGCTTGCCGATCAGCCCCTCGATGGTCTCGCCGTCGGCGCGCGCACTGTAGCTCAGGGCCATGCGGTGCTTCAGCACGGGTTCGGCGAGCGCCTTCACGTCGGCGATGGAGGGGGCGACGCGGCCCTCGATCAGGGCGCGGGCACGCGCGGCCAGCGTCAGGGCCTGGCTGGCGCGGGGGCCCGGCCCCCACATCAGCTTGCCCTTGACCAGCGGGTCGCCGCCCTCCGGCCGGGCGGCGCGCACGAGGTCGAGGATCGCGTCGACCACGGCCTCGCCCACCGGCAGGCGGCGCACGAGGCGCTGGGCCGTGAGCAGCTGCTCGGTGGCCATCACGGATTTCGCCCGCTGCTCCTCGACGCCCGTGGTCTCGATCAGGATGCGGCGCTCGGCCGCGCGGTCGGGGTAGCCGACGTCGATCTCCAGCAGGAAGCGGTCGAGCTGCGCCTCCGGGAGCGGGTAGGTGCCCTCCTGCTCGATCGGGTTCTGGGTCGCGAGCACGTGGAAGGGCCGCGGCAGGTCGTGGCGCTCGCCGGCGACCGAGACGAAGTGCTCCTGCATCGCCTGGAGCAGGGCCGACTGGGTGCGCGGGCTCGCCCGGTTGATCTCGTCGGCCATCAGCAGCTGCGTGAAGACCGGGCCCTTGACGAAGCGGAAGGAGCGGCGGCGCTCGGCATCCTCGTCCAGGATCTCGGTGCCGAGGATGTCGGACGGCATTAGGTCGGGGGTGAACTGCACCCGCCGGGCGTCGAGGCCGAGCACGGTGCCCAGCGTCTCCACCAGCTTGGTCTTGGCCAGGCCCGGCAGGCCGACCAGCAGCCCGTGGCCGCCGGCCAGGATCGTGACCAGGGCGAGGTCGACCACCCGCTCCTGTCCGAAGATCACCCCGTGGATCGCCTCGCGCGCCTGTCCCACGGAGGCCAGGCAGGCCTCGGCGGTGGCGACGATGCCGTCGTCGAGGGCGGTGGCGGGAGATGAGCCCTGAATCATGCCGCGGGGATGTCCGTCTCTCGCGAGCCGGACGCCGGCCGCACCAAGGGGTTGTCTCGTGCCGCGAGTGTGGAGCCGTTGATACCGGGCTGGCAAGGCCGCCATCGCCGCACGGGGTTTTTGCCCCTCGCGCCCCTGCAGGCCCGAGACTTCAGTGCTTCGGCCACCGCTGGGCCTCGGGCTCCACCGCCTCGCAGGAGAACGGGTTGGGCGGGGCCTCGACGCCGCGCCAGCGGCCGTAGCGCCAGGGCAGGAACCACCGCGCCCGCGCCGGGACCCTCTCCGGCACGAGGTCGATCCCGTGCGTCCCGAACGGGCCGCAGCGGCAGATCCGCGAGAAGCCCATCCAGGCGCCGGGCCAGAATCCGTGCCGGGTGATCGCCGCGTCCGTGTAGTCGGAGCAGCTCGGCCAGTGCCGGCACTGGCGGCCGACGAGGCCCGACAGGGTGAGCTGGTAGCCCCGGATCGCGACGTGGGCGGCCCGCCGCAGCATGGCTCAGGCGGCGGCCTGGCGCTTGGCCGCGATGCGGTCGAGGGCGTCCACCACCGCGTCGAAGGTCAGGAGCGTCGAGGCGTGGCGGGCCTTGAAGTCGCGCACCGGCTCCAGCACGGAAAGCTCCGCCCAGCGGCCCTCGGGCGCCGGGCCGTTTGCCTTCAGCATCGCGCGCATGGTCTCGCGCAGGGCCCGCAGCTCCGAGGCCGAGGCGCCGACCACGTGGCGGCCCATGAGCGAGGAGGAGGCCTGCCCGAGCGCGCAGGCCCGCACCTCGTGGGCGAAGTCGGCGACCAGGTCCTCGGCGTCGAGGGCGAGGTCGACCGTCACCGTCGAGCCGCAGAGCTTCGAGTGGGCGGTGGCGCTGGCGTCCGGCCGGTCCAGGCGGCCCAGGCGCGGGATGTCGGCGGCCAGTTCCAGGATGCGCCGGTTGTAGATGTCGTCGAGCATGGATGCCTCGGTGGTCTCACGCCGGCGCCGGTCGGGTTTCGCGGGATCGCCGCGCGTCCGGCGCATTGCGTGTCGGCGCGAGAACGACGATATAGGCCCGATCGTGCCGCTTCGCGAGGAGGCGGCCCGTCGACCCAGGGTCGCGCCCACGGCCACGGATAGCCGATCCGTCATGGGGCGCGCCGGCTTGACGATGTCCAGGCCCGAGACGGTTCGACGATGTACGCCAAGCCCGACAGCACCACGATGAAGACCCGTGTGGCGCGGGCCGGAGATGCCATGGATGCCGCGCTCAAATCCCTGTCCTACCGCATGGACGACGACCGGCGGGGCCTGAACGGGATGCGTAACGACAACGACCGCCCCTTCGGCACCGTCGACGAGGCCGCGCCCGTGGAGGTCGCAGCCAAGCCCGAATCCGCCACCCGCGTCCCCGAGGGGATCGCGATGGCCCGCCCCAGCCGCGAGGAGGCCGAGGCCGCCGTGCGGGTGCTGCTGCGCTGGGCCGGCGACGACCCGACCCGCGAGGGCCTGATCGATACCCCCGCCCGCGTGGCCAAGGCCTACGGCCAGCTCTTCGGCGGCTACGAGACCGACGCCGACGCCCTGCTGGAGCGGGTGTTCGAGGAGGTCGAGGGCTATTCCGACATCGTGCTGGTGCGCGACATCCCGTTCTACTCCCATTGCGAGCACCACATGGTGCCGTTCATGGGGCTCGCCCACATCGCCTACTACCCGACCAAGGGCGTGGTCGGCCTCTCGAAGCTCGCCCGCGTGGTCGACACCTTCGCCCGGCGCCTGCAGACGCAGGAGACCATGACGGCCCAGATCGCCGACGTGATCGAGAGCATCCTCAAGCCCCGCGGCGTCGCGGTGCTGGTCGAGGCCGAGCACCTCTGCATGGCGATGCGCGGCGTGCAGAAGGCCGGCGTCTCCACCATCACCAGCCAGTTCCGGGGCGTGTTCAAGGACGACGCGACCGAGCAGGTCCGCTTCCTCACCCTGGTGCGCGGCGGCAAGGCCTGATCCGTTGAGGCCCCGGCCATGAGCGCGTTCGAGGCGCCCGGCAGCCGGGCCGCGGTCGAGGAGGGGGACGCCTTCACCCCCCGCTTCGACGCCGCCGGGCTGATCGCCTGCATCGCGGTGGACGCCCAAGACGGGCGGGTTCTGATGCTCGCCCACATGAACGCCGCGTCCCTGGCCCGCACCCTGGAGACGGGGGAGGCCTGGTACTGGTCGCGCTCGCGCGGCGAACTCTGGCACAAGGGCGCGACCTCCGGGCAGATCCAGCGCGTCGTGGAGATGCGCACCGATTGCGACCAGGACGCCCTGCTGATCACGGTCGCTGTCGGCGGCGACGGGGGCTGCTGCCACACCGGCCGGCGCGCCTGCTTCTACCGCGCCGTCGTGCCCGATGCGGCCAACGGGCGGATCGCCCTGCGCCCCGTCCCCGAATGAGCCGCCTCGGCGCGGCCCTGCGGGAGGACGGGGACGCGGCCGCCTTCCCGCCCGGCGCGGTCGAGCCGGTGCGGCCGGTCCCCGCCGCCCCACGGGTCGGGCTGGCCCTCGGCGGCGGCTCGGCCCGGGGCTGGGCCCATATCGGCGTGATCCAGGGGCTGGAGGAGGCCGGCATCCACCCGGCGATGGTGGCGGGCTGCTCCATCGGGGCGGTGGTCGGCGCCTGCTACGCGGCCGGCAAGCTCGATCTGCTGGCCGACTTCGCCCTGTCGCTGACCAGGCGCCGGGTGGTCGGCCTCCTCGACCTGCGCCTGACGGGCTCCGGCCTGATCGGCGGCGGGCGCCTGCGCCGGCGCCTGCTGCGCGACCTCGGCGAGCGCCGGACCGAGGACCTGCCCGTGGGCTTCGCGTGCGTCGCCACCGAACTCGGCACCGGCCACGAGGTCTGGCTCACCCGCGGCCCCCTGGTCGAGACCGTGCGGGCCTCCTACGCCCTGCCGGGCATCTTCCCGCCGGTCTCCCTCGACGGGCGCCTGCTGATGGACGGCACCCTGGTCAACCCCGTCCCCGTGAGCCTCGCCCGGGCGCTGGGGGCCGACCTCGTGATCTGCGTCAACCTCAACTGCGATCCCCGCGTGCGCGGCGGCCTGATCGAGCCGGACGGCCCGGACCCGGTCGGCCGGGCGGTGGCCGGCGCCGTGGAGGTCCGCCGCCGGGGGCTGCTGCACGCGGTCCGCGGCCGCTGGCGCCGGGGGCGGCCCGAGCCGGGCGAGGCCCAGGCGCCGGGCATCGCCCGCGTGATGTTCGAGGCCTTCAACATCACCCAGGACCGGATTTCCCGCGCCCGCCTGGAGCGAGACCCGCCCGACGTCGGCATCCGCCCGGATCTCGCCGACATGGGCCAGTTCGAGTTCCACCGGGCCGCCGAGGGGATCGAGCGCGGGCGGCAGGCGGCCCGCGCGGCCCTGCCCCGCATCCGCGCGATGCTGGAGGGCGCCGCCGCGCGGGTCTGAATCAGGCCGTGGTGATGTAGTCCCGCAGCGCCTGGTGCTCGGCCTCGACGGTGGCGATCCGGCGCTTGACCACGTCGCCGATGGAGATCAGCCCGATCAGGCGCCCGTCCTCGCAGACGGGGACGTGGCGGAAGCGGCCCTCGGTCATCATGTGCATCACGTCCTCGATGGTCGTGGTGCGCCCGCAGGTCGTGACCTTGGCCGTCATGTGCGCGGAGACGGGGGCGTCGAAGGCCGCGCCGCCGAGGCCGGCCAGCGCCCGCATGATGTCCCGCTCCGAGAGGATGCCGGCGACCGAGCCGTCCGGATGGGCGACGACGACGGCGCCGATGCGCTTCTCGGCGAGCAGGTGGATCGCCTCGTCGAGGGTCCGCTCCGGGCTCGTCGTGACGACGGAACTGCCCTTCTCGACGAGGATGCGTGCGACGGTCATGGACGTCCCTCCCTGGACCTGAGCGCCGTCAGCCCGCGACGCGTGACGTTTGGGCCGGGTTGCTCCCGGCTTTTTGATGTGGGGCTGAGTGTGTGGCGGATGGACCGGCTTGGCAAGCGCTCCGCCGGGGCCGTCCAGGGCTGCGGGCATGGGGCGCGCCGGCGGGAGTCCGGCACGCGTACGGAGGCCTGCCGCCGTGGATGCCCGAATCTACCGGTCCGACGAAACCAGTCGGAGCTGTAGAAAATTGCTGATCTTCTTCAGGTAGAACTCCAGGCTTCGCAGCCGTGTCTCGGCGGCATCCGCCCGGTCACGGGCCTGATGTGCCATCAGCTCGGCCTCGCGCCGACCGAGATCCGCCTCGCGGATGCGCAGGACCGCCTCTTCGAGCGCCCCCTGCGCATCCCGCGCCTGCTGCTGAAAGCTCACCGCCGCCTCGCGCGCCCGCCTCAGCTCGGCCTGCATCCGGAACCGCTCCCGCTGGGTGAGCCGGATCAGGTCGAGGGACTGGGCCGAGATATGGTCCGCATGGACCCGAAGCGCCTGCATCGAGTCCACGGCGCGTTCGACGAGGCGCAGGGTGCGCGCGCCATCGCATTCCTGTGCGTCCTCAGGCTCGTAGGGAACCAGCGCCTGCGACGTGCCCGGCTCCTTGAGGCTGGGAAGGCAGATCAGCGTCCCCATGTCGGGTTCGGTCGGCAGAACGCGCGAGGCCATGGCACGTGCTACGCGACGGACGGCCGCGCCAGGTCGGGCTGCGACGGCTCCGGCGCCGTCCGCGTGAAGCCGGCCACCACGGCCTCGTGCAGACGCGCCAGCCATTCTTCGGCTTCGCTCGCCCGCTTCTCCGCCAGCTCCGCGCGGACCTCGGATTTGGCGAACTTCGCTTCGAGGGCCTGTTCCCGCTCGATGGCTTGAGCCACCGTGCGCTTCAGCTCCTGTTCCAGTTCGCTCGACCGCTCCTCGCTGATGCGGATCGCGGCCGTGGCCTCACGGATGAGATCGAGGGTCGAGGACCAGTCGCGCCGTCCCGTCATGGGCAACGCGTCGACCAAAGGAGCCTCGTGAACCTGCGTCGGCGGCTCCGAGGTCGCGACCGGCAGCAACACGGTGTCCGACCGTCCTCGCATGAGCCAAGCCGTCGCCGAGGCGTTCTCCCGGTCGCGTAAAGCCGTTTCGGTCATAGCCCGCGTTCCCCAAAATTCCGGTTTCTTGTCCATCCCGTGGGATGGTCGGGCTCGTTCAGCCCGGCGTGAGGCTCAAGGTGTCTTCTCGGCCGGCAGGAAGGGCCGGACGTTGCTCTGGTCGGGGGGCGGAGCGGTCGGGGCTTCGGGCCGCGGAGCGGAGTCCTCGCTCGCGAACGAACGTCCCGCGCGCTTCAAGGCGTCGTGCTGCTTCTGGAGCGAGACACGGCTCTCGCGGGCGATGTCGAGGGCGCCCTGGGCCATCTTGCGCTCGGACCGCTCGTGCTGAAGCTCCTCGACGAGACGATGGTTGACCGCCTCGAAATCCACGCGCTCGACTTCATGGCGATGGACGAGCTGCTCGATCCGGTCCGACAGGCTCGCGGCTCGGCCGGTCGCCTGTTCGAGGGCCGCGTCCTTGGCGGCAATGGCCTTGGAGAACATCTCGCAGCGGTGATCGAGCTCGGAGCGCAGGCGCTGCATCTCGAGGAAGCGCTCGGTCTGGCGGGCAAGGTCGGCTTGGACGCTCTCCAGGCGACGCTCGAAGGTCACGCGCTCGATGGAGGCTTCCTTGAGGCCCCGTTCGGCGGCCCGCCCGACCTCGTCGCGCTCCCGCAACTGGTTGCGCAGCTGCTGGAGCATCTGGTCCGTGGTGGCGAGCCGTCCCGTGGCCGCCTCGAGCCGCATGGCGAGGCTCGCCCGTTCGGTCCGGTGGGTCGTGATCTCCAGCTCGTACTGGGTCTCGGCCTTCTGGCCGGCCGAGACGGCGGTCGCCAATTGCTGTTCGAGGCTCCGCGCCAGGCCGCGGGCCGCCTCCGCCTGGGCGTCGTAGTCCTGAGAACGCGCCGTCAACTCCGCGAGCTTGACCGCCTGTTCCTCGCTCAAGACCTGGAGACGCTGATTGTCCTGTTCCAGGAGGCTGCGGGCCTCGCGGACGTCCTGCAGCTCGCTCTCGGACCGGGCCAGAGCCTGATCCAGGGATTTGGCCTCGATCCGAAGGGCCTTGCTTTCCCCGAGGAGAGCACGGGTCTGCTCCGTCTCGGCAAAAAGCTGCCGCTCGAGGTTCTCGGCCATGAGGCTCTTGTCGCGCAGGGTGACGCGCAGCTCCTCGTTCGTCGCGTCCCGGTCCTGAAGGCTGGTTTCGAGATGATGAAGCTGGATGGTGGTCGCCGAGTAATCGTTCGTCACCTCCGCGAGGCGCTTCGACATGTCGGCGAGCTCACGCCGCACGCTCATCGCGCCGGTCTGCTCGAGGGCCAGAAGCGTCTCGACCTCGGAAATCCGCACCCTGGCGCGAGGCAACTCGTCCGTGATGGCGATGATCGGTTCGAGAATGGCGGAAAAATCGGATTGAAGCGATTTCAACTCCTCCAGCCGGTCCGACATTTCCGAAATGCGGAATCGGACAGTCTCGTTCTGCTGGCCGATCGAATCCAAAGACAGTCTATCAACGCCCGGATTGGCGTCGGACGAGTCGTTGGGACGCATGTCGATTTGGATCGGAGGCGTGCTGTTGGGAAATTTCATACCCGTATCTTTAGCGATGGCAGACGACTGCTTGCTGTCAGACTGTTTAAATCTAGTTTTTCTGAACGGCATCCAGGTCATCGTAAATCCATCGCCGTTCCAATAATATGCTCTAAATATGTAGGTAGGCTCAGCTGAAATGTCTCGTCAACATGGTCATGGGGGCGGATTTAATAAATTTTTAATGCGTGACCGATTCGAGACGTCGCGTCCGTGCGGAGCCGGCCGGGCCACGATGTCCGCCTCGCCGATCGCCGGGCGAAGCGCGCCTTTGGATCGCGGACCGCCCGACGCGGCGCCGGGGCGGACGAAGGCGCGAACCGATCCCGCTACGAATGCCGACGTGCCGGGACGAGCCGGCACCGGGCGCCGTTTCCCATTGACAATGTTCTTGTTTTGTGCTTTTGATCCGACACCTGCCGCCCGGCAGGGCCGGACGTGTCCGGTCCTGCCCCAGGGGCCCGTCCGGTGGCTGACCGGGCGGGTTCGGACGGCGGGGCGGTGCCCGCGTCGGTGGCTTCAGCGGCCATCGCCCCGGGCGGCGCGTCCGATGCGGGATCGGCTCGGGCCGTGGCGTGAGAGGGGCGGCAGGATCGCCCGGCGCGTGGGAGCAAATGCCCCGTGCCCCGACCCGGTTCTGGGCCCATCCTGAGCAACCTGCGGAT
>NZ_BPRB01000315.1 GCF_022179685.1 Methylobacterium trifolii
GCCAAAGTAGTGCTAGTGGCCTCCCTCTAGGGAAATCGCGAGATGACTGGGCATCGTAGGAAGTTCGATTTGCAGATTACGCGTCCATATCTCTCCTTCGTTGCTGAAACCCGCCCTCTGATAGACTTCGCGGCAGAGCAGGTTCGCGTCTGTGTGGATCATCCGCGCGGTGCATATTTGTCGGTCAGCGGGTAGGAGGCCCAAAACAGTGGCGAGCACACCGTCTTCAACATTAAGACCAGCGACCCGGCAGCTCATCACATACTGCAAAATATCCGCGTTTTTCGTCATGAGTACGCCAACAAGGCCATAGGGCGTATGCCGGTCTGCAACCGCAAAAGTGTAGAAGAGGCCGCCATCGTCAAAATGACTTTGAGCGTCACTGGCGCTCAGACGGATGCCAGTCGTATTGAATTGATTAGTCTTGTTTATCAGCTCAAAAGCTCTGGCAAATTTCTTATGATCGGTACTGCGAATTACTTCTATCTCTACTGCCAACTCAAGCGAGGCCAGGAACACATCCCTTGTCATGCCTTTGCTAGTTTCATCGCGTTTGATTTGGCTCTGAACCATGTCTGTTCGCAGAACGGACTCATTGGTTAGTTGGGCGACCTGCGTCTCAGCGCTCCACATGAGAATCCGCTTAAAGTACAAGGGGAGGTCTCCAAGGACCCTTATATCTGGATAGGCCGCCTGCATCGCGTCCCGCTCGACCGGGTTGTCGTCGATAAAGACCACATTCCGTGATAATAAATTCACAGTCTTCAGTATTTCGCCCATGTTGATGGCCTTGGGCTGATAATTAATTCGATATAGCGCGAAATCTTCGATGGAGATTGTTGCCCCGAGAATACGCTTCCAGTTCTTTAGTACCAATTCTTCATCATTCTTACTTAATAATAGCCAGTATAATTCCTCGCTTCTTTAGATGTATGAGTGCTTCCGCAAAACTTGAAGGCCAGCCGGCGATGTTACCCTCACCCTCACCAACAAGGCCCCGCCAAAGCGTGTCGTCCAGATCGATCACGACCATCTTCACGATATCGGTTGCCCGAAGGGTCCTGTGCATAGCAAGTACTTCCTGCCATGCCCCGTGAACGAACGGGAGAGCGTCATACTTGTACATGACCGTAGCCGGCGGCGGCCTAACAAGGCGGTTAGCGTCTAATGGCGCATCACCCTCAGTCAGCGTGCCGCCATGGTTCGACAGCGAGTGAAAATCGTCGCGCGAATATCGTTTTCCGTGCACGGAGCAGATTGCTTCTAGGTCAAGCAGATAGGTATTTTTGAATTTCTTAATATAACCTCCCACGAAACGGTTCAGCTCCTCAGTAAAAAAGATGATATTACTCAAGCTGTATCGATCTTCAAAACGCCCGTTCAATCCAGCGCATGGGGAAATAAAATTACAGACGTAAGTCTCCAATCCGTATTTGATATTGAATCTCAACATTGCATCAATGAAAACAGCAATTCGTTGCTTACTTGCCTCAAATTCCCGCTCAAATTCTTGGATCTGGTTTGGAGATATCTTGAGATAGCTGTCTGGTATGGCGGCGGCCATTGGTACCGCGACGATCTGGAAATCGAAGTGATACGCAGATGGCATGATACTGTCCGGGATGTCGTCGAGGTTGCCGACGATATATTGCTGCGACACGACGGGGAGCCGCTTGGCTCCTTCGGCGCCTCTCCAGTCGTTGAAGAAACATTGACCTAGCAATAGGACTTTGCTTTTATTCGGCTCCGTCACGCTGAGATCGCTCGGACATAAAAAAACGTCCCGATGCTGGGCGATGATTTCGTCAAATCGGCCAGTTTTTTCTTTTTCTGAAGAATACTCAGTGAGTACTTTTTGCTTTAATTTACATAAAAACTCGTCTGATCCCATAATTCGGTTTAGGACCTGCTCCATGTTACCGCATGTGAACATATAAACTTGAATTTCATGATCGCTTTCAGGGTCTCGCTCAAGAAGCGACCTTACAGCAGCAGTCACCTGGGTCGAAGTTACAGGAAATTTACCCGTATTGACCTCTTGGAAGAAAGAAGACTGCGCTGCATCGATCGACTTAAAACTCATTCTCAACAATCCCTTTTAGGCACCTGAGGCTGCAGCAATCTTGCTTTCTAGCAAGACCGTAAATCGCTCGTCAAATTTCGTTGTGTGCGTTGCCATGCCCGTCTAGTGCACTGACTCAGA
>NZ_BPRB01000316.1 GCF_022179685.1 Methylobacterium trifolii
CCTCGACCGGGAGGCCGTCCTGACGGCCTCCCGGTCGAGGTCGCCGGCGATCACACGCGTACGAAGGGCCTTGGCGGCTGCGAAGGCGAGGATGCCGGTGCCGGTGCCGACGTCGAGGATTCGGGCCGGGCGGCGGCGCTTCAGGACGGCGACGAGGGCGCGCAGGCAACCGAGCGTGGTGCCGTGGTGGCCGGTGCCGAAGGCGAGCGCCGCCTCGATCTCGATGGCGAGGTCGTTCGGCCGCACCGTCTCCCGGTCGTGCGAGCCGTGCACGAGGAAGCGCCCGGCCCGCACGGGCTTCAGCCCTTCGAGCGAGGCCCGCACCCAGTCCTGCTGGTCGATGGTGCGGAATTCGGCGGCGTCGGCCTCCGCGCCGATCACCGGGCGGATCAGGCCGCGGACGAAATCCTCGTCCGGCGCGTCGGCGAAATAGGCCTCCAGGCGCCAGGTGACGCCGTCCTCGGCCTCGAAGGCCGCGACCGCCGTATCGGTCGGATCGAACATCTCGCCGAGGAGGTCGGTCATCGCCCGCGCCGAGGCCTCATCGGTCATCAGCCGCAGCACGTGAGTCGGGCGGTGAGGAGGCAGGCCTTCGAGCATGAGGGCGTCTAGCACCGGTGGCGGCGCACCGCCAATCGTGAACGATTCCTTCGGGAACCGCACAGGATTGCGGCATATTGTTCATCCGTTAAGCGCAAAAGGGCCGGAACGGAGCGCCCCACGCGGCGTTCACGCTGGCTTCTCCAAGTCGGTTCGACCTTCGAGGGTGCGTGCGCGTGAGCAAATCCAGACGATCCGTCCGCCGCGGGCCGGTTGTCCTCAGCGGCACATCCCGCCGCCGCCGTCGGCCCGTGCGTCCTCGCGACGCCCTGCTCGCCGTGGAGCCGGAAGGCCCGCTGCCGGGCCAGATCCTCGTCCTGCTGAGCAAGCTCCACCGCGCCGAGACGGGTGCGGCGGATGCGGCCGACGAGAAGGCCGGCTGAATCGCGCAGCGATCCGCCTACGATGATTCCGGGGCGCCGGACCTCGCGCGTCCGTCACGCCCTGCGCGGGCCTTGTGCCCTCCGCCCGGCCTCCTATGATGCTCGCCATGATCAGCCGGATATAACGGTCCGGCGGCGGGACGGGATTGCGATATGCCTCTGACACGTCGGTTCTGGCTGGTGGCCGCCCTCGCGCTCGGCGTCGGCGGCGGCATCGTGCCGGCGCGGGCCGAGGCTCCGGTCACGGTCTTCGCCGCCGCCAGCCTGAAGAACGCCCTGGACGAGGCCGCCGCCGCCTGGGCGAAGGAGACGGGCAGGACGGCGCGGATGTCCTACGCCGGGTCGAACGCCCTGGCCAAGCAGCTCGAATCGGGCGCGCCGGCCGACCTGTTCTTCTCCGCAGACATCGCCTGGATGGACTATGCCGAGAAGGCGGGCACCCTGCGGCCGGGCAGCCGCAGCGACCTCCTGCGCAACGCGATCGTGCTCGTCGCGCCGAAAGGCTCGGGCGTCGCCCTCGACCTCAAGCCGGGCGTCGACATCGCCAGGGCCCTCGATGGCGGGCGTCTGGCCATGGGCAACGTCGATGCGGTGCCCGCCGGCAAGTACGGCAAGGCGGCCCTGGAGAAGCTCGGCGCCTGGGAGGCGGTGAAGGGCAGCATCGCCCAGGCCGAGAACGTGCGCTCGGCGATGCTGTTGGTGTCCCGCGGCGAGGCGCCCCTGGGCATCGTCTACGCCACCGACGCGGCCGCCGACCCGAGCGTGAGGGTCGTCGCAACCTTCCCCGCCGACAGCCACCCGCCGATCGTCTACCCCATCGCCCTCACCAAGGTGTCGGCGAACCCGGATGCGGACGCCTTCCTGGCCTACCTGAAGGGCGCGACCGCGCGGCCCTATTTCGAGCGCCAGGGCTTTGCGGTGATCGGCGGCACCGGCGCGCGCTACTGACGCTCGCGTGCTCGACCTCACGTCGGGGGAATGGACCGCCGTCGCCCTGAGCCTGCGGGTGGCGGGCGTGGCGACGCTGGCGAGCCTCGTGCCCGGCCTCGCGGTGGCGTGGCTGCTCGCGCGCAAGCGCTTCTTCGGCCACGCCCTGGTGGACGGGCTGGTCCACCTGCCACTGATCCTGCCGCCGGTGGTCACGGGCTATCTCCTGTTGCTGACCTTCGGCCGGCGCGGATGGGCGGGGGCGTGGCTGTCCGAGATCGGCATCGTCCTCGCCTTCCGCTGGACCGGGGCGGCGCTGGCCTGTGCGGTCATGGGCTTCCCCCTGATGGTCCGGGCCATGCGCCTGTCGATCGAGGCGGTGGACCGGCGCCTGGAGCAGGCGGCGTCGACGCTGGGCGCGTCCCCCTTCGCTGTGTTCCTGACGGTGACGCTTCCCCTGAGCCTGCCCGGCATCCTGGCCGGCGGTGTGCTGGCCTTCGCCAAGGCGATGGGGGAGTTCGGCGCCACCATCACCTTCGTCTCGAACATCCCCGGCGAGACCCAGACGCTGCCCTCGGCGATCTACACCCTGACCCAGGTTCCGGGGGGCGAGGCCGGGGCGCTGCGGCTCACGCTGATCTCGATCGCGCTGTCGATGACGGCCCTGCTGGTCTCCGAACTCCTCGCCCGCCGCATGGGCCGGCGGCTCGGGACCGGCTGATGGCCCGGTCAGGCATAGGCGTAGGGTCCGCCGCGTTCGAGCGCCCGCCGGTAGGCGGGGCGCGCGTGGATGCGGGCGAGCCAGTCCGTGATCCGCGGTCCGGCGCCCGTGCCGCGGGCGGCGAAGGCCTCCAGGGGAAAGCTCATCTGGATGTCGGCCGCGGAGAAAACCTGCCCGCAGAACCAGGGCCGCTCGGCCAGCTCCGCCTCCCAGTGGGCGGCGTGCCGGCGCAGGTCCGGATCGACGAACGTCCCGAGGACTTTGTTCGAGATCGCGCGCACCAGGGGGCGGACGAGGGCCGGGCTCCCCGGCGCCAACCGCGAAAAGACCAGCTTCAGCAGGAGCGGGGGCATCGCCGACCCTTCCGCGTAATGCAGCCAGTAGGTGAAGCGCCGGTGCTCGGGCGTGCCCGGCGCGGGCACCAGGGCACCGCCGCAGCGGTCGGTCAGGTACGTGACGATGGCGCCCGATTCCGCGACCACCGCGTCGCCGTCGCTCACCACCGGCGACTTGCCGAGGGGATGCACTGCCCGCAACGCCTGCGGGGCCAGCATGGTCTTCGGGTCGCGGGCGTAGCGCGTCACCTCGTAGGGGAGGCCGAGTTCCTCCAGCAGCCAGAGCACGCGCTGCGACCGGCTGTTCTCCAGGTGGTGGACGGTGATCATCGGGGACCTCGCTCGGATTCGGTGGGGACGGCCGCGGCGGGCCGCAGGTCGCGCCGTCATAGAGGGCGTGGCGCATGACGATCGAGGTGGACGTCGCCCTGCGCCGCAGCGGCTTTTCCCTGGACGTGGCCTTCACGGCCGGTGGCGGGCTCACCGCCCTGTTCGGCCGATCCGGTTCGGGCAAGACCACGGTGATCGACCTGATCGCCGGGCTGGCGCGGCCCGACCGGGGCCGGATCGTCGTGGGCGGGGAGACCTTGCTCGACAGCGCGCGGGGTTTGCGCCTGCCCGTACACCGGCGCCGGGTCGGCGTCGTGTTCCAGGACGCAAGGCTGCTGCCGCATCTCAGCGTGCGGCGCAATCTCGGCTACGGCCGGTACTTCTCGGGCGCCCGCCACGACGCGGCCGAGTTCGAGGCCGTGACCGGGATGCTCGGGATCGGGCACCTGCTGGAACGGCAGCCGGCCGGGCTCTCGGGAGGCGAGCGCCAGCGCGTCGCCATCGGCCGGGCGCTGCTGGCCAAGCCCCGCCTCCTGCTCATGGACGAGCCGCTCGCGGCCCTCGACGAGGCCCGCAAGGCCGAAATCCTTCCCTATATCGAGCGCCTGCGCGACGAGGCCGGCGTGCCCATCGTCTATGTCAGCCATGCCGTCGCCGAGGTCGCGCGGCTGGCCAACACCGTCGTGGTGCTGGAGCATGGCCGGGTCGCCGCCGCCGGCCCCGCCGAGGCGATCCTGCGGCGGGCCGACCTCGTGCCGGTGCACGAGGCGGAGGCGGGCGCGCTGCTGGAGATGACGGTCGAGGCGCAGGACGCGCCGGCCGGCCTGACCCGGCTGTCCGGGCGCGCCGGGCACCTCCTCGTCCCCCACCTCCCGCAGGCCCTCGGTTCGCCTGTCCGGGTCCGGGTGCCGGCCCGTGACGTGCTGGTGGCGACGCAGGTCCCCGTGGGCCTCAGCGCCCGCAACGTCCTGTCCGGCAGGGTCGCGAGCTTGACGCCGGCGGGTGCGGCGGTGATGGTCGAGATCGATTGCAACGGCGCGATGCTCGCCGCCCGCCTCACAGGGGCCTCGGCCCGCGCACTGGCCCTCGCGCCGGGCCGCCCGGTCTACGCCGTGATCAAGAGCGTGGCGTTCGATCCGGCGGGCTTCGGGGCCGGGCGCCGCGCGATCGAGATCTGATACCGTGTCCGCTTGAGCAAGGCGGACACGATATCACCAAGCCTGCGCGGCGCTTGAGCGAGGCCGAAATCCGCAGCGCGAAACGATCGAACGGATTTACGTCTGCGCCGGGGTCAGGCCCGCCCCTCGACGAAGGCCCGCATCAGAACGTGCGCGATCGCCATCGGCGGCGGCGCGACGATGCCCTCCGGGTGGCGATGTTCCAGCATCCGCGTGACGGCCTCCCGGTCGAACCAGCGGGCATCTTCGAGTTCGGTGGGATCGGTGACGATGGCCTCGTCGAGCCCTTCCGCCGTGCAGCCGATCATGAGGGAGGACGGGAAGGGCCAGGGTTGCGAGGTCTGGTAGCCGACCGCGCCGATGCGCACCCGCGTCTCCTCGAAGCATTCGCGGCGCACCGCGTCCTCGATCGTCTCGCCGGGTTCCAGGAAGCCTGCGAGGCACGAGAACATGCCGGGCTTGAAGTGCGGCCCGCGTCCGAGGAGACACTGCTCGCCCCGCCGGGTCAGCATGATCACCACCGGGTCGGTGCGGGGGAAGTGGTGGGCGTTGCAGCTCGGGCATTCGCGCCGGAACCCACCGGCCCGGACCAGGGTCGGCGTGCCGCAATTGGCGCAGAACCCGCTGCGGCCGTGCCAGTCGAGCATCGATTTGGCCACGGCCAGCAGCCCGAGCTCGTGCGCCTCCACCGCGCCCTCGGTGGCGATGGAGCGCAGGTCGAGGGTGCGGAATTCGTCCGCGTCGAACGCCTCCGCGGCCTCGGCGGGGGCGCAGGCCGCAAAGACCGGCCGGCCGTCGAGATGGCCGAGGAACAGCCGCTGGGTTACTTTTTCCGCGACGTGCGTGCCGTCCGCGGCCTCGAGGGTGGCGGTGGGGCCGCGCAGCACCACCCGGTCGCCGGCCATCAGGACGAGCAGGGCCTCGGGCGCGTCGAAGGGAGGCACCGCGGATTCCGGCTGCTCGGCCGAGTGGCGCAGCAGCCGGCTCCGGACGAATCCGAGGGTCGCGAAGGGATCGCTCATGGTCCGTCTCAGGCGGCTGCGAACAGGGCGCCGGCCCGCTCGACGAGCTGGGAGAGGGCGTGGGGCGGATAAGCTTTGCGCGCGCCATGTCCCCAGACCGGGCCGGGCCAGGCCGGATCGGAGCGGAAGCGCCCGATCACGTGGACGTGGAGCTGGGCCACGACGTTGCCCAGCGCCCCGACATTGACCTTGTCGGGCTGTGACAGGGCCTGCATCACGCCCACCGCGATGCGTATCTCTTCCCACAGGGCCGCGCCGTCCAGTGGCGAGAGGTCGGTCACTTCGCTCACGCCGGTGCGGCGCGGGACCAGGATCAGCCAGGGGAAGCGGGAATCGTCCATCAGCAGGACGCTGGAGAGGGCGAGGTCGCCGACCGGAGCCGTGTCGGCGGAAAGGCGCGGATCGAGGGTGAAGTCTGTCGTCATGGCCGGCATGTAGCGCGCCGCGGTGGCTTGGGGGAGGGCGCGAGGATCGTCACAGGGTCGGGACGGCCCCCTGCCGACCCACGGCGACGAGATCCGCGTGGATCACCCCCGCCGCGTCCGTGCGCACGAAGGCCGTCACCTCGGCGCCCTCCACCAGCAGCGCCTTCTCTCCCGGGCCCATCTGCGTCGTCCGGGTGCCCTGCGGGATCGTGAAGGACGCCTGCCCGCTCGTGTAGCGGAGCACGACCCTGCGCGGGGTCTGCCACGAGATCTCCGCGATCCAGCCCGCGGTCAGGGTCGCACCGGCCGCCGTATCCCAGGGCTGGCTGCCGGCCTCGAAGCCGCGCTCGGAGGGCGAGAAGATCGTCACCTCCGTGGGCTTGGGCGGCCCGTCGCCCTCTCGCACGGCGACGATGCCGATGTAGCTCTCCGGCTTGATGTCGCGGAGGCGCCCTTCCGTGGCGGTGAACATCCGGGTCTTCGGGTTCATCAACATCGTGACGGAGCCCCCGGTGCGTTGCCGGATCGTGAGGGTCTCGCCGTCCCGCGTCTCCACCGTGCCGCGGTAGCGGGCGAACGGTTCGGCCGCCCGCGCCGTGCCGGCAACGAGGCATCCGAGGGTCAGGAGGGCTGCAAGCTGTCTGATCATGAAGGTCTGCGCCGGTCTGCCGTGGCCGAACGTGGCGGCGGCGGAGCGGTTCCCGGCCCAGGGCTTCAGTGCGCCATCAGCATCGGCAGGTCGGCCTGCGCCAGGAGATGGCTCGTCGGGCCGCCGAAGATCATCTGGCGCAGGCGGCTCTGGGTGTAGGCCCCCTTGATCATCAGGTCGCAGCCGAAGCCCTTGGCCTCGGCCAGGAAGGTCTCGCCCGGCGTGCGGCGCCCGGCCGGCATGGCCTTGTGCTCGGCCGCGACCCC
This sequence comes from Methylobacterium trifolii, assembly GCF_022179685.1. Lineage (GTDB taxonomy): Bacteria > Pseudomonadota > Alphaproteobacteria > Rhizobiales > Beijerinckiaceae > Methylobacterium > Methylobacterium trifolii. The sequence continues at coordinate 6,837 of NZ_BPRB01000316.1, forward strand.
CTCGCAGGCGAGGGAGCGGGCGAGGTCCTCCGCGCTCGGTCCCGGCACGGTGCCGCCTTCGACGCTGAGCACCAGCACGCGCTCGGCGGCCCGCAGGAACGGCATCGCGAAGGCCACGGCCCGCGCCGTCTCGGTCGAGCCGTTCCAGGCGATCAGGATCGCGTTTCCGAGGCTCGCCGGCGGCGTGGGCGGCGCGAGCAGGATCGGACGGCCGCCCTCGAACAGGGCGGTCTCGAAGGTGGTCATGCGCGGGGAGGCGTCCTGGGAGCCCGGCCGGCCGACCACGGTGGCCGAGAACAGGCGGGCGTACTGCCCGAGGAAGGCGTCGCCCGCCGGCACGTCCTGGCGCCATCGGTAGCGCGGGCCGGCATTGGCCACGTTGGCCGGCACGCAGAGGCCGTCGCGGGCGTGGCGCGGGATGCCGGCGCCGTCCATGAAGGCGATGAAGCGGCCGCCGGCCTCCTCCGCCTCGACCCGGTCCGCCTCCTCGTCGCGCAGCCAGGTCATGCCGCCGACCATGTCGACGGGGACGTACTCGGCCAGCGCCGGGCGCAGGCTGACGCCCTCGATCAGGCTGCCGAACCGGCCGGCGACCAGCCGCGTCGTCTCGAACACGGAGGGCAGCGCGTCGTGCAGGGCTACCGGAACCAGCAGTGTCTTCATCGCCGTGTCCTTCGGATTTTGCACGACGCTAATGCCCTTCGGCCCGGTAGGAAACAGAGCGCGCACGCCCGCTCACACGCTTTTCGCCGGGGCCCCGGCGGGTGACGGCACCGGATCGAGCAGAACGCGCAGGCGCCGGGTCGCCGGCCTCTCGACGAAGCGGAAGACCAGGAGCGCGGCCCCGACGCTCAGGGCCAGCATCAGGCACAGGACACCCAGCGTGCCGAGCCAGGGCGCGAGGCCGAGGCGCAGCACTCCCTCGCGGGCCGCCCGGAGGACGAAGGGGTGGACGAGGTAGAGGGCGTAGGACGCGTCGCCGATCGCGGCGAGCCAGCGGACGGGGGCCGGATCGCGCTTCTCGTGCGCGGAGCCGAACGCGGCGGCGGCCACCAGCATCGCTGCCGGCAGGCCGAACCCGAGGGGCCGGGCGAACCCTTCAGGGTCCGCCCCGCCGGCCTGGAGGAAGAGGAGCCCGATCCCCGCCACGGCCAGGACGAGGCGCGCCGGTGACGGCAGGCGCAGCCCCTCGCTGCGTGCGAGGCCGAGCCCCGCCCCGAGGGCGAATTCGAGCACCACCGGATTGGACCAGAACGCCAGCGGCAGGCCCGACAGGGGGACCAGGGCGCCGGCCGCCGTCAACAGGCCGAGGAACCCGACGATCCAGGCCACCGCGACCCGGCGGCCATGGCCCAGGCCGAGGGCGAAGAGCCCGTAGAAGACCATCTCGCAATTGAGCGTCCAGCCGAGGCCGTAGAGCGGTTGCGGCGTCCCGTCAGGCCGGAGCGCCGGCCAGAACAGGAACGAAGCCGCCACGTATCCGGGATCGCGCGCGGCGGCGCCCGCATCCCCGAGGCTGGACGGAGCGGCCAGCGCCACCGCGAGGTAGAGGGCGGTGACGAGCCAGTAGAGGGGCACCACCCGCGCGACCCGGTGCACCAGGAAACGCCGGCGCCCCCCCGGCGCGTCGTAGCGCGGCCCGCTCGCCTGGACGATGATGAAGCCGGAGATGACGAAGAACACGTCGACGCCGGCCCACCAGGGCAGCCGGGCGACCGCCTCGGCGCCGGAGCCTGCAAGATTGAGGGCTGCCGCCTCGTGCAGGCCGTGGTGGACCACCACCATCGCGGCCGCGCAGGCGCGCAGGATCTGGATCGGGACGATGGTCACGGGGACCACCTGACCCTCGAGAGGATCGGCGGAGACCGGTGTGCCGCGTCCCGGAGCGGGTCCCAGTCATGACACCGCCCTCTCCCCGCTGCGGTAGAGGCTACTGTATGCACACATCCTGCGACGCCGACGGGCTTTGCGCGGGTCCCCTCTCCCGTGCGGGAGAGGGACAGGGTGAGGGATGCGACTTCTCCGGAGAAACCTGGGCTCCTCACCCCAACCCTCTCCCGCACGGGAGAGGGGGCCGCGCACCCCTTCGGACGACCTCTCCAGTTCCCCTGCGCAGATGTGTGAATCCGGTAGCCCGCAGCGGGGGGAGGGACGCGCGCCGAACGGGACTCTTTCGAGGATGCCGAATGCGGAACGCGACTCCCAAAGTGCATGACCGAGCTTGAGTACAGACCCCGCTTCGTAACCCGCGCGAACGGAGTAAAACCAGGAACCGATCCAGCAAAGCATCGTTGACCCGATGAAGCGCTGCCGCCGCCACGACAGGTCTCGGACCGTCGTGGCGTGTCTCGTCCATCGGCCCGCGCATCCACGATTATCCCTAGAGGTTCCTGATGCTGAAGAACTACGCTGCCCTGTCCGCACTCGTCGTCGCCGTGTCCACGCCCGCCCTCGCGCAGGGCGCCGGTGACTTCCGACTGCAGGCGATGCAGGCGAACGCCTTCGAGATCCAGTCCAGCCAGATCGCGCTCAGCAAGTCGCGCAATCCCCAGATCCGCAGCTATGCCCAGGAGGCGATCCGCGACCACCGCTCCGCCAACGTGGCGCTGGCCGGCGGCGACCGGAACTACGTCGCCGCCCAGGGCGGCGCGATCGGCGGTCCGGGCGACCTGATCGGCGCGCCGCTCGCCGTGGCCGGCGGTGCGGTCGGTGCGGCGACGGGCGCTGCGGCCGGCGTCGTCGGCGGCACGTTGAACGGCGGCCCGGTCGCCGGCATCCAGGGTGCCGGTTCCGGCGCGGCCCGCGGTGCCGCCGCAGGCAGCCGCCTGGGTCGCGGCGACGTCGACGAGACCGCGGGCAGCACGATCGTCCAGCCGAACCCGGAGCAGCAGGCGATGCTGGCCGAGCTGTCGGCCACGCCCTCCGGCGCGCGCTTCGACCGCCTCTACGTCAGCCAGCAGATCCGTTCGCACCAGATGGCGGTCGGCATGACCCAGGCCTACGCCTCCTCGGGTCCGAACCCGGCCCTGCGCACCTACGCCCAGCAGGCCCTGCCGGTCTACGAGCAGCATTATCGGCACGCCCAGCGCCTGCCGGGTGCCGGCGCGATGTAAGTTCGGGATTGCCGACGGCCGGATGGCCGCCGGGGTGATCGCAGGGGCGGCGGGCGAGAGCCCGCCGCCTTTCTCATGTCAGGTGCAATCGATCAGGGCGGAGGGCCGCAGCACCGCGCCGCTGCGATCGACCACGGGTACGAAGTCGCCGGTCGCCGGGTCGCGGATCTTGAGTTCGCCCGTGGCGACGCCGAAATGCGCGCCGTAGATGGTCGTGCTGCCCGCCTTCACCCGCTCCTGGATGAAGGGAAAGGTCATCAGGTTCTCGATGCTCTGGCTCACCATCGCGTGCTCCAGGCGGGTCAGGTAATCGGGGGCGGTCGAATCCCCCGCCTTCTCCTCGGCCGGTCCGACGAGGGAGACCCACTTGCCGATGAAGTTGCCCTTCGACAGGGGCTTCGCCTTGTTGGCGTAGGCCTTGATGCCGCCGCAGGTGGCGTGCCCCAGCACCACGATGTTCTTCACCTCCAGGGACTGCACCGCGAACTCGATGGCCGCCGACGTGCCGTGATACTCGCCGCCGGTCTCGTAGACGGGCACGATGTTGGCCACGTTGCGGATCACGAACAGTTCGCCCGGCCCCACGTCGAAGATGGCCTCGGGCGCGACGCGGCTGTCGCAGCAGCCGATCACCAGGGTGTCGGGCTCCTGTGACTTGGCGAGCTGCGCGAAGCGGCGGCGCTCCTGGGGAAAACGGTCCGAGAGGAACGAGCGGTAGCCTTCGGTCAGGGCTTCTGGGAACATGCGGTCTCCTGCGGCAAGGGGGTTCGTCTGCATAACGGTCGTCCGGCGCTCTTCATCCGCGGCGCGTTCGGCCTCAAGCCTCACGCCAGGACAGCGACACCGGTTCCCGGGGGATATTTCCCTCGACGATCGCCATGGCAAGGTCGGCGAGGCCCGCCGGCTCGACGTGCTCCGCGCTCGCGCGCAGGTCGGCGAGGTCCCACCATCGGGTGCCGAGCACCGGGTTGTCCTCGGTCTCGGCGAGCAGGCTGGTGTCGATCCGGTCGTCGGGCAGCCGCACCAGGAAGTAGCGCTCGCGGGCGTCGCGCGATTGCGTGAACAGGTGGAACGGCCCGTCGCACGTCGCGACCTGCGGCCCGATCTCGGCATCCGCCACCCCGATCTCCTCCGACAACTCCCGCCGGCAGGCCGTGACGTGGTCCTCGCCGGGCTCCAGCCCGCCGCCCGGCATGAACCAGAAGGTGAGGGGCTCGCCTGCCGCATCCGTCGCGTGGACCGAGCGGTAGGCGATCAGCAGCAGGCGGTCCCTGGGATCGAACACCAGGGCGCGGGCGATGTGCCGGATGGCGAGGGGGCTGTCTTTCATGGGCGCATGCCTATCAGGATTCGGGCCGCGCCTCACGCAGGACGCTCAGGCGTCCGGATCACGACCGGAAGTCCGTGGGCGTCGTGGCCGGGCGTCTCGGGCAGGGAGCCGGCGCGGCCGAGGAGCACGTCGCGGGCGACGACGAGGGCCGCCATCGCGTCGACGTGGTCGTCCGCCCCGACACCGCGGGGTTTTTGGGACGCCACGAGGCTCTGGGGGAGGCCGGCGCCGAGCAGCAGGCGGCGGCGCAGGTCCAGGGCGGCCTGGCGCTGCGCGCCCTTCTTGGCGAGGCCCAGCGGCCGGTCGCCGTTCATGCGGAAGAAGGCGACCTCGGGGTGGACCTCGTGCAGGCGATGGACGAGGTCCGGCCGCGTCCGCAACAACCCGTCCACCTGCCGGATGGCGGGGCAGATGTTCCAGCACTGGATGGAGGGCGCGAAGGGCGGCTCGCTGGCCGCCCGCGACAGGGCCTTGGCCTGCGCGTAGTCGGGCGCCTCGATCGCGGCGCGCGGCGGCACCGGGAAGACGCTGGACCGGGCAGGCCCGAGGAGCGCGCGGGCGGCCCTGTCGGGTTCGCGCCCGTAGCCGAGCACCCGGTCGGGCAGGCCGATCGGGATGTCGATCCCGACGCTGACCGGCGCCTCCGGCGCGTCGAGGAGGTCGGCGACGTGGGCGAAGAGGGCGGCCCGGTGCCGCTCCGGGTCGTCGAGGTCCAGCAGCACCCCGGCCCAGGCGCCCCGGCAGCCGTCGAGTCCCGCGATCCAGCGCGCCATGCCGCCCTCACGCACCTTGTGTCTAAAATTCGGGCCCGCTATCCGCGCCCTCGGGCCGCGACGGACGGGGCCGCCAGCGGAGATGCCGCGATGACCAAGGCACGCCCGTGAGCGGCCAGCCCGAAATCGGCATCCGCCTGCTCGATCCGCGCCTTCCCGGCTGGGGCTTTCCCCGGTGGGGGTCGGCAGGGTCGGCCGGCCTCGACCTGCATGCGTGCCTCGACGCGCCGATGCTGCTGGAGCCGCAGGCGGCGCCCGCGCTGGTTCCGGCGGGGTTCTGCGTGCTGATCCGCGATCCCGACTGGTGCGGGCTGGTGCTTCCCCGCTCGGGGCGGGGCCACCGCGACGGGCTGGTGATGGGCAACGGCACCGGGGTGATCGATGCGGATTACGAGGGTCCGCTGCTGATCTCGGCCTGGAACCGCAACCCGGCGCCCGGCCCCGGCATCCGGATCGAGCCCGGCGAGCGCATCGCCCAACTCGTCTTCACCCGCGTCACGCGCCCGCGCCTCGTGATCGAGGACGATCCCGGCACGGTGGGCTCGGCCCGCGGTGCCGGGGGCTTCGGCTCGAGCGGGCGCTGAGGGCCTCATTCGGCCGCCTGCCGGGGTGCCTCGTCCTCCGGCAGGCCGTCGCGGGCGTTGCATGCCTGCAAACGCAGCGCCGTGTTGATGAGGGCCATGTGCGAGAAGCCCTGGGGCGTGTTGCCCCGGTGCTCGCCGGTCCGGGCGTCGATCATCTCGGAAAACAGGCCGAGGTCGTTGCCGCGGGCGAGCAGCCGCTCGAAGGCGGCGGAGGCCTCGTCGGTCCGGCCGGCCAGCGCCAGGCATCCGACGCGCCAGAAGGCGCACGCCGTGAAGGTGGCCTCGTCCCCCTCCAGCCCGTCCTCCATGCGATAGCGGTAGACCAGATCGCCCGCGCCGAGTTCACGCTCGATCGCCTCCAGCGTCGAGACCATGCGCGGGTCCCGCGCATCGATGGCGCCGAACAGCACGACGCGCATCACCGCCGCGTCGAGGTGGTGGCCGCCATAGGCGCCGGTGAAGGCCTGCTTCTCCGCGTTCCAGGCCTTGTCGTGGTACTCGGCGCGGATCTCGGCGGCGATCCGCTCCCATTCGGCGATGCGGTCGTCGGGCACGCCGCGGATGTTGCGGGCGATGCGGGCGGCGTCCGTCAGGGCGACCCAGAGCATCGCCTTGGTGTGGAGCTGATGGCGCGGCCCGGTGCGCAACTCCCAGATGCCGTGGTCGGCCGCATCCCGGCAGGCGATCGCACGGGCCGTCAGGTTCTCCAGCACCTCGGGCAGGCGGTCGTTGACCTTCTCCGGCGGGTCGTAGTCCACGGCCTCCAGGAAGACGCAGAGCGCACGGACCAGTTCGCCGTAGATGTCGTGCTGGTCCTGCCCCTCGGCGGCGTTGCCGATGAGCGCTGGCCCGACGCCGCTCCAGCCGGAGAGGTGGGCCAGTTCCTCTTCCGCGGGCATCGCGCCGGCGATGCCGTAGAGCAGCCGGGTCTCGCGGCCGAAGGTCGGGTCCGCCTCGCGCAGGAAGCGCAGGAACTCGGAGGCCTCGCGCACGTAGCCCAGCGCCACGAAGGCGGTGACGGTGAAGGTCGCGTCCCGCATCCAGGTGAAGCGATAGTCGTAGTTGCGGTTGCCGGGCACCGCCTCCGGCAGGCCGGCGGTGGCCGCCGCCACGATCGCGCCGGTGGGCGAGTAGGTCAGCAGCTTGAGGCAGAGCGCCGAGCGCAGCACCTGGTCCCGGTAGGGGCCCCGATACGTGCAATGCCCGCTCCAGCGGCGCCAATAGGCGATCGTCGCCTCGGCTCGCGCCTGCGCGACGGAAAAATCCTCGATCTCGGCCCCCTCGCGGTCCTCGCCGTGGGTCAGGACGAGGTAGGCGCTCTCGCCCTCGGCGAGGGTGAACCGGCTCTCGGCCGTGGCGCCTTCGACGCGCGGCTGCGGTGTGGCCGTGACGCGCAGGCGGTGGTCGCCCGCCTCGAACAGGACGGAGCCGGCCTGCTCCACCGGGGTGCAGTCGCAGCGGGCGTAGTCGAAGGTCGGGCGGACGCTGAACCGGCCCGCGACCATGCCCGATTCGCAGGTCAGCAGCCGGATCAGGCGGCTCTCGCCGTCCCCGTCCGGGCCCTCGTCGGGCTCGGTGTTGGGCGGGTTCACCGGCATCACGTCGATGAGGCGGGCGCGGCCGGTGGCGGTCTCGAAGGTGGTCTCCAACACGTTGGTCTCGGGCAGGTAGCGCCGAGAGATCGACGTGAGCCGGTCGAACGCGACGCGGCAGGCTCCGCCTTTCTCGGTATCGAGGAGCGCCAGGAACAGGGCGGGGGAATCGTGCCGCGGCCAGCACAGCCAGTCGATGGAGCCGTCGCGGGCGATCAGGGCCGTGGAGTGGGTGTCGCCGATGACGGCATAGTCGCTGATCGGTTTCGACACGTCGTCCGTACGAGTTTCAGGGGGGAGCCCCTGAGTTAGAGCCGCCCTTCGCCCGATCGACCGAACCCGACGATATGCCACACGGGCGCCGGGGCGGTGCGATCCCGCAAGCACCGCCGCCTCGCCGCCCTCGCTCACATGTTGGGATAGTTCGGCCCGCCCGGACCTTCGGGCGTGACCCAGTTGATGTTCTGGTTGGGGTCCTTGATATCGCAGGTCTTGCAGTGGACGCAGTTCTGCGCGTTGATCTGGTAGCGCACCCCGTCGCCCGCGGAGGCATCCTCCACCCATTCGTAGACGCCGGCCGGGCAGTAGCGGGCCGAGGGGCCGCCGAAGACGTCGTGCTCCGAGGTCTTCTGCAGGCCCATGTCCTTCACCTTGAGGTGGGGGGGCTGGTCCTCCTCGTGGTTGGTGTTCGAGAGGTAGACCGAGGACAGCCGGTCGAAGGTGAGCTTGCCGTCGGGCTTCGGGTAGACGATCGGCGTCACCTCCGCGAGCGGCTTGGTGCAGGCATGGTCCGGCTTGCCGTGTGCGAGGGTGCCGAAGGGCGAGGTGTTCAGGAGCGTGTTCGCCCACATGTCGAGGCCGCCGAGCCCCACGCCGACCAGGGTGCCGTAGCGCGACCAGAGCGGCTTGACGTTGCGCACCCGCTTGAGGTCGTCCCCGATCGGGCTAGCGCGCCAGCCGTCCTCGTAATCGGCGAGTTCGTCCCCCTGGCGCCCGGCCCGGAGGGCGGCGGCGATGGCCTCGGCCGCCTGCATCCCCGAGAGCACGGCGTTGTGCGAGCCCTTGATGCGCGGCACGTTCACGAAGCCGGCGGAATCGCCCACGAGACAGCCGCCGGGGAAGACGAGCTTGGGCACCGACTGCCAGCCCCCCTCCATGATGGCGCGCGCCCCGTAGCCGATGCGCTTGGCGCCCTCGAAGACCTCGGCGATCATCGGGTGCGTCTTGAAGCGCTGGAACTCGTCGAAGGGCGACAGCGTCGGGTTCTCGTAGTTCAGGTGCGTGACGAAGCCGACCGAGAGCAGGTTGTCGTCGAAGTGGTAGAGCCAGGAGCCGCCGCCGGCCTTGTTCGGCAGGGGCCAGCCCATCGTGTGCTGAACCAGCCCCGGCTGGAACTTCGCGTCCGACAGTTGCCAGAGTTCCTTGACGCCCAGCCCGTATTTCTGGTGGTCGCTGTCCCGGTTGAGCCCGAACCGGTCGATCAGCGTCTTGGTCAGCGAGCCGCGCGCGCCCTCGCCGAAGATCGTGTACTTGCCGCGCAATTCCATGCCGCGGGTGAAGTCGTCGCGGGCCTCGCCGGAGCGGGCGATGCCGAGGTCGCCCGTGGCGATGCCGGTGACGACGCCGTTCCCGTCGTAGAGCACCTCGGAGGCCGGGAAGCCCGGATAGATCTCGACACCGAGTTCCTCCGCCTTGCGGCCGAGATACTTCGCGACGTTCGAGAGCGAGCCGACGAAGTTGCCGTGGTTGCTCATCAGTTTGGGGAAGAACAGGTTCGGCAGGGAGACGCCGCTGTTCTTGGTGAGGAACATGAACTCGTCGCGCTCCACCGCCGTCTTCAGGGGGCGGTCCGGGTCGTCGCGCCAGTCCGGCACCAGCACGTCGAGGCCGGACGGGTCGATCACCGCGCCGGAAAGGATGTGGGCGCCGACCTCGGAGCCCTTCTCGACCACGACGACACTGATTTCCTCACCCGCCTGCGAGGAGAGCTGTTTCAGGCGGATGGCGGCAGCGAGCCCGGCCGGACCCGCGCCGACGATCACCACGTCGAAATCCATGCCCTCGCGTTCGGGAAGCGCCATCCGTCTCTCTCCTGCCTACGCGGCGTTACGCAACTGCCGGCCACGCCGGATCGGGGCGCCTCGCCTCTGATCGGGCACCTGGACCGTTCTCAACCCATTCCAAACTAGGAAGGCAAGCGGTATCGGGGAGGGGAGCGGCCAAGTCGCACAGGGATAAGTCGCGCCGGATCGGGCCGGCCCCTCCACGTTGTCCACAGGCCGCCGGCGCCCCACATCCCCGACGATGGCTTCACCCGCAGACGCGCAGCGCGACCTGATCGCCTATCTCGACTTCCACGTCGAAGCCGGCGTCGACCTGTTTCTCGACGAGCACCCGCACGACCGGATGAGCGAGGCCGACGCGCCGGCACCCGCCCTTCCCACGCGGCGCGTCGAGCCGGCCGCACAGGTGCCGCCCCGTACCCTGCCGCCACCCGCCGCGGAGCCTGCCCGCCCGGCCGCCCCCCGCACCTACGGCCAATCCGCCTCGGCCAAGCCGGAGGAGGCAGCGAGCGATGCCCGCGCCAGGGCCCGCGAGGCCGCGAGCCTGGAGGAATTGGAGGCGCTGATGGCCGGCTTCGAGGCCTGCCCCTTGCGCTTCACGGCCAAGAACCTCGTCTTCGCCGACGGCAGCCCCACCGCCAAGGTGATGTTCGTGGGCGAGGCGCCGGGCGCGGACGAGGACCGCATCGGCAAGCCGTTCATGGGCCGCTCCGGCCAGCTCCTCGACCGGATGATGGCCACGATCGGCCTCGACCGGTCGAGCGCCTACGTCACCAACATCGTGCCCTGGCGCCCGCCGGGCAACCGGGACCCGACGCCCCAGGAGATCGCGATCTGCCGCCCCTTCCTCGAGCGGCAGATCGAGTTGGTGGACCCGGACGTGGTCGTGTGCCTGGGCAGCCCGGCGACGAAGACGCTGACCGGCACCAAGGACGGCATCCTCAAGGCGCGGGGCCGGTTCTACCCCTACCTGCTCCCGACGCGGGAGATCCGGGCGCTGGCGACCCTGCATCCGGCCTTCCTGCTGCGCCAGCCGGTGCAGAAGCGGCAATCCTGGCGCGACTTCCGGCTGCTGCGGGCGGCACTCGACGGAAAAGCTTGACCGTTCCGGCGGAACCGCCTCGTCGGCCACGCCATTATCTCCGGGTCCGTCATCGGGCGGCGTGAGTGGCGGGCTGAGCATGCGCTGGGACGATTTTCGCGGTTCGGACAACGTCGAGGACCGCCGCGGTGAGGGCGGCGGCGGCGGGGGCATGGGCTTTCCCGGCGGCGGTGCCGGCGGGCTCGGCATCGGCGCCATCGTCGTCCTGATGATCATCGGCTGGGTCACGGGCATCAACCCCGCGATCCTGATCGGCGGCGCCGAGCAGATGACCCGCGGCGGAGGCGGCGGCAGCCAGCGCGAGGAGCAGGCCGACCCGGAGACGCAGCAACGCCGCCGCACGGCCCCGACCGACGAGAGCGGGCGCTTCGCCGCCAAGATCCTCGGCAACACCGAGGACGTGTGGAGCACGGTGCTGCCGAACCAGACCGGCAAGCAGTACACGCCGACGACGATGGTGCTCTATAGCGGCGGCACCCGCAGCGGCTGCGGCTCGGCGCAGGCCGCGATGGGGCCGTTCTACTGCCCGCTCGACAAGAAGGTCTATCTCGACACCGGCTTCTTCAAGGAGATGGCCTCGAAGTTCGGGGTGAAGGGCGATTTCGCCTACGCCTACGTCATCGCCCACGAGGTTGGCCACCACGTCCAGGACGTGCTCGGCATCCTCGGCAAGGTCCAGGCCCGCCAGCAGGCGGCCTCGAACAAGGCCGAGGCGAACGGGCTCTCGGTGCGCATCGAGCTGATGGCCGATTGCCTGGCCGGCGTCTGGGCCAAGAACTCCAACGACAAGTACAACGCCCTGGAGCCCGGTGACATCGAGGAGGCCATGAACGCCGCCAGCGCCATCGGCGACGACAAGCTCCAGAAGCAGTCGCAGGGCTACGCCGTGCCGGATTCCTTCACCCACGGCTCCTCGGCGCAGCGGATGCGCTGGTTCATGACCGGCTACAAGAGCGGCCAGACCAAGTCCTGCGACACCTTCCGCACGGCCAACAACTGAGCCGCCGCCGCCGGCCTCACCACAGGCCGGCATGGGGGTGGAAGGCGACCACGTCGCCCGGCGCGACGCGGCCCGCATCCTCGGGCAGGTCGGCGAGCCCGTCGCTTCCCGCGAGCGCCGTCAGGGCACCGCCGGGGTTCTTGACGGCCTCGACGCTGCCGTCGTCCGCGCGGCGCAGGGCCACCCGCAGGAACTCGCGCCTGCCCGGTTTCTTGGGATGGGCGAAGGCGGCGCGCACTGGCAGGCCGATGGGCGGGGCGTAGGTCTCCCCCCCGAGCCGGGCGAGCAGCGGTCGCACCACGAACAGCAGGGTGACGTAGGCCGCGACCGGGTTCCCCGGCAGGCCGACGAAGGGCGTGCCGGCGACGATCCCGAGCGCCACCGGCCGCCCCGGCTTGATCGCGAGGCGCCAGAAGGTCAGGGAGCCTGCGGCCTCGACCGCGGCCTTGACATGGTCCTCCTCCCCCACGGAGACGCCGCCCGAGGTCAGGACGAGGTCGTGCTCGCCGGCGGCTTCCGCGATGCGCGCGCGCAGGGTCGCCGGGTCGTCGCGCAGGATGCCGAGGTCGTGCGGCAGGGTGCCGAGCCGGCGCAGCAGCGCCAGCAGCATCACCCGGTTGGCATCGTAGATCGCGGCCGGCCCCAGGACCTCTCCCGGCTCCCGCAACTCGTCGCCTGTGGAGAAGACGGCCACGCGCAGCGCCTTGCGCACCGGCAGGGCGTCGAGCCCGAGGGCGGCAGCCAGCGCCAGCTCCGGCGGCCCCAGGCGCCGGCCGGCCGGGATCGCCACGCTGCCGCGGGCCACGTCCTCGCCGGCCAGGCGCCGGTTCGCGCCCTGCGCCAGCCCCGGCGGCAGGTGGACGGCGCCGCCTTCCACGCGCACGTCCTCCTGCATGAACACGGTGTCGGCGCCCGGCGGCATGGCCGCCCCGGTGAAGATGCGCACCGCCCCCGCCCGGCCATCGAGGCTGGCCGGCTCGGCACCCGCGGGGATGCGTCCGCGCACGGGGAGCACGGTCCCGGACCCGGCCGCGAGGTCGGAAAAGCGCACGGCGTAGCCGTCGACGGCCGCGTTGTCGAAGGGGGGCAGGGCGATCGGCGCGCGGATCTCGGCGCCCGCGACCCGCCCGTCCGCCAGGGCGAGGGGCACCGGCTCGATGCCCGCCAGCACCGGCAGCCGCGTGCCGATGAGGGACGCCGCCTCGGCGACGGTCATGGCCGGCCGCGCCCCATCGAAGCAGTCGTCGCTCAGGCGCGCCATGCGTCTCGCCCCGGCGCGAGTGGGCCGGTGGGAAGAGAGTTCGGCAGAGGGCTCGGGGCTTGGCGATGGCGGCTCACGATGCCGCCGGCTTGCGGCATCCGGCCGGCCCGATCAAGCCTTCCGGTCAGGCGGCGGCCTCCGCCTGGTGCGCGTCCCCCGGCGCCGGCTTGACGTAGCGGCGGCGCAGCTCCTGGACCGTGCGGTTGCAGCGGTCGAGCACCAGGGCCGCGGCGCCCGGCAGGGTGCGCGTGCCCATCACCGAATCCAGCGTGACGCTGTGGGTGGCGAAGCGGCTCTTGAAGGCTTCCGCGCCGCAGAGGAAGTCGACGGTATGCAGGCCGTGGTCGATGGACCATTGGATGTAGTCCATCATCAGCACCATCCCCGGCGAGCCGCGCTCGAAGGCGGGGTCGTAGGTGGTGACGAAGGCCATCATCGTGCCGGCCTGCACGAAGTTGATCGAGACCGCGACGACGGCGCCGTCGCATTCCAGCACGAAGGCGCGCAGCAGGCCGGTCTCCGCCAGCACCTGCACCAGGGCGGCCAAGGCCGGGGCGCCCTCGTCGTAGAGGTTCGATTCGAGGCCGTTCTCGGCGAGCCAGGCCCGCTTGAACCCGGCCAGCCGGTCGAGGATCGGGGCCAGGGGCTCGCCCTCTGGCAGGAGGCGGGAGGTCAGCGCGCCGCGGTCGGAGATGACCTTCTGGCCGCGCCGGTAGTTCTGCCGGGTCTTCTTCGACTGGGCGTCGAACCAGGCCTTGCCGGTGGGCCAGGGGCCGGCGACGCGCAGGCTCGCCTCGCTGCGGTGGTTCGGCCGCAGGAAGACGCCCCCTTGCGCCGTCGGGTCGAGGAGGGTGCGGGCCGCGGCATCCGGCAGCAGGCGGTTGAGGTAGACGAGGTCGAAGCCGCCGGCCTGCGAGAGGTGGTCCCACATCCGCTGCACGATGCCGGGCGCAGCGTCCGGGGCGAGGACGGCGTCGCCGTAATCGGCGTGGTCCTTGGCCGCCCATTCGAGGAGGCGCAGGCCCGCCCGCTTGCAGGTGGCCAGCGGCAGGACGGCCTCCAGCGCGTCGCCGCGCCAGGCCAGCACGACCAAGAGCCCGCGCCGCTCCCGGTCGGGCGCCGTCGCCCACCAGGCCGAGACCCAGGCATGGCTCTGGAACACCAGCGCGCCGGCCTCCCGCCACAGGGCGGTCCAGGCGGGCCCGACCGCCGCCAGGCGCTCGGCGGAGCGGACGATCTCGAGGCGTTGGCCGGTCATGGCTGGGCGCTTTCCTGTGGCCGGGGGGGCGTGTTCCGGCGCGGCCGGACCTGCCGCACGATCCGGCGCCACATCTTCTTGAGGGGCAGGAGGTAGAGGCCAGAAAGGGACTGGTAGTCGGCCACGTCCCGGTCGACGAGGCCGAACTTGAAGTCCTCGTCGGGGTGGGGCACGCACAGGGTCCCGAACAGGCGGTCCCAGAACGAGAACAGCAGGCCGAAGTTCTTGTCGTAGTGGCGCGCGTCGGTGCTGTGGTGCAACTGGTGCCAGTGCGGGCAGAGGACGACGTTGTTCAGCGGCCCGAACGAGATCTTGAAATGCGTGTGGCGCACGAAGTCCATCATCAGGATGTTGCGCATGATGTAGACGTTGACGCCGAAGACCGTGACCTCGACCGGATTGAGGGCGACCAGCGTCCAGATGCCGAAGCAGATGCCGGGGATCACCCCGTCCCAGGCCCGGTTCATCAGCTCGTCGAGCGGATGGACCCGGTCCTTGGTGATGCCGACCATCACCTCGGCCGAATGGTGCACCTTGTGCAGCTCCCACAGGAACGGGAAGCGGTGCTGGGCGGTGTGGTAGATGTAGTAGGAGATGTCGTAGGCGAGCAGCATCGTCACGGTGAAGATGCAGACCGTGACCGGCCCCGGCGCGCCGCCGAGCAGCGGCTCGTGGATTCCGAACAGGGCGCCCAGCAGCTTGTTGGTGCCGTAGCCGACCGCGACCACGAAGGTGACGCCCGCCGGGATCAGCAGGAACGGCATGATCGCCTTGCGGGTGACGTAGAACAGCAGGTCCGCCCGCGCGGACGGGTGCATCATCACCTCGTGCGGCAGCAGGAACTCGAAGAACTCGGCAAACGATTTCCGCTCCGCCGTGCGCCAGTAGGCGACGAGCGCGCAGCCGAGCGCCGTGGCACAGAGCAGCCCCGTGGTCAGGAGGTTTTCGGCCGAGATCCGGTCGAGGATCTTGGCGACGAAGTCCTGGATCATCGCAAGGCGTCCCTTCGCTCGGATCGGCACGCGCGCCGACGGTCGGCCGACGTTCGAGGCCCAGCATCACCGGTCAAAGCTTACGCTTTGCTCAATCCGTCCGATGAATGACGCCGGGTGTGGACAAGTCGCGGAGCTGCGGAGGTCGCGCGAGACCTGACTTCTGGCCGCCCTCAACCGAGCGAAGGCGATTCCGGCTCCGGCGACGTCTCGCGCCGGATGCCGTCCTGCCGCCCGGCGAGCGTGAGGCGCAGCATCGCCGCGATGCCCTCGGCGGCCGTGTCGGCCGAGAAGACGGCCTCGTAGCGGGCGCGCGCGGCGGCCGGATAGGCACGCCACGCCCCCGGATCGGTCACGATCTCCTCGAGCGTCCGCGACAGGGCCTCGACGCTGCCCGGCGGCACGACCCAGCCGGTGCGCCTGTCCTCGACGATCTCCGTCAGGCCGCCGATGCCGGAGACCAGCGCCGGGATGCCGTAGGCCAGCGCCTCGATGGCGACGCGGCCCAGGGATTCCGGGCGCTGGGAGGGCACCGTCACCACGTCGGCCCAGCGATAGAGGGCGGCCGGATCGTCCACGAAGGGCGCGAGCGTGGTGCGCGCCGAGAGGCCCGCGGCGACGATCAGGTCGGCGAGCGCCCGCTCGCGGTCCGGGTCCTCGAAGGCGCTGCCGACGATGCGCAGTTCGATCCGCGCGCGGACGGCCTCCGGCAGGCGCCGGATCGCCTCGACCAGCACCTCCTGGCCCTTGATGCGGCTGATCCGCCCGAGCATCAGCAGCCGCAGGGGCCGGGTGCCGTCGTAGGTGGGGACGTTGGGCTGCGCCGGCCCCTCGATGCCGTTGTAGACCACCCGCGCCGTCACGGACGGCGGCATGGCGAAGGCGGCTTGCGTCGCCCGCGAGTTGAACACGACGTTGGCCCCGCTCCATTGGATCAGGCCGCGCAGGACCGTGAGGGTCGCGCCCTCCGGGATCTCATGGACGTGGACCACGCTCCGGCCGGGCAGCAGCCGCGCGGCCAGCAGGTAGTCGGCCACGACAGTGGTGTTCACGTAGACGAGGTCGCTTGCCCGGATGCGGCGCAGCGCCCGCGCCACCGCGAAGGGGAGGGCGGCCAGCCCGATGGTGGCGAGCCGGACGAGACCGCGGCGGCGCAGGATCCACAGGGGCTCCACGACGATGCGGGAGGCGACCCGCTCCAGGGGCTCCACGATCGGCCCGCGGCGCGGCAGCACCACGTCGATCCAGGCCTGCGGATAGGCCGCGCGGATCGTGCGCACGCTCTCGCAGAAGCTGCGGTCCGAGCCGTAGAGCTCGTAGCCCTGATGCACGCAGGTGATGCGCTTCACCGGATCGTCCTTATGGCGACGCGGGTCTGGTATGCCGCGCGGCGAAAACCTGCCGGACAAAGGTGAATCCCAGCCTAAGTCTTTCGCACGCAAGCAAGCGATTCGGGCGCGCGACCAAAGGATTCGGCGGCTGCGCATCCCGCAATCCGGGGTCGGCCGCCGTCTTTCCACTGCCGTGATCGCGTGCCGGACCCGGCAAAGTACGCATTCGCGTGTTCCAGTGACAGCCCAGTAACCTCCCGCGCGTAGTGTCGGTGTGTCTACCGGGAGAGAAGACGTCGATGCCGGGCCCAGCGCCATCCATCCTGATCCTCGGGACGCGTGGGATTCCCGCGGCCCACGGTGGCTTCGAGACCTTCGCGGAAAAGCTCGCGCTCTTCCTCGTGGCGCGCGGCTGGCGCGTCGGCGTCTACTGCCAGCGGGAGGTCGAGACCGTGCGCGAACGGGTCTCGGTCCGGACCTGGCAGGGGATCGACCTCATCGACGTGGAGGTCGCCCTCAAGGGCCCGGCCGCGACGCTGGCCTTCGACGCGTTCTGCACCCGCGACGCCGCCGACCGCGACGGCGTCTGCCTCGTGCTCGGCTACAACGGCGCGGCCTTCCTGCCGTACCTGCGCTTCGCGGGCTCCAAGATCCTCACGAACATGGACGGCATCGAGTGGAAGCGGCCGAAATGGTCGCGGTCGGTGCGCGCCTTCTTCTGGCTGAGCGAGTGGATCGCGGCCTGGAGTTCCCACCGGCTGGTGGCCGACCACCCGGCCATCGCCGACCATCTCGCCACGCGCCGGCCCCGCAGCGCCATCGCCACGATCCCCTATGGCGGCGATCCGATCCGGTCCGTCTCCGAGGCACCGATCCGGGCGCTCGGCCTGGAGCCGGACCGGTTCCTGGTCTCGATCGCCCGGATCGAGCCGGACAACAACATCCTGACCTTTGTGGAGGCGTTCTCGCGCAAGGCGCGGGGGATGCGGCTCGTCGTCCTCGGCACCCTCGACGAGGCGATTCCCTACCACCGGGCGGTCCGTGCGGCGGCCGGGCCCGAGGTGCTGTTTCCCGGCGCGATCTACGATGCCGACGCGGTGCAGGCCCTGCGCCACCACGCGCGGGCCTATCTCCACGGACACACGGTGGGCGGCACCAACCCGTCCCTGGTCGAATCCCTCTGGGCCGGCAGCGCCGTGATCGCGCACGACAACCCGTTCAACCGCGGCACGGCCGGGGAGGGCCAGTTCTACTTCGGCGATGCCGATGCCTGCGAGCGGGCGATCGAGACGGTGCTGGCCGACACGGCATCCGTGACGGCCGCCCGCGCGGCGGCGCACCGGCGCGCGCAGGATTTCCACTGGGGCGACATCCTGGCGGCCTACGAGGAGGAGGCGCGCACCCTCGGCGGCTACAAGCCCGTGCGGCTGGCCGCGCCCCGGCAGATCCCGGCCCAGGCCATGTCGGTCCGCATGAGCCAAGCGTCCGCGCCGATGCCGGACGCGGCCGCCTCCGGCAAGCGCTGGTGAGGGCGGGCGACGGCCCCAGCCGCCGCCTCGTCCTCGCAGGCGCGCTGTCCCTGGCAGGCTCGGGCGCCGTCGGAGCCGCGCCTACGCCGATGGTGCTGCGCCGCGGCATCAGCCTGTGGCCGTGGTTCTCCCTGACCCGCGAGTTTCCCGCGCCCCGGACCGACTACGACTGGCCACCGTTCCAGTCCGACCGGCCGGTGCCGACCGGCGACGACCTGCGGCGCCTGGCGGAGGCCGGCTTCGACTTCGTGCGGCTGCCCGTCGACCCGGGCCCCTTCGTCGCCGCAACCGGCGCGCGGCGGGCGCAACTCCTCGGGCAGCTGTTCTCGGCGATCGACCTCTGTCTCTCCGCGCGCCTCGCGGTGGTCCTCAATCTCCAGGCGAACGCCGCCACCCACCACTTCACGCCCGAGTCCTTCTACGGGTCGACGGCCGCCCCCCTGTTCGGTGCCTACCGCGACCTCGTCGCGGAGCTGGCCCGCCGCTCGGGTCTGCATGCCCCCGGCCGGATCGCCCTGGAGCCGGTCAACGAGCCGCCGCAAGCCTGCGGCGCCCTCAATTGGGACCGGGTGCAGGGCGTGCTGCTCGGCGCGGCGCGGGCGGCGGCCCCCGGCCTGACGCTTGTGGCCACGGGGGCCTGCGGCGGCATGGCCTCCGGGCTCACGGCCCTTGACCCGGCGCCGATCCGCAGGCTGGCGCCGGTGCTGTTCAGCGTCCACTTCTACGAGCCGTACCTGTTCACCCACCAGGGCGCGACCTGGATGACGGGCGAGCCGTTCTATCGTGCGCTGAACGGCGTGCCCTGGCCGGCCGCACAGGGCTCCCTCGACGGGACGCTCGCGGCGGTGCGGGCGCGGATGCGGGCCGATACCGTCACGCCGCCCGCGGAGAAGGCGGAGACGTTCCGCCTGACGGAGGCCAAGCTCCGAGAATACTTCGCCGCCGACCCCGACCGGCGCTTCCTCGACCGGCATCTGGCCGACGTGAAGACCTGGGCCGACCTCTACGGCATCCCGGCCGGCGAGATCCTGATGGGGGAGTTCGGGGCGCTGCGGAGCGATGCCCGCTACGTCGCGTCCGCACCCGCCGACCGGGCCCGCTACGTCCGCGACGTGCGCGAGGGCGCGGAGGCCCTGGGCTTCGCCTGGGCCTTCTGGAACCTGTTCGACGGCCTCGGCCTGATGGACGACGAGCACCGCATCGACCCGGCGATCATCGCCGCCCTCGGCCTGCGCCCGCCGGCCGGGCGTCCGAACTGATCCTGGGGAACAGCACGATCAGCATGAGGGCGAACTTGGCGAGCAGCGTGGTCTTGCCGCCGATGCTCTCGAAGGTGTTGATCAGGACGACGAAGGCCAGGATCGGCAGCCACACGCCCCGCCGGCAGTTCCGCGACACCTCGGCCAGGAACAGGGCGATGCCGGCGGCCAGCAGCAGCGTCATCAGGATGCCGTTGTAGAGCAGGCTGCGCACCACCGGGTTCTCGATGCCCCATTCCAGGCCGTACATCCGGCGCAGGGTGTCGACCAGCGACAGATCCGGCCCGAACAGAAGCTCGCGGAACGGGATCGCCTCGAAGATCGCCAGCATCTCGACGCGGGCGTTGGCGCTGCCGCCGTCCGAGACGAAGCGCTCCAGCAGGGCGTCGAAGAAGCCGGCCACGGCCAGGCCGCCGATGGCGATGGGCACCAGCGTCAGCAGGAAGACCGCGACCGCCGCCCCCAGCATCGGGATGCGCCCGTGGCGCAGCACGCGGTTCAGGGCGGCAAAAGCGTAGCCGCTGCCGAAGACCAGCGTCACCACCGTCGCCGAGCGTCCGCCGAAGGTGATCAGCGCCACGAGCTGCAGGGCGACCATGCCGGCGCGCAGCGCCGGGCTCAGCCGTCCGCCGCCCACCAGCAGGGACAGGACGTAGCAGGCGGTCATCGTCGCGTTGGCCAGGGGATGGCCCTGGAGGGCGGCCGAGCGGGTGTCGGTCTCGAAGGCGGACCCGTCGAAGCGGAACGGGAAGAAGCGGTGGCCGCTGCCGAACTCGACGAGGCCGAGCACGGCGTTGGCGAGCATGACCGCGTGGAAGGCCGTCTCCAGGCGCCGCATGGTCGAGGCGTCCCGGCCGGCGAGCAGGATCGCGACGAGCGCGGTGAGCACGTAGGTGTCGATCGAGCCGGCGAGCCCCGTGCCGCCGCGCGCGCCGATGAAGACCAGGAGCGCGACGCCGCAGAAAGCCAGGAACAGGCTCGCGGGCCGCCGCTGCGCCGCGACGACCAGGGCCGAGACCGGGTTGCCCGCGCGCAGCAGGGTCCAGCCGAACAGCAGCACCACGAGGTAGGTCGCCGGGTGGACCTTGTGGGCGGCCGAGCCCGTGATTCCGTCGTAGTTGACCCCGAGCACCCAGAGCACGCCGCCCGACACGCCCATCAGGACCAGGGCGACGGCCACGAGCGCCAGGGTCTCGGCCCGCGCCGCGAGACCCGGCCGGACGCGTGCCGCCGCGCGGGGACGGGCCGATGCGCGGTGCGGGAGGGCTCCGCTCGCCATGCGCCTAGCCCGCGGCCTTCGCGTCGAGGAGCAGGGAGCCGGAGATCGGCCGGCCGAGCGCCTCCGAGGTGCCGACGAGGCTGAGCAGGTCGCGCTGGCGGGTGGCGCCGTTGCGCACGATCAGGAGCAGCCGGTCGGCCGCGGTGGCGACGGGGCCGATGCGCAGGTTCTCCGAGAGCACGCCGCCGTCGAGGATCACCAGTTCGAACCGGCCCTTCACGCCTGCGAGGAAGCGCTCGACGTTGCTGCGGTGGAAGGCGTCCCCGAAGGGCTTGTGGGTGTCGCCCAGGCCGATGCGGCGAGCGCCGGTGGCGACGTCCTGGTGGGCGACGGCGTTGAGGCTCTGCTCGCCGCGCAGCACCTCGAGCAGGCCGCCGGCGCCGGAGCCGTCCGCGCGCATGTCCGCGTCGACGATCAGGACCCGCTCCCCGCGCGCCACCGCCACCGAGGCGAGAAGCTCGATCGCGCCCTTGCGGTCGGCGTCGTCCGCCTCGCCGGAGGTGACGAGGATGCTGAGCGAGCGGCCGGGGCCGGCACGTTCGGTTTCGAACAGGTGGTCCAGGGTGAAGCTCGCGGCGGTGGCGCTCGCCCCGTCCGTCATCCGCCGCAGCCGCGGCAGGGTCGCCACGACCGGGGCGTTCGAGAGCCGCTCGAGCTGGCGCTGCGACAGCACCGTGGGCTCGGCGTATTCCCGGACCAGGGCGATGCCGGCGCCGAGGCCCAGCCCGCTGGCCAGGGCCCCCAGGACGAGGAGGATGCGCGGCGGCCAGCTCTTGTCCTGGGGCGGCCGGGCCGCGGTGATGATGCGGGCGTTGGCGGTGTTGAGGCCCGCCTGCTCCTTGATCTCGCGGGCGCGCACCAGGAAGGCGTTGTAGACGCCCCTGTTGGCCTCGACCTCCCGCTCCAGCTCGCGCAGGCGGATGCTCGATTGCGCGGTGACGGTGGATTGCTTCTGCAGGCGTTCGAGGTCGGCCGTCAGCGTCCGCTCGTTGGCCAGCGCCCGCTCGTACTCCGTCTCGGCGGCCTGGGCGATCCGGCCGAGTTCGAGGTCGATCAGGCGCTTCACGTCCTGCATCTGCGCGCGGGTGGCCGCGATGTAGGGGTGGCGCTCGCCGAGGTTGGTGCGCAGGTCCGCCTCCTTGGCGGCCAGCTCCGCGTATTGCCCGCGCAGGCGCTCGACCGCCGTCGACTGGACCGCCTCCGGCGTCGTGCCCGGCGCCACCGGCCGGCCGCGGGCGTCCTTGACGCTCTGGAGGCGGGCGCGCGCCTCGGCGGTGCGGCCGCGGGCCGAGACCACGCGGGCGTTGCTGTCGGTGAGCTGCTGCTCGCTCACAAGCCGGCCGCTCGACGTGATCAGGCCGTTCTTCGCCTTGTAGTCCTCGAGCTGCTGGTCGGCCTTTCCGACGGCGTTGCGCAGGTCGTCGAGGCGGGCGCGCAGCTCGCCCGAGGCCCGCTCGGCCGCGCCGGAGCGGGCATCCGACTGGTCCGCGAGGTAGGCCTTGGCGATGGCGTTGACGATGCGGGCCGACTTGTCCGGGTCGGTGGTGGTGACGACCACGTCGATGACGAAGACCTTGTCGGCGCGCTTGACCGCGAGCTTGCGGCGCAGGGCGTCCAGGGCCTTGCCGCGGGAATCCGGCGCCTTGCCCCCGTCCGCGCCGAGCACGGCCTGGCGGAGGCTGCTCAGGGTGCGCCCGACGACACCGCTCGCCGTGGCGCCGAAATCCGGGTCCCGCTCCAGTCCCGCCTCCTCGACGGCGCGGGCGAGCACTGCGTCCGATTCGATGACGCGCACCTGGCTCTCGACCTGGGCCATGCCGCCGTCGGGCGGCAGCGCGCCGGGGTTCACGTCGTTCGAGACGATCTGGCGGTCGCGGGGATCGATCAGGATCTGGGCGGTCGCCGTGTACAGGGAGGGCGTGACGATGGCGTAGGCCAGCGCCGCGAGGCCGAGGGCGGCGGCCGTCGCCAGGACGATCCGGCGGCGGCGGAGCAGGATGCGCCACAGGTCGCCGAGCTCGGCGGTGGTGTCGGGCCGCGCCTGACCTTGCCGCTCGGACATCTGCCGCTCGGCGGCATAGGGCTCGATCCAGGCCGCGACCGCGAGGTTTCTGTCGATCTGTTCCACGTTCGGCCACCGCTGTGTCGATCCGGGCCAACCGGAATTTCGCCCGCCATCCGTTGCAAGAGTCGAACTCGGCACCGGACGTATTCGACGGCCAGAATCGCTCGGAACTGCTCCCGGACCGTTTCCGGCGCGGCGGTTGTTGCGGCCGCGGTTAACGAACCCTGTTCGATTTGTATCATCCTCCGCATTAGCCTCGCGGTTACCCGGCATCCGCTAGAGCTTGCGCCGGCCCGCAGGGGCCTGCGGAGTGGGTTCAAGCCGATGCGCGTGAGGCTTCGTCTCGATGGCCGGAGGCCACGCCGCTGGCATGCGGACCTGTTGCGGGCGCTCTCGGCCCTGCCGCAGCTCGCGGGCGGCACGGTCGAGATCGACGCCCGCCCCGGCCCGGACACCTGGCCGGAGACGGTCGAACTGCTGTTCCGGCTGGAGACCCTGATCCAGCGCCTGCCGGCTGCCGGCCCCTCCGAGCCCCTCGCCCTGTCGGCGCTCGGCCCCTGGCCGGCGGCCGGAAGTGCCGCGCCCGACCTGATCCTCGACCTGTGCGGCGACGTGGAGCCTGCCGGCTCCACCCGGATCTGGCGGCTCGCCTACGACGGCGTGGCCGGCGAGGCCGGGCTCGTGGCCAGTCTCCTGGCCGGTCGCGCCCCCGTGATCGGCCTGCACGAGGGCGCGGTGCTGCGCGCCTCCGGCCGGGCCGGAACCGAGATGCGCGGCACGATCCGCGTCTCCTTCGAGGACGCCTTGATGCGCGCGGTGACGCTGATCGCCGCCACGCTCTCAGGCCGCGACCAGGCCGGCCTGAACATCGTTTCCGGCCCCGGCATCGGCCCGGTGAGCCTGCCGGCAAGCCGCCTGGGCGTGCGCGGCGCGCGCATGCTCGCCCGCCGCGTGGTCCAGCGCCTCTACCACCTCTGCTACCACGCTCCCCACTGGCGCGTGGGCTGGCGGCGACTGGACGGGCCGGACCTGATCGACCTGCGCGCCCACCCGGCCGGCGGCTGGCGCGTGCTGCCCGACGACGGCCGGCGCTTCTACGCCGACCCGTTCCCCATCGACCACGCAGGCGAGACCTACGTGTTCTTCGAGGAGTACATCCACGCCATCGGCAAGGGCATCCTCTCGGCGGTGCGCTTCGGGCCGGACGGCCCCGTCGGCACGCCGGAGCCGGTGCTGGAGGAGGCCCACCACCTCTCCTATCCCTTCGTCTTCGCCCGAGACGGTGAAGTCTGGATGGTGCCGGAGACCTGCGGGGCCGGGACGATCGACCTCTACCGCGCCACCGCCTTCCCCGGCGGCTGGGTCAAGGAGGCGACGCTGGTGTCGGACGTGGTCGCCAGCGACGCGACCCTGATGGAGCACGCGGGCCGCTGGTGGATGTTCGCCACCGTGCGCGGTTCCGGCGCCGGGGCGCCGCTGGGGGCAGGCTCGTTCTCCGACGCGCTCCACCTCTGGTCGGCCCCCGATTTCCGCGGGCCCTGGACGCCGCACGCCCACAACCCGGTCCTGGTCGACATCGACTCGGCCCGGCCGGCCGGGCGCGTGGTGGCGCGCGGGGGCAAGCTGATCCGGCCGATCCAGAACTGCACCGAGGGCTACGGCCGGGCCCTGGCGCTCGCCCGCATCGACCGCCTGGACGACGACGGCTACCGGCAGACCGTGGAGACGGAGATCGGCACCGGGCCGCTCTGGACGGGCTCCCGCATCCACACCCTCAACCGCTCGGCGAACCTCGAATGCATCGACGGCTCCGCCCGCTCCCTGCGCCTTGGGGCGATGCTGGGCCGATCATCCCAGTGAGGGGTCCTGGGCGCGACGAGCGCCCCGCGGCATGGGTTGTCCGGGACGAACGGCCCGGACAACGTCGAGCGAAGCGAAAGCCGCTGTCCGCGGATGCGCGCGCCGGCGAATGAGGCCGAGCCGAGAAACCGCGTCATGCGCCACTGGCGCGCGGGCCCCCGCCTCGCTACATGAGGGATGCGGGGCTGCCGAGTTCGTCAGGAGCACTTTCCCCGGGGCCTTATCGACTCCCCCGGGAGCTGTCCCTGGCCTTGTCCCTGGACTTGGTCAACACGGCGCCCACCTACACTGTAGGTTTCCCGGGATCGATCCTCCAACGGCTCACGTGGCTCCGCACCCCGCTTCTCCGACGACCGTACTGAAGGCCGCCCTTCGCAAGGCGGCCCTGGCCCGCCGCGACGCACTGGATTCCGAGGCCCGGCGGGCCGGCTCGCTCCACATCGCCGAGGGCGTGATCGCCGTTCCCGGCCTCTCGGAGGCCGCGATCGTCGGCGCCTTCTGGCCGATCCGCAGCGAGGCCGACCCGCGCCCCCTCATCGAGCGGCTGTTCGCTCGCGGGCAGCGGGTGGCGCTGCCGCACGTCACGCCGGACGGCCTCGTCTTCCGCGAGTGGCGCGCCGGCGAGGCCCTGGTGCCGGGCAAGTTCGGCTTGAGCGAGCCCCGCGCCGACCTGCCCCCCCTCGATCCGACCGCGCTGATCGTGCCGCTTTCCGCCTTCGACCGCAGCGGCCAGCGGATCGGCTACGGGGCCGGCTACTACGACGGGGCGATCACGCGCCTGTCCCGCAACGGCCCGGTTCTGACCATCGGCATGGCCTTTGCCTGCCAGGAGATCGAGACGGTGCCGGCCGAGCCCCACGACCGGCCGCTGGACCACCTCGTCACCGAGGCCGGACCCGTTCCCCTGCGAAAGCGTCAGGCCTGATGCGTCTTCTCTTCCTCGGCGACGTCGTCGGGCGTCCCGGCCGCAAGGTCGTGTGCGACCGGCTTCCCGCCCTGCGCGAGCGCTGGCGGCTCGATTGCGTCGTCGTCAACGGCGAGAACGCGGCCGGCGGCTTCGGCATCACCGAAAGCATCTGCGACGAGATCCTCCAGGCGGGTGCCGACGCCGTGACGCTGGGCAACCACAGCTTCGACCAGCGCGAGGCCATGGTCTTCATCGCGCGCCAGCCCCGGCTGGTGCGCCCGGCCAACTACCCGCCCGGCACGCCGGGCCGGGGGGCGGCCATCGTCGAGACCCACAAGGGCGCCCGCGTGCTGGTGCTCAACGTCATGGGCCGCGTCTTCCTCGACCCGATGGACGACCCCTTCGCCGCGGCCGAGCGCGAACTCGCCGCCTGCCCCTTGGGCGATGCGGCCGACGCGGTGATCGTGGATTTCCACGCCGAGGCGACGAGCGAGAAGCAGGCCTTCGCCCACTTCCTCGACGGGCGGGCGAGCCTCGTCGTCGGCACCCACACCCACACGCCCACCGCCGACCACCGCATCCTGCCCGGCGGCACGGCCTACCTCTCCGACTCGGGAATGTGCGGCGACTACGATTCGGTGATCGGCATGCAGAAGGACGAACCCCTGCGCCGCATGCTCCAGAAGACGCCGGGCTCCCGCTGGGAGGTGGCGCCGGGCGAGGCCACCCTGTGCGGCGTCGCCGTGGAGACGGATGCGGAGGGGCTGGCTGTGCGGGTCGCGGCCGTGCGCCTCGGGCCGCACCTGGAGGAAACCTGGCCGCGCTTCTGGGATTAGCGCTCTTCCCGGCCCAGGCAGCAATCCACGCGACTTGATCGCGAACAACGCTGCCGCCACAGTGCCGGCCGCAAGCGTCACGGCCTGTCGTTTCTCTTCACCGACCATGAGAGAGGTTCGCGGGCCGTCAGCACCGACAACAAGAGTCGCGACCGATGGCCGCCCGACCCGCGTCCCCAGAATCAGCGAGGCCGCTTGCCCGGCCCGGCATCTACCTGATCCGGATGCTGGTCTTCCTGATCCTGGTCGGCTTCCTCGCCTTCGTCCTGTTCAAGCAGATCACGCCGGCCTTCCTCGCCAACCCCGGCCTCAACGGCCTGATCCTCGGCGTTCTGCTGATCGCGGTGCTGATCGCCTTCGGGCAGGTGATCCGGCTGTTCCGCGAGGCGGCCTACGTCAACGCGGTGGCCGCCGACG
This sequence comes from Methylobacterium trifolii, assembly GCF_022179685.1. Taxonomy (GTDB): domain Bacteria; phylum Pseudomonadota; class Alphaproteobacteria; order Rhizobiales; family Beijerinckiaceae; genus Methylobacterium; species Methylobacterium trifolii. Next base: position 33,388 of record NZ_BPRB01000316.1, read on the forward strand.
AGACGCCCAAGGGCAAGCCGGACCTGCTGGCGCCCCTGGTGCCGGCGATCCGGGCACGCCGCGACGGGACGACGCTGTCCCAGGTCCGCCCCTTCCTCGACACCACCGCCGCGCGCCTCGACGAGGGCCGCGACACCCTGCGCTACATCGCCGGCATCCTGATCCTGCTCGGCCTGCTCGGCACCTTCTGGGGCCTGATCGACACCCTCTCGGCGGTGGGCTCGGTGATCCGCTCCATGCGCGGCGGGGGCGACGCCTCGGTGATGTTCGACGAGTTGAAGAACGGCCTCGCGGTGCCGCTGAGCGGCATCGGGCTGGCCTTCTCGGCCTCCCTGTTCGGGCTGGCGAGTTCGCTGGTCATCGGCTTCCTCGAACTCCAGGCGGCGCAGGCCCATGCCCGCTTCCACAACCAGCTCGAGGACTGGCTGCTCTCGGGCGAGGCGG
>NZ_BPRB01000317.1 GCF_022179685.1 Methylobacterium trifolii
CGAGCGATCCTTCGCCTGGGCCACGCGCTGCCGAAGACCGGTCAAGGATTACGAAGGCTATGCCACCACCCTGGCAGGCCTGCATATGGTCGCCTTCGCCTGCCTCATGCTCAAGCAAGTCGAACGATTAATGATGGGTTCATAACACGCTCTAGAAGATGGGAGATAGTAGGTACAGGTTCGAGGGTTCAGCTCCTACTTGCTATCGGAACCAACCGTCGGCGCGCTCTGAGGAGGCCGCCGAAGCTTGGCAGCTTGCTCGAAGGCATAGGCGAAACCGAGCAGCTTGCCCTCGGTCCATGGTAATCCGAGGAGGTCCATGCCCACTGGAACGCCGAGCGGCGCGCTGTCGCTTGGCGGTGAAAACCCTGCCGGGATGTCGATGGCTGGGAAGCCCGTCAGGCCGGCCACGATGCCGTTGCGGTCGGCTTGATTGAGTTCTCCGATGGGGACCACCAGTCGCTGTTGTTGCGGGTAGACCAGGGCGTCGAGCCGCTCGCTTGCGAAGACCGAGGCCACATGCGCCTTGAAGGCGGCGATCCGGTCAAGCCAGGCCTTGTACTCCGGGTCTTGCATGCCAGTCTGCCGTGCCTCCGCCCCGGTCAGGAACTTGTCCAGCGCCGGCTTGGCATAGAGCCCTGAGGCGATCAGCCCGGCCAGATCCTTTTGCGGGGCGTTGGGCACCGAGGCGAGGTAGGCGTTGAACAGCGCCTTGAACTCGTAGGACTGGACGTCGTCCTGGGCGTTCAGGGTGTCGGCGTCGAAGGCCATGTCATCGATCGTCACCAGCACGGCACCGGCCTCCCGCAGCCGGTCGAGGGCCGCCTGCATCACGGAATTCACGGCCTCGTGCTCGGGCTTGGTCGCGAACAGGGCTCTGACCACGCCGAGGCGGGCCCCCTTCAGCGCGTCGGGCTTGAGGAAGGCGGCGTAGCTCGCCGGCACCTGCCCCTCGCCCTTGGCCGTCAGCGGGTCGTTCGGATCGACGCCTGCCATGACCTGCAGCAGGGCGGCAGCGTCCGCGACGGTACGCGTGAGCGGCCCGATGGCGTCCTGGGTTTTTGAGACCGGCATCACTCCCGACAGGCTGATCAGACCTTGGGTCGGGCGCAGGCCGACGAGGTTGTTGGCCGAGGCCGGCGAGCGAATCGAATTGACCGTGTCACTCCCGGTACCGGCCAAGGCCAGATTGGCCGCCACGGCCACGCCCGTGCCCCCGCTCGACCCACCGGGCGTGCGGGTCAGGTCGTAGGGGTTGCGCACCTGCCCGCCGAGCGAGCTGACCGAGACCCCGCCCAAGGCGAGCTCCTGCATGTTGGCCTTGGCCAGGATGTTGGCGCCGGCCTTGCGCAACTTGGCCACCGCGAAGGCGTCCTCGGCCGGCCTTGCCCCCTCGAGGGCCTTGGAACCGCCGGTCGTGGGCATCTCGGCCGTGTTGTAGTTGTCCATCAACACCAGGGGCATGCACGCCAAAGGCTCGGTGGCGAGCCGGCTCGGGTCCTTGTCGAAGGCCTCCGCCTGCGCGAGGGCGGTCGGGTTCTGGGCGTGCATGCGATGGTTGGGGTGGTCTCAGCCCAACCCATCCAGCTCACGTCCCAAGTTCGCCCGCGCCGGCCGATCCATGAGGGCGCGGCCCGCAGGGGTATGGAACAGTGGCTTTCGATCGTCGAGGACGCCGCGTAGGAACGCCGCGCGGCCAAGCTGGTAGGCGATCGCGCCCACCACTGGCACGAACTCCGCCGCCACGCCCTTTGCGTAGCGGTCGTAAGCCGCCGGCTCGGCACCCAGCACTGCCATGTCCATGTCGAGAAACGCTGCGAGGTCGGCCGAGAGTGGCGCCGGCAGGCCGGGCGGCACGTCGTGGCGCTCGGTGGCCAGCACCATCGCCTCGGCGGCCGCGAGCCGTTGTTCCGGGGCGAGGCCGGCCATTGCCGTCCGCAGCAATGCGGCGCTCGCCCGCTCATTGTCGAGGGCGCCTGGGACGTAGATGGCGTCGTGGAACCAGACCGCCAGTTCGACCGCCTCGGGGTCGTGGAACGCGCCGCGCCGGGCGTCGAGGTCGGCGAGCATGGCGTCGATGTGCGCCTGCCCGTGGTAATGGCGGTGCGGCTCGGCGAGACGGGCGCGCAGGTCGGCAAAGACGGCATCGAGGCAGAAGCTCATGCGCCGAGCCTCCCTCGCGCTTGCCGGCAGGTCAACGGCACGCTTTGGCTCGGTGAGCGGACTAATGAAATGCGTCATCGGTCCGGGTGAGGCCGAGCAGTGCGCGCAGGCGCCAGAGCCGATCCTCAATCCAAACCCTCGGGGCGCTCCGCGTCCGGGGTAGCGGCATCTCCGTCACGAGGGACCGCGCGACCTTTTCCGGCAGCCAAATCGTCTCGCCGCCGTACATCTGCACCATACCCAGGCCCGTAACCCCGCGGATCGCGCCAGTGCGGTCGCGCAGCACGATCCAACCCGGCGCGTCACTCGACCCGCCCGGCATCGCGAACCACATAGGACGGGAACACAGGGTAAGGGTCCACGCCCCGTCCGGGCTCGTCTCCCTGGCCACGGGTTCCGCACAGGCCAGCCGGCCCTCGGGAACGAGCACGACCGCCAGTATCAAAGTAAACGGTATTAAGATCAGCGCAGCGCGGGCCCGGTGGACGGGACGATGTCGCGTCCTCGATTGCCGTAGCGGTAACCCCGGCCGCATGACCTTTGTCTCCGTGACGATATCGACGACGAGGTCGATTTTATTTGCCTGCTGGACTGCTGCGCCTTCGTTCACTACGGTCTCCTTGAAATTGGGATACCGATTAACAGTCAAAATACTGCGGACCTTCAAGACCAAATGAAGCGGAATCGGAAAGGAGTTTTCGCAGTCTTCCGTTAAGTTGAAGCAATACACAACGAAAAGGCGTTCATTGACTCCTCGTCACAACCTAAGCAGTTAAATCACGAACAGGCCCGCGGTTGCCAGCATGGTGCCCCGCCCTCGGATCGAAGGCGGCGCACCTCGGTTCAGGCCGTGTCGCTCAGGCGAAGAAGCTGGCGTTGACCTGCCCCTGGGTGATGCCGGCGAGTTCGATCGTGCCGCCCCCCGAGAGCACCAGCAGGGCGCTGCCCGAGCCGTCGGCGGCCGTGCCGAAGCTGTAGCTCTGCCCGCGCAGGTCGATGCGGTCGCCCTCGGCTTGGGCAAAGCCCAGGATCACGTCGTGGCCCGAGGCCGGGTTGAAGACGTAGCGGTCGGCGCCCGAGCCGCCCGTGAGCACGTCGTCGCCAAGGTCCCCGTAGAGGATGTCGTCGCCGAGATCCCCGTAGACCACGTCGTTGCCCTGGCCGCCGTAGAGGGTGTCGGC
>NZ_BPRB01000318.1 GCF_022179685.1 Methylobacterium trifolii
AGGCCGCCGCCCGGCCCGAGCTTGGCATCCTCGGGACCGGCGCCGCGGCGGGCGACGCCCTTGGTCTCCTTCGTCCAGATGGCGGTGATCGCGCCATCCACGATCACGTCGCCCTTGATCTGGAGGGTGTAGCTGACGAACCCATCCAGGCGCCGGACGCCGGTGAAAACGAAGCCGCCGGTCTGCCCGTCGATGTTGCCCGTGACCCCGAACTGGACCTTCTGCCCATCGATCGAGGCGCCGTACTGCGTCAGGGTCGCGGTGTGCCCGTTCTGAGTCGTGCTCAGGACCGTGATCTGCTGCGCCTGCGTGCTGACGGCGCCGTTGATATTGGTCGCGAAGGTGTTGAGGTTGGTGATCGCGGTGCCCTGTCCCGCAATCTGCCCTCCCTGGTCTGTCACTTGGGACTGGAGGGCGGTGTATTGCTGCGAGAGCGAGGTGATGTTGCCCTCGCTGGACGTCACCCGCGTGGTCAGCTGCTGCGTCGCGGTCGCCTGCCCCGAGATGTTCATCTCGGAATTGGTCACCCGCGAAGTGAGGTTCGTGACCGCCTGGCTCTGCGCGGTGATCGTGCCCTCGGCGTTCGTCACCCGGGTGGTGACGCTCTGGAGCGCAACCGCCTGCCCGACGATGGTGCCCTCGGCGTTCGTCAGGCGGGAGCCGAGGGTGGTGGTGATCCCGGTGAAGGCCTCCTTGTCCGAGATCCGAGCCTGATCCACTACCTCGATCGCCGAAAAGCTGTCTTGGACCCGACCCTCAGCTGCTACCTTGTGGAACTGGCGCGTCAGGTAGGACTGGCCGGCCTCGGTCGCCGCGGCGAGCGCCATCTCCTCCAGGCGGCTGTTGAGATCGCGCGTCACGTCCAGCAGGATCGCCAGCCCGTTCCGCAGTTCCTGGTCACCGATCGCCGCGATCTCGTCGATGCGGGCATCCACCTCGTTGAAGAGATCCGTGAGGCCGGTGACGAGGTCGGGCGAGACGGTCGGGGCCACCGTCGTGAAGGTGGTGTAGATCCAATCGCCAGACAGCCCGGTCCGGCCGTATGCGCGGGCCCGCACGGTTACGGGCTGGTCGGACTGGCGCATCGCCGCCCGACCGCTTGATGCCGGCCCCAGCGGCGACAGCACCTCCCACGTCCCGCCGTTATCGTAGGTCAGGTCCACCTCGTAGGCGCGGGCCCCGCGGGTGGTCGACACGCCCCAGACCACCTCGATCCCGGTCTCGATCCGGTCGCAGCGGGCGTGCAGGACGGAAATCTGCGGGACCAGGGGCTCGTCGAGGCCACTGCCGTCGATCGGGCTCGGGACGATGACCGTCTCGTCGAGCAGCTGCCAGATGCGGGTGTCGTCGGCCACCATCTCGATCTGGACGTGGTCGGCATCGCTCGGCACGGCCGAGCGCGCCACGTAGGTCTCCTGGATCTCGACCAGGTCGCCCATGACGATCGTCGTCGCGTCCTGCGTGTCCCGCGCCAGCACGTTGGCCAGCGCCAGGCCGGTCTGCGAGGCTAGGGCGGCCACGTCGCCGGAATGCAGTTCGAGCCCGCGCGCGCCGACGCCGCGCATGCGCAGGATGCCCCACTCCTTGCCGACCCGCGTCCGGACCGAGCCGTAGGTCCAATCGGCCGGCGCGTTGGCGGCCACGTCGAGCTGCAGCATCGTCCCGTTCGACGAGGCGACGCCGTAGACCTGCTTGCCCGTCAGGAACCACAGGTCCGACAGGATGTGGTCGCCGGGATAGACGAGGCGGCCGTCCCATTCGGTCGTGACCTTGCGCTCGACGCCGCGGAACACGGCGATCGCCGCGAGCCAGGTGGCGTGCTTCAGCGCATGCAGGCCCTCGCTGATCCCGGCGACCTTGTAGCGCTTCGGGGTCCGGGTGGGCGGCCCGTAGGAGTAGCGCACCTCGTCGGGGCGCTTCGGGTCGCCGTCGCGGTCGAATTCGACGATCACGTCGCCGCCCTCGACCTTCGTCTTGTAGGTCGCGCCCGAACTGTCGCGCACGATCTGCCGGCGTGTCAGGACGTGGCGCGGCTCGGCCCGGCTCTCGTCGCGCACGAAGGAATGCACCGCGCCGATCTTGACCGGGTCGGCCCGAAGCGGGTTCAGGACCTCGGAGGCCGCTTCCCAGAAGGAGGACACCTCGGGCAGCTGCCCGTCATAGGTGTCGTTCGCGGCGAGCAGGTTTGCATAATACAGGGCCTTGGCCGCGTCGGCGCCGTCGCTGGCGTCGAGGCCGTAGCCCGAGCGGACCAGGTCGCAGAACGCCCACACGGCCTTGCGGGTGGGCTGCTCGACCCATGCCGTGCCCGTCCAGACCGGCACGATCCGCGTCGCCTCGACCGAGATGTCCGAGAAAGCGGTGACGGTCAGGCCCTTCCCGGCCCGGACCCGCATCGCGATCTCCGTCGTCTCCGGCCGGATGCGGGTGTCGTCCTCGAAGGCCGTCATCCCGTCCCAGGAGGCGCGGTTCTCCTGGTCGAAGCCGACCGGCTCGGCGTACATATTCTGGCCGCTGACCTGGTAGGCGCCCGAGTGCGGCAGGCGGAAGTAGGCCGAGCGGCGCAGCGGCGTGGAGGTGAGCGCGGTCGAGCCCTCGCTGGAGCGCCAGAGTTCGAACTCGGGTCCGATCACGTTGCCGGTGACGGGGTCGAGTTCGCGCCCGAAGAACACGACGCCGGCCACGGTCGGCACCCTCCGGCCTTCAGACGAGGTCCGGTAGATCGCCGGATAGGTCCAGGACAGCTGCGCCGCGTCGGCGGTCACGCCCTGCGGTGTGAGTCGGAACCACGGGGTGCGGGCCGGATTGCCGCCCGGCCGCGGTAGCTCCTGGCCGCCCACGTCGCTCGACGTGATCGCGTCGCCCGGGGCGATGGTCGAGGCCGCCTCGTACAGGAACTCGATCGCGGTCCCAAAGGGCCCGGCCGTCGCGGTGAACGGGGCCTGTAGGCCGCCGTCCTCGCTCCAGAACAGCGCGTCCCCGACGCGGACCCGGTGGACCTGGAACTTGCCGATGCCCAGCGTCATCCGCTTGACGAGGACCATGGTGTCCCCGTCGTAGGTGAAGAAGTCCTTCTGGCTGAGCGGCGGCGAGGACCAGCGCTTGCCGTAGAGCAGGGGCCGGCGCGCGCCGGGCTTCGGGATGTTGCCGCCCCCGGCCACGCTGTAGAGGTCGCCCGCCGTCTTCTTCTTGGCCGCGGCTGAGGCCTGCGCCGCGTAGCTCAGGGCAAGCCCGCCGATGACGAGGCCGGCCTGGACGGCCGCAATGCCGCCGGCGCTGGTGATACCGGCCAGACCGGCAATTCCTGGCGCCGCATAGGGTGCGATGGCGATCAGGGCGATGGCGGCGATGGCCAGCCCGATCGAGGCGACGCCTCGTCCGCGCGGGACCACCGTGATCAGCACCACGTCGTTCGGCCCGACGAGCGTCTTGCTCCAGGTCGCGCGCAGCCGGGCGGTCCGATTGCAGGGCCGGTAGGACCCGGCCTCGTCGTCGCGGCGATGCACCGAGACAATGAACCTGCGGTCGGCCGACGGCCGGTGGCGCGCCACGATGGTCGAGAGCCGGCGCCGCCGGTTCGGCAGGCGCACGGCCTCGCCCCGCGGCTGGCCGACGACGTTAACGGTGACGACCTGCGTCATGGCCGAAGCCTCGACCCTCAGGCTTCCGAGCCGACGCCCGCGCCGGCCGGGGCCTCCGCCTCGAAGCCGACCTCGACGTCCGAGAGCGTGAGGGTGAAGTTCATCATACCGGCGCCTGGGATCGGCGCGGCGATCAGGACCGACACCTCATGCCCGTCGATCCGGACCCGGCGCGTCTGGCCGGTCGTGTCCTGGATCATCACCACCTTCGTCTTCTCGCTCATGGGGCTTCTCCTCTGCCGGGATCAGGTAGTTCAGCCGCCAGCGCCGGGACTGCGCGAGTTCCAGGGGCGGATCGAGCGCCACGCCGTGCGGCTCGTCGGTGTGGAGGATCAGGCCGCCGTCCTCGGCGAGCCAGGTCCCGCAATGGGTCTCCGCGCCCGCCACCTTGCCCATCAGGACCAGGGCGCCGTCGACCGGGGCGGAGATCGTGCGCCAGGCGGCCCGTGCCGGGTGGCAGGCCAGGACGCGGGCCCGCTCACGCACGTCCGCGACCAGGGCCGGGTCCGCGACCGGCAGCGTGCGGCCGAACAGGCGGTCCTGCGTCAGGGCCGCGAGGTGCCAGCAGTTGAAGATCGCCGGGTCGTAGGCTGTCCGTCGTCAGATGA
>NZ_BPRB01000319.1 GCF_022179685.1 Methylobacterium trifolii
GCCCATGCTTCTGATCGGGCTCTACGGCCTCTCGCGCATCCTGATGGCGGGGCTGACGCAGGTGCGCGACGGGCTGTTCGCCAAGGTGGCGATGCACGCGGTGCGGCGGCTGGCGCTGAAGACCTTCGAGCACATGCACCAGTTGTCGCTGCGCTTCCACCTGGAGCGCAAGACCGGCGGCCTCACCCGCGTGCTGGAGCGCGGGCGCTCCGGCATCGAGGAACTCTCGCGCCTGATGGTGCTGACGCTGGTGCCGACCATCGTGGAGTTCGCGCTGGTGCTCGGCGTGCTCGCCTACGAGTTCGACTGGACCTACTCGGCCGTCGTCTTCGCCATGGTCGCGGCCTATCTCGGCTTTACCTACAAGGCGACCGAGTGGCGGATCGCGATCCGCCGCCGGATGAACGACTCGGACACCGACGCCAACACCAAGGCCGTCGACTCGCTTCTGAACTACGAGACCGTGAAGTATTTCGGCGCGGAAGACCGCGAGACCTCCCGCTACGACGGCTCGATGGCGAAGTACGAAAGGGCCTCGACGCAGACCTACGTGTCGCTGGCCGTGCTCAACGCCGGCCAGGCGGTGATCTTCACGCTTGGCATGACGGCGGTAATGTGGCTCGCCGCCCGCGACATCCTGGCCGGGCGCACCACCATCGGCGGCTTCGTGCTGGCCAACACCATGCTGGTGCAGCTCTCCATGCCCCTCAACTTCATGGGCATGATCTACCGGGAGATCAAACAGGCGCTGATCGACATCGACGACATGTTCCGCATCCTGCACCGCAACCCGGAGATCGCGGACAGGCCGGGTGCGCCTGCCCTCGCGGTCGGCCCGGCCGTATTGCGCTTCGAGGACGTGCACTTCGCCTACAACCCCGACCGCCCGATCCTGCGCGGCGTCTCCTTCGCGGTGCCCTCGGGCAAGACGGTGGCGATCGTCGGCCCATCGGGTGCCGGCAAGTCGACGCTCTCGCGCCTGCTGTTCCGGTTCTACGAGCCGCAAGGAGGCCGGATCACCATCGACGGGCAGGACATCGCCGCGGTGCGCCAGGACAGCCTGCGGGCGGCCATCGGCATGGTCCCGCAGGACACGGTGCTGTTCAACGACACCATCGGCTACAACATCCGCTACGGTCGCTGGGAGGCCACCGAGGCCGAGGTGCGCGAGGCCGCGCGCCTCGCCCAGATCGACCGCTTCGTCGCCGGCCTGCCGGAGGGCTACGACACGCCGGTGGGCGAGCGCGGCCTCAAGCTCTCGGGCGGGGAGAAGCAGCGGGTCGCCATCGCCCGCACCATCCTCAAGGCGCCGCCGATCCTCGTCCTGGACGAGGCGACCTCGGCGCTCGATTCCTTCACCGAGCGCGAGATCCAGGACGCCCTGGACCGGGTCAGCCGGGGCCGCACCACGCTGGTGATCGCCCACCGCCTCTCGACGGTGGTCAACGCCGACGAGATCCTGGTGCTCGACAAGGGCACGATCGTGGAACGCGGCGACCATGCTGGCCTGCTGGCGCAGCGCGGGGTCTACGCGGCGATGTGGAACCGGCAGCGCGAGGCGGACGCCGCCCGGCAGGCCCTGGAGCGCGCGGCCCAGGACCGGATCGTGCCGGCCCGCGTCGCGGCCGAGCCCGTCCCGGCGGAGTGAATCGTTACGCCGCCGAGAGGCGCAGCTGCATCGGCTCCGGCATCCGGCGCGGGGCTCGCATGGCCGCCGGCCGGTCCTGGGCCACCAGCACTTGGCCCGCGCCCGCATCCTCCGCCACGGCGAAGAGTTCGCCGAGGTCCGGGTCGTCGGCCCCGGCATTCGAAGCGATGACGACGCTGTCCATGCAGCCGGCCACGATCGCCAGGAGGTCGACGGTGCCGGCCGCGGGCCGCAGGCGGCAGACCACCCAGTCGTAGGCTTCGGCCATGGCGTCGAGGGTGATCGCCAGCGCCTGCGGCTCCTCGAACAGCACCTCCTCGTCACACAGGCCGGCCCCGATGCGGTGCAGGGCCGAGCCCTTTACCGCCTGGATCACGTCCAGGAAGGCGGCCTCACCCGCCACGAGGTCGCTGAAGCCCGGATCGTCGGAATCGGTGACGGCCCCGTTCAGGTCCACGCGCAGCGTCGTGCGGCGGGTGCAGAGCTTTGCGGTCAGGGCGTCGACGAGGCCGTCGTCGCCCTCGGCCGGATGGGTCTCGACCACGAGCACGGTGCGGCCCTGGCCGAGGCGCGGTGCCGCTTCCAGGCGGGCGATCAGCGGGTCGAGGTCGAAGGGCGCCGGCTCCGCGGCGCGGACGGGCGGGATCTCTGCGGCGGCCGGCACGGCCTCCGCGGGGGCAGACACGGGGGCGGGAATCGGGGCCGGGACAGGTTCATTCGCCACGATCCCGGCCGCGGGCGCCATCGGCTCGGCCTCGGCGGCTGCCGGCCAGCGGCTCGGCGGGGCGGCCTCGGGGAAGGCGAAGCGGTCGCGGTGCATCACCGGCGCGGGCGCCTCGTCCCGCAGGTCGGCCTCCACGTCGGCCTCGCGGCCCGTCCCGTCGGGATCGGCCAGAAGATGCCGCGCCAGGATCGCGCCCGCGGAGAACATCAGGGCGAGCAGGGTGGCGAAGGCGACGATCGGCAGCTTCTTGGGGAAGGAGGGGACCTCCGGTGTCACCGCCCGCGAGATGATGCGGGCGTCGGCCGGCGTCGCGCTCTCGGCATCGCGCGCGGCCGCCTCCCGGTAGCGGGAGAGGTAGGATTCGAGCTGCTCGCGCTGGACCTTGGCCTCGCGCTCCAGGGCGCGGAGCTGGATCTCGCTGGAATTGCCCTTCACGACCACGTCCTGCTGGCCGTCCACGGCGGCCTGGAGGCTCTCGACGCGGGCGGCGGCGATCTTGGAATCGTTGTCCAGCGTGCGCACCACCCGCTCGGCGGCGGCCTTGATCTGCTGGTCGAGGTCGTTGAGCTGGGCCGTCAGCTCCTTGATGCGCGGATGGCCCGGCAGCAGCGTGCGGGATTCGAGCGCGAGCTGGGCGCGCACCGTGATGCGGTTCTCAACCGTGCGCCGGATCAGCTCGTTGTTGGCCACATCCGGGATCTCGAAGGCGCGCCCGTCCTTGATCATCTCCTTGATCGCCTTGACCCGGCCGGTCAGGTCCGCGCGCATGATGCGGGCCTGGGAGAGCTGGGTGGAGAGTTCGCCGAGCTGCTGGGCGTTGAGGGGCTGGCCGGTCGCGCCGCTGCTGCCAACCAAGCCGTTGCGGGCGCGGAAGGCCTCGACCTTGGCCTCGGCCTCGGCCACCCGCTTGCGCAGGGATTCGATGTTGCCGCCGAGCCAGGTGGAGGCGTAGCGGGCGGTGTCGACCTTGGCCGCCTCGAGGGAGGTGATGTAGAGTTCGGCCACCGCGTTGGCGCCCTCGGCGGCCAGCGCCGCGTCCTTCGAGCGGAACTCCACCGAGAGGATGCGCGACTTGCCGGCGGGGTAGACCAGCAGCCGCTCGAAATAGGCGTCGAGCACCCGGTCCTCGGCCGGCCGGTCGAGGGGATTCTTGCCGATCCCGAGCATCATCAGCACGCGCTGGACCGGGCCGATCGATCCCGCGCCCGGATCGAATTCCGGGTTGCCCACGAGCTTGAGCCGGCGGATCGCCTCGCGGGCGAGGTCGCGCGACATCATCACCTGGACCTGGCTCGCCACCGCCTGTTCGTCGATCGGCGTGGCCTGGTCGGTGCGCTCCTGCGCGGTGCGGGCGAAGGCGGGGTCCCGGCTCTCCAGGATCAGCTTGGCCTCGCCGGTGTAGCGGGGCGAGACGACCTGCACGAAGGTGCCGGCGGCCAGAGCCACGGCCAGCGTCGGCACGGCGATCCAGACCCAGGACCGCCGCAGGAGGTGGGGCACCTGCGCGAGGCTGAGGCCATCGGATCGCCGGGCCTGGGGCCGGCCGGCGGTAACGGGTGCGCGCGGCGTGATGCGGGACATGGCACGATCTTTACGCGAAGGCGGATGTGGCAGCCCTGGGGCCGCAGCCTCGCCAATAGAGACCGTTAAGGTTGCTTGAGGGTTAAGGCCCGCGCAGGTTCCCTCGCCCTCTATCGAAACGTCAGGCTTCATTAACCCTAACGGCCTACACCACAGCCGTTCGGATACACACGACGGCGATGGTCATGAACCGGCGGGCACTCCTCTTCGCACTCTCCTCGACTCTGGCGCTCGGCGGTTGCCTGCGGCCGGACTTCAGGACGGCACAACTCGACGAGACCGGCACGGGCTCGATCGGCGCGCGCTACACCCTGTCTGCGGGCGACAAGCTGCGCGTCATCGTCTTCGGGCAGGACAACCTGTCCAACATCTACGCGGTCGACGGGGCCGGGCGGATCGCGATGCCGCTGATCGGCGTCGTCGGCGTCGGCGGCCAGACCACGGCCCAGGCCGCGCGCACCGTCGAGGCCAAGCTCGCCGCCGGCTTCGTGCGCGAGCCGCACGTGACGGTGGAGGTCGACGCCTACCGGCCGTTCTACATCCTGGGCGAGGTCACGACCTCCGGCCAGTACGCCTTCGTCAACGGCATGACGGTGGAGACCGCGGTGGCGATCGCGGCCGGCTTCGGCCCGCGGGCGGCGCGCGACTACGCCGTGCTGACCCGCGAGGGCAAGGGCGGCCTCGTCTCCGGCATCGTGCCGATGACCTACCCGGTGCGCCCCGGCGACACGATCGTCGTCAAGGAGCGGTTTTTTTGATGTTTGCCGCGAAGCGGGTTTGACCTCGTGAATCGGACATCCATTCGACCAGACAAGCGGCCCGAACATTCTTCCAAAAAATTCCCCTCATCCTGAAGTGCTGCGAAGCAGCTTCGAAGGATATTCCCAGATATCGCCGAGATCTCTGGAGGGCTCCGTCAAAGCTTCCACTATGTGGAAGCCCTGAAGGACGAGAGCGATTGTTGGATTTTATCGACCAGCACGATCCCTGGAATCCAAAAAAGACTTCACTGGATCTTTTCGTAGGCTGCGTCGAAGGCGGTGACCACGTCCGTGCACGAGGCCGCGTCGGGCGCCGACATCGCCTTGATGCCATCCGTCACACCTTCCGTGAACCGGGTCATGGCCGGGCTCGGCCCATCCGTCTTGATCCCCGACGAGACCAGCAGGGCGGAGGCCAGTTCCTGGACCTTCTCCTTCGGCACTTTGCAGAAGGTCGCCGAGCCGGTGAACTGGCCGAAGCCGAACGCCATCTCCTCCGGCGTCTCCGCGGTCACCGGGGCCGAGACGGTGAGGGCCACGCCCAGGATCAGGGCGGCGCGGGTGAAGCTCGTCATCGGACTCTCGCCTGTGAGGAAGACCATCGCCGGTGTCTCGCCGCTGCGAGGCGGCCCGGACGCGCGTCCGGCGTGTTTCCGACCGGAGGGACACCAAGCACGATCGCCGAGACCGGTCTACGGGCCGGGCGGCGCCGTTCCCAGAAATCGCGGGAGCCGCCCGCGTTAGCCGGGCGCTTACCCTCGCGCGGGAAATCCCGGCGCCGGAGGCCCTCCGGAGGCGGGATTAACCACCCGCCCACCCTTCCTGCGCCACATCGTCGGGACCGGTCCACGACCGGCGCCTGGAGAAGAACGCCGTGGTCCAGCCCGTCAGCCCATTCGAAGCCGGCAAGCCCTGCCGCATCCTGCACGTCTTCCGCGCGCCCGTGGGCGGCCTGTTCCGCCACGTGGTCGACCTCGCCCGGCTCCAGGCCGCGGCGGGACACGCGGTCGGCATCGTCTGCGATGCGAATACGGGCGGGGCGCGCGCCGAGCAGGCGCTGGCCGAACTCGGTCCCTGCCTCGGCCTGGGGGTGACGCGGATACCCATGCGCCGGAACCCGCACCTCTCCGACCTCTCGGTCCTGCGCCGGGTCGCCGCCCGCGCCGACGCGGTGGAGGCCGACGTGCTGCACGGCCACGGGGCCAAGGGCGGCGTCTACGCCCGTCTCGCCCCGGTGCGGGCCGCCGGGCGCCCGATGATCCGGGCCTATACCCCGCACGGGGGCAGCTACAACTACAAGCCGGGCACGCTGCTGCACCGGCTCTACATGAGCGCCGAGGGCGTCCTGGCGCGCCGCACCGACGTGTTCCTGTTCGAGAGCGAGTACGTGGCCGGCCGCCACCGCGCCTATGTCGGGGGCCGGGCGGGCCTGGCGCGCATCGTCCACAACGGCATCGGCGAGGCGGAGTTCGCGCCCCTGACCCCGGCGGCCGACCCCTTCGACCTCGTCTACGTCGGCGAGTTGCGCGAGGCCAAGGGCTTGCCGGTGCTGTTGGAGGCGCTGGCGCGCCTGCGGGCGGGCGGTCGGAGCGTGCGGCTGCTGATGGTGGGCTCGGGCCCCGACGAGGCCGTCCTCCAGGCCACAGCAGACGGCCTGGGACTGCAGGGCGCCGTGGCCTTCGAGCCGGCCCAGCCGATCCGCCCGGTGCTGGCCCGCGGCCGGATCATGGTGGTGCCGTCGTTTGCGGAATCCCTCCCCTACGTGGTGCTGGAGGCGGCCGCCGCCGCCCAGCCCCTGGTGGCGACGAACGTCGGCGGCATACCCGAGATCTTCGGCGCGGCCGCGGGCGACCTCGTCCCCGCCCGCGACGCCGTGGCGCTCCAGCACGCCATCGCCCGCGTCCTCGACGAGGCGCCGGAGATCCGGCGCGCCCGTTTCCAGGCGCTGAGCGACTCGGTGCGCCAGCGCTTCTCCATGGAGCGGATGGGTGCCGACGTGCTCTCGGGCTACGCGGCCGCCTTCCGGGCCCGGCTTGCGCACAAGCCCGCGCCGGGCGCCGGGGCGCCGGTGGCCGAGACGGCCTGATCCCGGCGGCGCCCCACGCGTCGCGTACCGGACGCGGCATGCGGGGCCTGCGGGGTTTTAAGGTTTCCGAGAGGCCCTTTTGCGAGACTTCGCCCGGCGGCGGACGAGGCCGCGACGACGGGGAAGCGTCCGATGAGTGCCTTCGATGTCCGCGACCTGCTGAAGGCGGCCGGACAGCCGGAAACGGCGACGGCCGGTGGCACCGGACATGCGGCGCCGCTCGCCGAGACCGCGCTGCCCCTTCCGGCCAAGGCGGTCTCGCCCGTGGTCATCGCCGGGCTGGTCCGCGCCCTCGAATTCGGCCTGATCTGCGCCCTCGGGCTTTCCCTGTTCGCTGCGATGCTGCGCGGCGTCGTGCCGTTCGGCCTGACCTATGCCGGGGCGGTCGGCGCCGTGGCGGCCATCGCCGTCACCCTGTTCCAGGCCGCCGGGACCTACCGGATCGCCGCCTTCCGCGCCTTCTTCAAGACCGCCGTCAAGCTCACGGCCGGCTGGGCCCTGACCTTCCTGGTCGTGGCCGCGATCCTGGTGCTGTCCAAGCTCGCCGACCACTATTCCCGGCTCTGGCTCGCGGCCTTCTTCGCCGGCGGCCTCGGCACGCTGCTGGTGGGGCGCTTCGCCCTGGCGCTGGTGATCGGGGCCCAGACCCGCCAGGGCCGTTTCGACCGGCGCACCGCGATCGTCGGCGGCGGCAAGATCGCCGAGGACCTGATCGCCGCCCTGGAGACCCAGTCGGACAGCGGCATCCGCATCGTCGGCG
>NZ_BPRB01000320.1 GCF_022179685.1 Methylobacterium trifolii
CGCCGCCCAGGCCGAGATCGCGGTGACCGGGACGGCGAGCCCCCAGGACCCGCTGCTCCTGCAACTGCCCGAAGCCCGGACGACCGGGCAGGCGTGAGACCCGCCGGGGCTCGCGTCCCGCTGCGCCCGCGCCTATATATCGTGTCATCGAATGAACCCCGGCTCGCGCGCATTGCGCTCCCCCCTCCGCGGGGGAGGGTGGCCCTTGCGTCAGCGAGGGTCGGGAGAGGGAGACGCGCGCGGGTCGCAAAAAACCTCAGACCGCCTTGCCCGCCTCCTCCCGCCCGATGCGGCTGTGGGCGCGGCTCCAGCCGAAATAGATCGCCAGGCCGATGGCGAGCCAGATCAGCAGGCGCAGCCAGGTCTCCCCGTCGAGCGAGACCATCATGGCGAGGCAGGTGAGGATGCCGAGGATCGGCACCAGGGGCACCAGGGGCGTGCGGTAGGCGCGCTTCGCCTCGGGCTGGGTCCGGCGCAGGATCAGCACGCCGAGGCAGACCAGGATGAAGGCGAGCAGCGTGCCGATGCTGGTCATGTGGCCGAGCTGGGAGATCGGCAGGAAGCCGCCCAGCACGCCCGTGAACACCATGAAGAACAGGTTCGAGCGGTAGGGCGTCTTCCAGGTCGGGTGGATCTTGGAGAACAGGCCCGGCAGGAGCCGGTCCTGCGACATGGTGTAGAACACCCGGCTCTGCCCCAGGAGCAGCACCAGGATCACGGTGGAGAAGCCGGCGATGACGCCCAGCGTCACCAGGGACTTCAGCCAGGGGAACGGGGTCTGGCCGATGGCGGTGTTCACGGGGGCGCCGTCGCCCTTCATGGCGTCGTAGTGGACGAGGCCGGTGAGCACGCCCGCGAACAGGATGTAGATCACCGTGCAGATCGCCAGCGAGCCGAGGATGCCGATCATCATGTTGCGCTGGGGGTTCTTGGCCTCCTGCGCCGCGGTGGAGACCGCATCGAAGCCGATATAGGCGAAGAACACGACGCCGGCCGCCCGCATGATGCCGCTCCAGCCGTACTCGCCGAAGGTGCCGGTGTTCTCGGGGATGAAGGGCACGTAGTTCTGGGCCTTCACGTAGAAGGCGCCGAGCCCGATCACCACGGCGACCACCGCGAGCTTGATCATCACGATCACCGCGTTGACCTTGGCCGACTCGCTGATGCCCACCATCAGCAGGCTTGATGCCGCCACGATGATGAAGATCGCCGGCAGGTTGACGAGGCCGTGCGCCATCGTGCCGTCGGCCAGCGTGTAGGTCTCGAAGGGCGAGTGTACGAGCCTGGCCGGCAGGTCGACGCCGAGCTGGTGCAGGAAGCGGGTGACGTATTGCGACCAGCTCACCGAGACGGTGGCCGCCCCCACCGCGTATTCGAGCACGAGGTCCCAGCCGATGATCCAGGCCACGAACTCGCCCATGGTGGCGTAGGCGTAGGTGTAGGCCGAGCCCGCCACCGGGATCATGCCGGCCAGCTCGCTGTAGCACATGCCGGCAAACGCACAGCCGACCGCGGCGATGGCGAACGAGATCACCACCGCGGGCCCCGCATGCTCGGCCGCCGCGATGCCGGTGAGCGAGAACAGGCCGGCGCCGATCACCGCCCCGATGCCGAGGCCGATCAGGCTCCAGGGCCCCAGCGTCCGCTGGAGGCCGTGCTCGCCCCCCTCCGCGTCGGCGTTCAGCCGTTCGAGGGACTTCGTGCGCAGCAGATCACTCGCAACCCCGGTCGCCATGCCGCCCTCTCCGCATCGATCGTCCTTCGAAGCTAGCAGCCCGTAGCCGGCTTGCCAGGGGCCGGGCGGTGATGGCGGACAATTGTCCTCAGCCGCGGGCGCGCGCGGCGGCCGTCGCGCCTTCGACCAGGGGCGCCAGGATCGCATCGGCCGCCCGCACGATCTGCGCGCCCGCTTCGTTCGGCGTGCCGGCGCGGAAGGGCGGTTGCGGCGCGTATTCCGCGACGAGCTGGCTGGTCCGGGCGTAGTCGGCCCCGCGCAGGCGGGCGGAGAGGGCGAGCGCGAAGTCGAGCCCGGCCGAGATGCCGGCGGCCGTGACGCGGTTGCGGTCGAACACCACCCGCTCGTCCACCGGCACGGCGCCGAGGATGGGCAGCACGGTCTCGCGCACGCACCAGTGCGAGGTGGCGCGGTAGCCCGCGAGCAGGCCCGCCGCGCCGAGGATCAGCGAGCCGGTGCAGACGCTGGTGATCCAGGCCGCCCGCGCCGCCCGGTCGCGCAGGAAGGCCAGGGTCTCGGGATCGCGCATCTGCTCCGGCGTGCCGTCGCCGCCGGGGACGAACAGCACGTCGAGGTCGCGGGGACATGTCGCGAAGCTCTCCGTCGCGACGAGGCCGAGGCCGGTATCGCTCGCGACCGCGCCTGTTTGCCGGCCCACCAGGAACAGGCTGCCCGGCGCGAGGCCGGCCAGCATCTCCTGCGGCCCGACCACGTCGAGGCCGGTCATGCCGGGATAGAGCAGCATGGCGATCCGCACCGGCCGCCCCTCCGGGACGGGCGCGGGTCCCGCGAGGGCCTGGGCCGGCCGACCGGCGAAGCCGCCGGCGGAGGCCAGGGCGGCGGCCACGAAATCCCTGCGCTTCATGCCCCGGTCCGTTTTGCCGTTGCGGCCCACCGGATTGGGCGCAGGTCGGGGATCGACCATGGGCGCCTCAGCGGAGGGCCTCCAGCGCCCGGTCGATGTCGGCCGACCGCATCTCCCACTCGTTCTGGAAGTTCGCCACGACCGCACGCATGAAGCGCTCCTGCAGCGCCGCCGCCCGATCGGCGTCGCCGAGATGGTCGGCCAGCAGCGCGAAGGCGAGCTGCGACGGCTCGGGCCCCTCGTAGCTCCACTCGAAGCCGTTGCGGGAATAGCGACGCTGGCCCGCGCGGTCGTCGAGGGGGCGGCCGTCCACGGTGACGACGATGCCGTCGATGGTGCGGTCGCCCGCGTAGACCTTCGTCACCGGGGCGCTCCCTCCAGGTCGCGCCGGGGCGCGCGGCCGTCGGCGCGGTTGCGCATCACCTCGGGGAAGATCCAGAGGCTGACCACCATGAACGGTCCGAGGAAGGCCAGGGCCCATTGCGGGCCGGCCTGTCCGAGATGGCGCATGTAGAACCAGCCGGCCAGGGCCGCCAGCGCGACCGCGACCGAGAGGCCGACCTTGATCGGAAACGGCATGTCCGTCCCTCCTCCAATGTTTTTTCGTGTTTCTCGACGCAGGCGGTGTGCAGGCCTGTCGCAGGAACGTTCAGATCGATACCGAGTCTTATACCAACGAGATCCCGCGGCCGCCCCCCCTCCCTTCGGCCTTGTGAGCTACCGTATTCCGCATCGCGCTAGGATGGCGGAGGAGGCGCGGGTCCCCTCTCCCGTGCGGGAGAGGGACAGGGTGAGGGATGCGACCTCTCCGGAGAAACCTGGGCCCCTCACCCCAACCCTCTCCCGCACGGGAGAGGGAGCCCCACAGCCCTTCGGACGACCTGTCCGGTTCCCCTGCGCAGATGTGTGAATCCGGTAGCCATTTTAGGGAGGAGAGGCGCCCCTATCCCCCGATCAGGGATTCCATTCGCGTCGCACCATCAAAACAAGCGCTCAGAGCCCGAACACCCCACCCACGGCCTGCATCAGTCCGAGGCTGAGGCCGGTGCCGGCCAGGACGATGGCGAGCCCCGCCGGGCCGTCGCGCCAGCGCTCGGGCCAGACGTTGAACAGGCCCGGCGCGAACAGCAGCGCCAGGCCGCCGACGATGACGAGGCTGGTCCAGCGCAGGTGCGCGGCCCCGTAGGCGAGGCCGCCGCCGACGAGGAGGGCGAGCAGGATCACGTTCGCGGCGAGCAAGGCGAGGCCGAGCGGGCGTCCCCTCAGGTCGGGCCGCGTCTCCAGGGGGAAGGCGCCGGCCAGGACGTAGAAGCCCGTGCTCGCCACGCCGGCGAAGACGGAAAACCAGACCAGGGCTGCGACATTGGGCTCGATGCTCTGCATCCCGAACTCCCGTGCTTGCCGACGACGATCATTCCGCAGGCTGCACGCTTCCGACCGGAGGCGCGCCGGGCGTGCGGGCGGTCTTGCGCATGTCCGTGCGGACGTGGCGGGTGTCGTAGCCGTTGAACAGCGTGCCGATCAGGCCGCGGTTGAGGTCGGAGGTGCCGAACAGCCAGTCCATGATCGGGAAGGTGAGGTTCATGTTGCGCTCCATCATGATCGACTGGTCGTGATGGGCGGTGTGGTGGCGCCGGTTGGTGTTGATGAACGGCATGTTGCGCACGAACCAGTTGTCCTCGACGTGGCAGCAGAAGTGCATGAACTCGTAGATCATGTAGATGCTGGTCGTGGTGGCGATGAACAGCCAGCCGACGTTCGGGCTCAGCAGCCAGCCGAGGACGATGGCGCCGGGGATCGACATCAGCGTGAAGCTCGCCAGCGCATAGGGCGGGAAGAAGGTCACGCGGTAGTCGCGGTGGTCGGCAAACCGCATCTCGTGGTCGGTGAAGAACTGGTGATGCTGGAGCGTGTGGCGGTTGTAGACCGCCCGGCCGATCGGGTTGCTCTGCGGGCGGTGCATCACGTAGCGGTGCAGCCACCACTCGAAGAAGTTGCAGAACAGGAACACCACCGGGACCGTGATCAGTTCGGCCCAGCCCACCCGGTCGAGGTTCGACAGGTAGACGTACAGGGCGGTCAGGCCGATCGTGTAGATGATCGCGATGTGCAGGAGGCCGTTGTACCAGCCGGCCACGCGCTGCCGGTAGTTCGCCCGGTAGCGGCGCTGCCGCTCGCTCATCCGGCTGGTTGCCAGTTCCATCCTGCACGCTCCCGTTCGCGATGCGCTAAACATATCTCTGATATGTCAGATGTCAACGTGCGGCTTCAGCCGGAGATCTCTTCCAGCGCCTTGCCCTTGGTCTCAATCCCGAGGAACCCGACCGCGGCTGCGGCGACGACGAAGGAGCCGGCGCCGAGGGCGAAGACGCCGCCCTGGCCGAGCACCGGAAGGATCACGCCGATCGCGTAGGGGCCGAGCAGGGAGCCGACCCGCCCGATCGCGGAGGCGCAGCCCGCCCCGGTGGCGCGCGCCCGCGTCGGGTAGAGTTCCGGGGTGTAGGCGTAGAGCACCGACCACATCCCGAAGAGGAAGAATTGCATCATCAGCCCGAAGGCGATGAGCCAGCCGAAGGAGGGGGAGTTTCCGTAGAGGTAGGCGGCGACCGCGCTGCCGAGCAGCATCAGCACGGCGGTGGGCTTGCGGCCCCAGCGCTCGACCAGGATCGCCGAGGTGATGAAGCCCGGCACGCCGGCCAGCGAGATCAGGATGGTGTAGCTCACGGACTTGGCGACGCTGTGGCCGGACGCCTGGAGCAGGGCCCCGAGCCAGGTGGTCAGCCCGTAGAAGCCGAGCAGGGCGAAGAACCAGGTCAGCCAGATCATCACGGTGCGGCTGGCATAGCCCGGGCTCCAGAGTTCCAGGAACGAGAACCGGCGCTCGCAGCGAACCTGCGCAGCCGCTGGCGGCGCAGGTTCGCTGCGAGC
>NZ_BPRB01000321.1 GCF_022179685.1 Methylobacterium trifolii
CGGCCTCGATCGCCCGGCGCTGATGCAGTGCCCAGAGCAGGCGGGTCGCCGGATCGGCCGCGCCGACGGCGAGCCGGTCCTCGATCGCCGAGGCCGGCCCGTGCGTGAGCGTCGCATCGTGCAGGGCCGCGTCGCGGTCCAGCCGGGCCAGGGCCTCCCGCCGGCCGGGGCGGGCGAGGCGCAGGGCCGGCGCGAATACGGCAAGGATCGCGAGGGCGAAGGCGCCGAGTCCGGCCATGCGCCAGACCGGCCGGACATCGAGCCAGAGTCCGAGCCACGACACCGCAGCGAAGGCGAGCAGGACGGCCAGGGCCCGCCAGAGCAGGGGCCAGGCCCGTTCCCAGAGGCCGGCCATGCGGGCCTGGGCCACGAGGCGGTCAAGCCGCGCCGTCTCGGGCGTGCCGGCCTTGAGCGTGCCGGCATTGGGATCGTCTGTGCTCACGCCCGCAATCGTCCTGCCGCTCCGTCGGAAGCCGTGGAGAGCGTAGCATGGTGGCCGGCGGGGGCCAGCGGGTCAAATCCGCTCAGTGTCTCGCGCGCGGGATCAGGTGTGCGACTGGATGAAGTTGCGCACCTGCGGGTAGATCTGGGTGTCCCAGCGACGGCCGGCGAACACGCCGTAATGGCCCACGCCGGCCTGGAGGTGGTGGGTGCGCATGTGCGGGGGCAGGCTGGTACAGAGGTCGTGCGCGGCCATGGTCTGGCCCACCGCGCAGATGTCGTCCCGTTCGCCCTCCACCGTCATCAGGGCGGTGCGCCGGACGGCGCGCATGTCGAGTTCGCCCCCGCGATAGGTCAGCTCGTTCTTGGCCAGGGTATAGTCCTGGAACACAGTCTTGACCGTCTCCAGATAGAACTCGGCGGCGAGGTCGAGGACGGCGAAATACTCGTCGTAGAAGCTCTCGATGGCGTCGGCCTTGTCGGTCTCGCCGTTGACCATGTGCCAGAACAGGTCCGCATGGCCCTGCACGTGGCGCTTCGGGTTCATCGACATGAAGGCGGAGACCTGCATGAAGCCCGGATAGACGCGGCGGCCCGCGCCCTTGTGGCGGCCCGGCACCGTGGCGATCAGGTTCTTCTCGAACCACTCGATCGGCTTCGAGGTGGCGAGCTTGTTCACCCCGGTCGGATTGATGCGGCAATCGACCGGGCCGGCCATCAGGGTCATGCTGCGGGGGGCCGCGGCATTCCTGGTCTGGGCCATGACGGCTGCGGCCACGAGGGTCTGGACGGCCGGCTGGCACACGGCCACCACGTGCGAGCCCTCGCCCATCGTCTCCAGGAACTGGACGAGGTGGTCGACGTAGTCGTCGAACCCGAAACGGCCGGCGTCGAGCGGCACGTCGCGGGCATTGTGCCAGTCCGTGATGTAGACGTCATGATCCGGGAGCAGGGTGCGGACGGTCCCGCGCAGGAGGGTCGCGAAATGCCCCGAGAGCGGGGCCACGACGAGGACCTTGGGCTGTTCCGTCTGCAGGTCCTTCCGGAACCGCAGCAGGGTTCCGAACGGCGTGCTCAGCACCGGCTCCTCGGCGACCGGCACCTCGCGGTTGCCGACCGTCACGGTCTCGATCCCGTAGGGAGGCCGGGCGAAGGTCAGGCCGGCGCGCATCATCATGCGTGCCCCTGCGGACCACCAGTTGGCCGGCTCGCCGTAGCCGACCCAGGGCGAGACGGCATCGTGCAGGACGCGTCCCCAGGCGCGGGTCTGCCGGGCGAGATCCGACTGCATCTCGAACGCGTCGTAGATCATGGGGCGGTTACTCGTGCGCGAACGACCCGTCACGCGGGCGATCACGGCGTCCGGGGAGGGCAGCGAGGCCTCCATGGGCTGCATCGATATCATCGCGACAGGATTAGACGGGGCCGTTGCCACCGCAACTGCCAAAAACTACGAGGGCGGTTGAGTGTGCTTTCGGTGCATCAGATCGTGACCTCTCCGATATGGCACGAAAACACCTTCGAAAGCATGCGCTTCCGGCAAACGGAGATCGAGAGACCGCCGAACACCTGTGCATCCGACTTGTCAGCGTCCGCGCCGCCATGCTCAATCGCCGGGATGACAGACGGAGCCGCAACGGCGAGACGCCGGACCAAGCGTTACGCCCTGAAGCGCGCGGCGATCCTGGACGCTGCGGCCCGGTGCTTCAACGACCGCGGCATCCGCGGCACAGCGCTCACCGACGTGGCCGGCAGCGTCGGCCTGATGACCAACAGCATCACCTACTACTATCGCCGCAAGGAGGACCTCGCCGCCGCCTGCTACCTGCGCACCATCGCCTGGCACGAGACGCTGCTGGCGGAGGCGGCGGCCGAGAACGCGCCGGAGCGGAGGTTGCGCGGGTTCATCCGGGCCTACTTCCGCGATCTGGCGGCGGTCGAGGGGGGCGGCTTGGCCCCGCAAGTCCGGCTCTACGACATGCGCGCGCTGCCGAGTCCGCAGAGCGAGGCGGTCTTCCAGGCCTACAACGACCTGTTCCGGCACCTGCGCACCACGCTCTTCCCCGAACCGGTCCTGCCCGGTCGAGGCCGGGCAGG
>NZ_BPRB01000322.1 GCF_022179685.1 Methylobacterium trifolii
TCAAGTCCGTCAAGAACGAAAACAACTGAGCCGCCACCCAGGAGAGCCGTAAAATGATGTAAGTTGGCCTCGCCAATTGCTGGCGAAGCATATCTAATTAAGCTTTCAACATCGTCCAATTTTTCCACATACCGCAGGTCTGTGTAAATAGGAAAATGTGCTTGTTCTCCAGAATTAACACCGAGATACAAACTTTGCCAGGATTGGTCATCTGCACAAGGTTCCCTGAGGTAATCTCTAGCCAGGGAAATGGCGATAATCTTAGAGAGCGTTGTTTTGCCAAATCCGGCTGGCGCCTCGACTGCCACAGCACGAGATTTTAAGATCTTGAATAGAGGGACCGACCCGTGTTCTGGTTGCAAGAAAGATGGACGTATCCAAATTTGCTCTAGAAGTACAGTCCGTGAAGTTCCGAGCACCGCGAGTAAGGAAATCTGGTCCAGCATAACTCGAAGATGCAGCAGTCTCGCTTCGCGCGCAGGATCATCGCGATTGTCCGCAAGCGTTTCTGCATCGTCGATGATTTGGAGTAGTCGTGCTCTCAACTGTCGGAAGTTTAGGTCCACTTCTTGCCGTGCCGACAGCCCCTGTCGATCCTGCTGCCGATGTAGTTGGAAGTCCCCGGTGAGGATCACTACTTCGCGGGCCAACGAAGCCAATTTCAGCCGATTTGAGCCAGTGCCCTTCGCTGCGGTTGAAAGGTAATTGCGTACTACTGAGATGGCATTTTCGACCTCGTTCTGCGCGATCAGATCTTGCGCAGATCCAAGAGGGTCGTCACTGTAAAAGTTGTTACTGGACACAAGCTTTTGCTCATAATTCTCTAAGAATTTATCGATTGGACTCGGCCGGAACTCCTAAATTATTTCACTTCCGATCAAGGAAGCAAATATGGGTTCAGCAGCTATTGAACCCGCCAGGATGCCTTCGTTCGCGAACAGGCGATCTCCCCGTGCATTTTTCACGAGTTTCCCACCAGCGCGATGAATAGCAATTACGCTCCAGTCATCTGCAAATACCGGCGCTCCGCTCGATCCCGGCATTGTAGCAGTCATATAGTGAAGACGGTGGTCGAAGATGTTCACGACTTCATTTGCCGTTAAAGAGATTTTTT
Source organism: Methylobacterium trifolii (assembly GCF_022179685.1). Taxonomy (GTDB): domain Bacteria; phylum Pseudomonadota; class Alphaproteobacteria; order Rhizobiales; family Beijerinckiaceae; genus Methylobacterium; species Methylobacterium trifolii. The sequence continues at coordinate 1,115 of NZ_BPRB01000322.1, forward strand.
TAAGACCGCCGCTCGGATGCTGAATGATTGTCGCTGGCTGTCCGATTTCCAGTTTGGGGGATAATGCAAGTGTGAGGTTTCCCCAAAAACCAGTGGGTGGTGCTCCATTCAGGGGCTCCAACTTTAGCATCGTGCAATCGAGCTTGTCAACACTGCTAGTAACGAACGTTTCCGAAGTGGCGCAATACGCATAGACGCGCTCTATACGACCACTCGCGTCATCTTGGAAGTTAAATTCTACCACTGTCTGTTCGGCGACTTCCTTGGTTGGAATGACGTGGTTGTTTGTCACCAAGATGCCATCCTTAATTAGGAAGCCCGTCCCGAGACCTCTTGGAGTGACTACTCGGCAGACTGCGCGCGAAGCCTCGATGGCCTTGTGGAGCCACGACAGACTCTGGAGCGTGTTGCGTCCCCAGATCCTTTCAAGGTTTGCTGAGGGTAATGTCGTGAAATCGTTGGCCGCACGCGGCTCGAAGGCAGGCGGCAGAAGTGTCCGCGCGGCAAGCGCAATCTCTAATTCATCAATCAAGGCGAGAAGACTAGCACGAAGACGCTTCGAATGGAGGTCGAGGGTTTGTTGATCAGTTAAGCCTAGTCGGCGCTTTCGTGCGAGATCACGAGCATCGCCAGAAAGAAGCAAGATTTCGTTGTGAAACTCAGCTACTTTGCGTGAAGCAGCCCCCCCATCCTGTCGCTGGCCTGTTAGAAGCTTGCGTACGAAGTCAACTGCCTCATCGGCTTGGCCTTCTGCGACGAGATCGCGCGCTGCGTCCAACGCAAGATCTGTATGCTGCAAGTCTCGGTCTCCCCTTGCACTTGGCGCTTGTCCGACTCGATCCACACCGTTCGGATCCGTTAGTGGTCCATCATGGCATGGCCGAGGAATTTTTCTGGCTGGGCGCCATAGTTGCAGATGCGAAGATCGCGAGCAAGCTTCTGCAAAACGCGACGATCGAAAGGGCGCCCATGCCAATGCAGATGAAATCCCGAACTCCTTCAGGGACCATACTGATGGTTATACAAGGCCTCGCTAGCAGGGCTCATGCGGGGTAGCGTCGACATCTGGGTCGTGATGCTGTCCTTGGGTTTGGAGCCTGAAGAGGATACGAGGGCCGCTCCGGTCCCGCTGCGTTCGGACATCGATGCCGAGGCCTTGCGCGGTCTGGCCAAGGGCTCACGTGATCCGGCCCAGATCCGCCGCCTGTTGGCGTTGTCGGTGATTGCCGCGGGCGGTCTGCGCTCGGCCGCGGCCAAGATCGGCGAGGTCAGGTTGCAGACGGTGCGCGACTGGGTCGTGACCTTTAACGCCGATGGCCCGTGCAGGCTGATTGACGGCAAGGCCCCTGGCGCCCTTCCGCGCCTGAACGCCGACCAACGCGATATCCTCAAGGCGCTGGTCGAACAGGGACCAATGCCGGCCGCACACGGTGCGCTGCGCTGGCGGTTGTGCGATCTGGCCCAAATCGTGCTTGAGGATTACGGCGGGTCGGTTTCCGACCAGACCCTGAGCCGGGTCTTGCGGGCCATGGGCTACCGCAAGCTTTCCGCCCGTCTTCGCCATCACACCTAGGATCCGGGCGCTGCGGCCATTTTTAAAAAAGTTTCCCCGACCGTCGGGCGGAAATCGCGCAGGCTGTCGGCGGCAAGCTGATAGAGGTCTGGTGCTGCGACGGGGCCCGTGTCGGCCAGAAGTACACGCTGACCCAGCGCTGGGCCAAACGTGGAACGCGGCCCTCGGCCCCAAAGGACCAGCACACAGATGCTCCTATGTCGGTCAAGGGGTTATTCCGGGCCTGGCTGGGAGCTTTCGAGAACAGAGATGCTGGTAGATTTCGCGGGCAATGTAGCGTTTGAGGCACCGGCGGATCTCGCGAGGTGATTTGCTTTCGGCGGTTCGGCGCTGGATGTACTCGCGGGTTGGCGGATGATGGCGCATCCGGACGAGCGCGACCCGGTACAGGTACCTTCATCGACCATCTTGCAGACGGGGCGGGCCATACGCTTTTTTTAGGACGTCGCGCTCCATGCGCGTCCGGTCGAGTTCACGCCGTAGGCGAGCAATCTCGGCCGCCTGGTGGGAGGGAAAAGCCACCGGGCTCGCGGATGCCGCTCCCGGTGATCCTGCTATCCGCGGCGGTGGGGAGCCACCCATCAGCTCCATGCGCCACTGCCTCAGCATGGAGGGTTGGATCCCGGGTTCGGCGGCGATCTGCATCTGCGGGCGGCCACTGCTCTCCAGCGGGGCCACTGCTTCGCGTTTGAACTCAGGTGTGAACTCGCGTCTAGTCTTGGCCATCAAACACCTTCACTGCCGGCAACAAGCGTATCAGAGGTGTCCATGAAGTCGGGGGAGGATCAGCGCCGGATTTCTGTGCACTTCCGGATTGTTCGGACAGGCGGGCGCTCGGCAACCGCGCGATATACCCCTGCGTGGAGCTTGCGGGCGGGAAAAAATTCATCCAGAAATGTCGCCAGTCACATAGAACGGTTGCCGGTTGTTCGCATGACTCGCTTAGTAAGGCCCGCGCGGGTCACTGGGTCGGCGGGAGGTACCGGCGACGCGCCGCCTACGCCCGGGTTGTCGCAAGACCTCAAGGAGGCGGGAGACACGTACTTGGCGCGTGTCGGGAAATACATACCGTCTGAGGTCGTAGCGTTCGTCATCTTCACCAACGGCGTTCTTCAGCAGTCCATCACGAACGCCGCCAGGACGACCTCGGGCGCGAACAGCATCGCGACCATGGCTGGCTTTAACGTGGTCGACATCGGCGCGCTCATCTTGGCGGGCGCTTGGTTGATCACCCCGATCTACCTTTGGCGTCTTAAGGAGCCTGGTGACGCTTGGAGGACGAACGCGTTCCTTGCCTTCCTGCTTTTCCCCGTCTGGGCCTATGCGATCGACGGCGTGGGGATGCGCAAGTTCATTGAGTTCGACGGCTACCTCGCGAGCATCGTCCTCGGGGCCGCCACCCTTGCCAGCGGTCTCATCAAGCCGAGCGCGGAGACGAATCCTGGCAACCCGCCGCATTAGGACCCCAGGTTGATCGGCGACCTTCGGACCATGTTGGATAGCAGACGCGTTGAGGATAGAGGATGCCCGCGATCGAACTCAGTTTCGGCGAACTTCAATCCCTTGAGGACGAACTCGCCCTCACGTGGGGCATCGGTCAGAACCTTCTGGCACGGATCGCCGCCGAGCTCCAGCTGGATCCCGTCTTGGTAGCCCGTGTCCCGCTCCAGGTCGACAACCTCGGCTACCTCCGTTGGGCGATCCAGCACTGCCTCCAGGACGGCTTCGCCAGCAATCCCGCCCTCCTCAGACTGCTGATCAGGAGCAGCCTAGCCTTCTCCGTAAAGCTCGCCGAACTCGATGCCAAGCTCGCAAGGCTGGAGGCAGAGGAGAGGACGCGCGCCGCGGCGTTCGCCCAAGGGGGGATCGACCGCTTCCGCCCCGTGCTCATGCGGCGTCGACAACCGCTCCTCGCGCGAGAAGCCGGCAGCGCGGCGCTCGCCAGGCTCGTCGCGCCCAACGACGCTGCGATCTACGTCGTCCGCGGCGTGGTCAAGTCGGGCAAATCCTATACCAAGGAACTCGTGATCCACGTCGCGGAGGAGGTCGGCCGCATCATGGGCCGGGAGATCCGCGTCGCGTACGTGGAACTCGTGGCCGGCATGGCGGAGCTGGAGCACGTCTCGCTACTCGCATCGACCTTTTCAAGCAGAATTCAGGCCGGGCGAATGGCCTTCTCGCTCCCGGGCCCGCCGTCGCCGACGCCCAAGTGGATACGGGAGGTCGCGGACCATCTCGTCAACCTCGCCATCGCCTCCGGCCAGGTGTGGTGGATCGTCATCGACGGCGTGCCCGCCCCGAAAGACGAGGACGACTGGCTGGAGAAATTCATCCAGGCCTTAGCCCGGACGGTTGCCGACCTCCCCGCCCACGACAGAGTCGGCTTGATCCTGCTAGGATATGAGCGGCAGTTCCCTACCGACATCCTTCCAGCGGTTGTCCCTGAGGACCTACCCCCACCCGAAAATATCGGGAGGCCGCACTTGGAACGCTTCTTTAATCGGTACTTCCTGCTGAAAGGCGGTGGTCACGATGCCGGCGCAATTGATGCGGCGGTGTTTGCGGTTTTCGCGTACATCGAGGAAGATCGGGCTGAACTTCGGAGTAGGGGCTTAGAGGAACGGCACTATCTCACGGGACTGGGCTTGGCGGTCAGGGGGGTCGTCGATGGACTCGGTTGACGAAGGCGTCCCGGCGTCCCGCGATCAGCCCTTGCCCCTGCTCTGGACCGCGTCCAGCGTGGCCAAGAGGCTGCGGGACCTCCGGCCGCCCCGCATGGACGAGGCCCGACGGGCCGACGACCGACTTCGAGCGGATGGGCGGCGCGCCGCGTACCTTCGTGCGGCCGCAGTGCTCGGTCCTTTCGACCCTGCATTGCTACCCGCGATTGGTCCGACGTCGGTCGAGCAGTCCGACGGCGGCGGGGTCTCGCTCATCGCGGACGATTGCGTCGCATTCTCGACGGAGGCCGGCGAGGGACGATGGCTGCTCAGGCCGGAGATACGGCGGGATACGCTGTTGCGGATGGACCGGACCGACCTGGAGATCGCCATCTCCGACACGGCGGAAGACTTCCCGAACGACGCGGTTCGCTCGACGCTGTCCCGCTGGATGCTTCAGGGATCGGCCTCCGAACTCTCATCCCTTAGCCTGTCCGAACTCACCACGCTCGGCGAAGTGGTCGGCTGGTACGGACCGGAGACTGAGGGTTTGCCGGACGCCAAACTGATCGCCCGCGAGACTGCAGTAAGGCGGCTCAGGGCGCCCTTCGAGCACCTCCTGGGGGGCCGCTTCCAAGGACGGGAGGTCGAGCAGCGCGAGCTTCGCAGTTACGTCGACGTACTTGATTCGCAAAGCTTCCTCGAGAGCGCATCGCGTGCACTTGAGGGCGTCAGCCGCTGGGCGTCGGGGGGGAGATCCGGCGCGTACGTGCTGCACGCGCCTGGTGGGATGGGCAAGTCGAGCCTGATCGCGAAATTCATCACGGACCACGTAGACACTGTCGGCGACACCTTGCCGGTGGCGTACCTTGACTGGGAAGATCCCAAGCTCGTGGCACGCGAACCGGAAACGATGATCATCGAGTGCGCCCGCCAGCTCGCCCTTCGATTCCCTAGAGGCGCGCTGGCGGAGTTGCGACAGGAAGCTGCCGACGCGCTGGACGACCGTCGTTCCGCGAAGGATGCCCGATCCCGCGACGGGGCCTTCGCAATCCAGTCGGAGCGGACTGGAGGATCGCGCCGTGACGTTCAGGAACTTGCGATGCGGCTCGGACAGAAGTTGGCGGCGAGCCTGGGCTCGGACACGTCGCTGACGCCTTTGCTGGTAGTGCTGGACACCTTCGAGCGCGTGCAACGCTACGGCCGACCTGAGATCGACAGCGTCCGATGGCCCCTGGAAGCCTTGCAAAAGGTCCTCCCCCGATTGCGGGTCATCATCGCCACGCGCGTCCCACTGGCCGACTTCCTGCTCAACTACAACGAGGCGACCGTCCGAGCGCTGATGGGCCTGGACAAGCGCGCCGCGACTGCGTTCCTCGTCCATGACGGCGTCGATCGCCGGACGGCCGCCGAGGTCGCGGGCCGGATCGACGGCAGCCCGCTGAGCCTCAGGCTCGCCTCCGAGATTTATCGACGGGACGCGGGCTCCGGATCGTCCAGGCTGGAAGGTATCACCAATACCAAATGGCTGATCTTCTCGGTCAGCCAAGCCCAGATCCAAAGCCAGCTCTATCGACGTTACCTGGACCAAGTCACGGACCTCAGCGTGCGGCGACTGGCCCATCCTGGGCTCATCGTCCGTCGGATCGATCCGGACGTCCTACTGCATGTCCTGGCCGCACCGTGCGGCTTGTCCTTATCGGGCCGGTCGCAGGCCGAGGCCCTCTTCGAACGCTTAAGGCACGAGATCACGCTTGTTGAGCCGAACCCGGACGGGTCCGTCCGCCATCGGTCTGACCTGCGGCGGCTCATGTTGGGACTGATGATCGCCGACGATCCGGAGCGGGCCTCGGATATCCATCGCCGTGCGGTCGTACATTACGTGGTCCGATCACGTTCGGAGAACGGCGATTTTCTCGCGGATCGGGCGGAGGAGATCTATCACCTACTTATGCTCGGGAGCGAGCCGTCGCTCCTTGAGCAACGCTGGGTCGAGGGGCTCGCGCCGTACCTGCAGGACGCCATGGACGAGATCCCACATTCCAGGAAGGCGTTCCTGGCATCCATGCTCGGGCTCGATATCGACGAATCGGTCCGCGCTTCGGCCGACCTCGGCGAAAAGGAGAAGGACGTCGCCAACAAGGCCCAACGGTCACTCGAATTTGACGAGTTCGACCATGCATTGTCGATTCTACGCTCGCAACCCCAAAGGTCCGAGGGCAGTCCGCTGTACCGCCTTGAGGCCATGGCCCTCCATGGGTTGGGCCGGGACGCCGAAGCCTACGACGCGGCCAAAGGGGCGGTCGCTGCGGCGTCCGAGCGCGGCGACCGCAGCTTCCTTTGCGCGACTCTCCACCTCGCGGCCGAGCTGGCCTTCAGGGCTGGCCTCGCTTCCAACGCGATTGATCACCTTCGCCAAGCGGAGACGCTCGCCCAAGACGCCGACCACGCCGACTGCGCCGGGTTGCAACTCGCCACCCTCACCCTGCTCGCCCTGACGCAAATGGCGTCAGGTATCGACCACGACCTGCCGACGACGGCCCGACGGCTGGCGCTCGCGTCAGCGCGGCAGGATGTAGAGGCGTCCCGCTCTGGGGCAGCCGTTGACGACGTGACTAGGACGGCAGCCGCAAGGGCCCTCGAACGCATCCGTGACTGGGAGGCAGGGTCTGGGACATCCGAGGTCCACGGCCCATCCAACCTATTCGGTCCGAGCTCGCAGGCCGCGGTGGCGGGCAAACAGTTGCTTCGAGCGTTTGCCGCCGTCAAAAAGGCGCGCGGCACACCACCGGCTCGGACATGACCTACCTAGACAACGGCACCGTTCTAGCCATTCAGCAAGCCGCACTCTCGGCGGGCTTATCGACCGACGGCTTCCGTACCACCCTCCTGGCTTCGATCGATCCGCGCGTTGTTGGCCTTATCCCGCAAGTGGGGGCGTCAACCCCGCAACTCCTCGTCGACCTCAGTTTCCTCAACCGCATCGAAAGGCTCTCGGACGGCTCCGTGCCCCTGGAGTCGTGGCTCGCGACGGCGCAGGCTCTAGCGGCGATGCAACCGGCCCAGGTAACCTTTCGGGCTGCGCTCGACGTCGTCGTGCGCAAGGCTGAAGGGCAACCTAATCCCCCGATCCTTGGGGAGGTGCCCGACCATAACGAGAAGATCGTCCACCAGGACGACATGTTGCCGTCGGGCTTCCTCGTCGGCGCGTTGTCCGTCGCGCCGAGCGTTGTCAAGCTGGAAGTGCACCAGTACGCCTCCGGCGAGCTGGTGCACTTCCAGCTTG
>NZ_BPRB01000323.1 GCF_022179685.1 Methylobacterium trifolii
CGACATCTGCCCTGGACCGTGCCGACGGCGGTCCAGGGCAGATGTCGCGATCGCACCCCGCGCGCAACAGGCCCGTACCGGCGCCCGATTAGCAACGGGTTTCTCTCGTCCCCTTGCGGGAGTCGATGGTCCGCGATGCAGGTCGAGAGAGGGGCGCGTGGTTTCCGGACACGGCACCCCCCTTTGCCCGTCTCGCTCACGCGAGGCCCGTCATCTCCCACAAACGGGGGCGGGTCACCCGCAGGACGGGAAGATTTGTCCGATCCGCCCCGCAAGGTGGAGACAGGCCTTGCGAGCATGTCCTGCTTGTCCGCCTGGAATCAACCGCCCGCCATCGCGCGGACGGGACGGCGGTGGCCCGTGGTGCGAGCCGTCTCGGCGGCTGTGATGGGCCGGCCGCGCAGCAGGTCGCCGAGGGCGACGAAGCCGGCATCCGGCGTCCCCTGCCCGGCCCGGATGCCGTAGCCGAGGGCGAAGGACTCCGTCAGGGCGGCATCGCGTTCGATGCCGAAGCGGTCGAGGGCCGCCAGGAACGCCTCGCGGAACAGGCTCGGCCGGCACCAGCGCTTTTCGGCCATCTGCAAGGGCCAGTCCCACAAGCCCTCGCCCCGGCGGGCGGCCAGCGCCTCGCCGTCGATGAAGTAGCCCGTGGCCCGGTGCTCCAAGCCATCGGCGGAGACCGACCAGTCGTCGTTGCGGAACGGGACCGTTTGCGCCTCGACCATCGAATTCCCCGCAGCCCTCGTCTGGAACATTCGAGGAACATTGGTTCGGTTCGCGAAAGCCGTCAAGGGAAAGTTCCCGATGCGTTCGCGTATTCGCTACCGCCTGCGTCCCTGGAACAGCGGGTGCTCCACCCGGTCGCCGGGGGCGAGGCCGAGCCTGGCCGCGGTGCCGGCATTGAGTTCGAGGACGGACAGCACCGGCTCGCCGGAGGCGACGATGGCGGTGGAGAGCGGCTCCGTGTCGGCGGCGATGCGGCTCACGGTGCCGTCGGCGCGGATGAACAGCATGTCGAGGGGCAGGTAGGTGTTCTTCATCCACATCGAGACCGGCTCGACCTGCTCGAAGTCGAACAGCATCCCGTGGTCGGCCGCCATGCTGCGACGGAACATCAGGCCGCGGGAGCGGTCGGCGTCGGTGCGCATCACCTCGACGGCGAAGCGGTGCGTGCCGGACTTCGACTGGATGGCAAGGGGTTCGGTCTTCGCGGCCTCCTGGGCCGAGACCGCCGGGAGCGGCGAGGCCGCGGCCATGAGGCCGAGCGCGAGGCAGGCGCGGATCAGCGCGGACGAGACGCAGGGCACAGGTTCACTCTCAATGGGAGGACGGGAGCGCACCGTCGATCAGGCGGATCTCGGCGGCCATCACGCCCTTCGAACCGTCGCCGTAGCGTACCAGCACCGCCTCGCCGGGCTTCAGTTCGGCGATGCCGTAGCGGCGCAGGGTCTCCATGTGCACGAAGATGTCCGGCGTGCCGTCGCCGCGGGTCAGGAAGCCGAATCCGCGCAGGCGGTTGAACCACTTCACCACCGCCGTCTCCAGCCCGCTCGTCGGCGTGACGCTGACATGGGTGCGGGGCATCGGCAGTTCGGAGGGGTGGGTCGCCGTCGACTGGTCGAGGGATATTACCCGGAACGCCTGCCAGCCGCGGGCGCGCTCCACCGCCTCGACGACGACCCGGGCGCCCTCGCTGGCGTTCTGGTGGCCGTCCCGGCGCAGACAGGTGACGTGGAGGAGGATGTCGGGAGCGCCGTCGTCCGGGACGATGAAGCCGAAGCCTTTGGCGACGTCGAACCACTTGATGTGGCCGGCGACCTCGACGAGGTCGAGGTCCGCCAATGGGATGTCCCGATGCGGTGCACCGTCTCCGCCCACGTCGTCTGACGACCGTGAGCCGGCCGGCCCTGACCCGTACTCGTCGGACATGTCGAAGCAACCTACACCGAATCGCACCGCGCGCTTCGCGGTCAGGATTAACGAAGTCCTGATGCCGCGGAAGCCCAATTGGGCACCAGACCAGCCCTCCCGAAGCGCAATTGCCGCCGATGTGGCCCGAGCGCTGGGGCCGGCTCCGACTCAAGGGCGTGATCGGACTCGCAGATTTTCTCGAATGGCGGCACGGACTTCCGCCATCCCGTGCATCGACTGACATCAATCACGTTTTCGTGATCGCGCACGGCCGGCGGAGGTGAGCGCGGTAGGCAGTGGCCCGTGGCCGCGATTGATGCTTAGGGGCCGGCCATGCCGCCCGTTCCCGCCGCCCCGCCCCAACATCGCCTTCCCGCCATCGACGCCGCCCGCGCGGCGGCGCTCGCGGCGATGGCGGCCTATCACACCCTCTGGGACCTCGGTCATCTGCGGCTGACGCCCGAGAACTATGCCCTCACCGGGCCGGGGCGGCTCGCCGCACATGGGATCGCCGGCGGATTCCTTTTGCTGGTGGGCGTCGGGCTGGTGCTGATGAACGGGCGGGGCGTCCGCGTGCGGCCGACCCTGCTGCGCCTCGCCCGGATCGGCGGGGCCGCGCTGCTCATCACCCTGGCGACGGCCTATGCCTTCCCCGACAGCTTCATCTTCTTCGGCATCCTGCACTGCATAGCGGTGTCGAGCGTGCTGGCGCTGCCGTTCCTCGCCCTGCCGGGCCCCGTCACCGGCCTCGTCGCCGCGCTGGTGGTCGCCGCCCCGCACCTCGTCCGGCTGCCGTGGCTCGATGCGCCGGCCCTGTTCTTCCTCGGCCTCGGCGCGGGCCTGCCGCGCACGAACGACTACGTGCCCCTGTTCCCCTGGTTCGGGATCGTGCTGTTCGGAATCGTCCTCGGGCGGGTGGGGCTGCCGTGGCTCGCCCGCTCGCGCCTCGGCGCGTGGCGGCCCCGGAGCGCGCCGGCCCGCGCCGCGGCGTTGGCCGGGCGCCACAGCCTCGCGATCTACCTCCTGCACCAGCCGCTCCTGCTCGGAGCGCTGACCGGGCTGGCGATGCTGACCGGGCCGCACCCGCGGGCGGGGCTGTCCGCCTTCCGCGCGGATTACGCGGCCACCTGCACCCGCACCGGGGGCGAAGCGCAGGCCTGCCGCATCGCCGCCCGCTGCACGGGGGATGCCCTGCGCGCCGCCGGCCTGTGGGCGCTCCAGGGCCGCGACTTCACCGTGCCGGAGCGGGCCCGCGCGCAGGGCCTGTCGCAGGCCTGCTACGAGGGGGCCGAAGGTACGGCGTCTCCGGATCGGCCATGAGCCGAGCAGGATATTTATCGGGGGCGCCTTCCCCTTGTAACTTGCCCT
>NZ_BPRB01000324.1 GCF_022179685.1 Methylobacterium trifolii
CGGGAGAGGGGAGCGGCCTCTCCGGATACGGCGCTCCCCTCTCCCGCCTGCTCCGCAGGCACCCTCCCCCATCCCAAGTCGGGCTTGCCCGACTCGGGCACTCAGGATGCAGATCTCGGGCAAGCCCGAGATCTGTTGGGGGGAGGGAAGGCGCGCGGCTCAGTACACGTCGGCCTGGTAGCGTCCGGCCTTCTTGAGGGCGCCGAGATAGGCCACGGCCTCGTCCGGGTTCTTGCCGCCGTGCTGGGCGGCCACGTCGATGATCGCCCGCTCCACGTCCTTGGCCATGCGCTTGGCGTCGCCGCAGACGTAGAAGTGGGCCCCCCCTTCGAGCCACTTCCAGAGGTCGGCGCCGGTCTCGCGCATGCGGTCCTGGACGTAGGTCTTCTCGGTGCCGTCGCGGGACCAGGCCAGCGACAGGCGGGTGAGCACCTTGTCGTCGCGCATCCCGGTCAGCTCCTCCTTGTAGAAGAAGTCGGAGGCCTGGCGCTGGTGGCCGTAGAACAGCCAGTTGCGGCCCGGCGCCCTGGTGGCGGCGCGCTCGCGCAGGAAGGCGCGGAACGGGGCGATGCCGGTGCCGGGCCCGCACATGATCACGTCGGTGGAGAGGTCGTCCGGCAGGGCGAACCCGTGCGCCTTCTGCAGGTAGATCTTGGCCTTGGTCTGCTCGGGCATGCGCTCGCCCAGATGCGTCGAGGCGACGCCCAGCCGCAGGCGGGAGCGGTGGTTGTAGCGCACCGCGTCCACCGTCAGCGAGACCTTGCCCACGTCCGCCTTGGGCGAAGACGAGATCGAGTACAAACGCGGTTGGAGTTCGTCCAGGGACTCCAAGAAGACCTCGGCGTCGGGGCGGGCGCCGGGGAACTTGTGGAGCGCGCCCAGCACGTCGAGATAGGCGGCGTCGCCGTCCGGGTCCTCGCCGGCCGACAGGGCCTGGGCCTTCTTGCGGGCCGCGCCGGAGGTGAGCAGGGACAGGAGCTGGTAGAGCCCGTCGGGGGCAGCCCCCAGGGAGTAGTCGGAGAGCAGGCGGTCGCGCAGGGTCTTGCCCCCGATCATCCGCTCGGGGCGCGCGCCGAGTTCGGCGATCACCGCGTCGGCCAGCGCCGGGGCGTTGGCGGGGAACAGGCCGAGGCTGTCGCCGACCACGTACTCGATCGGCGTGTCCCTCAGGTCGAACTCGACGTGCCAGGTCTCCTTCTCGCCGCCCGGCTCGTTGAGGCGGCGGCGGCCGAGGAACACGGCCTCGACGGGGTTCTCGCGGCAATAGCCCAGCGGCCCGAGTTCGACCGCCTTGGCCGGGGCCTCGCCATCGTCCGCCTTGGCCGGTGCGGCGCCTGCGCCGAACTCCTCGTCGAGCTTCTTCAGCATCCGGAGCGTCTCCTTGCCGCCGGGCTGGCAGAGGTTCAGGCGCTCCTCGTTCTTGAGGAAGATGGCGTTGGCGTAGTCGGCGCAGTTGTAGCCGCACTGGCCGCAATCCTGCTGGGCCATGGCCGCCATGAACTTCTGGGGCTCGGGCCGGGCCTTGGCCATCTCCATGCGCTCGGTGATGGGCAGCGACGGGTCGTGCCAGGGGGCGTCGTCGTTGTCGGCCAGCCGCGGCCCGCCGCCGGGCACCTCGCCGGGGGCGAGCGCGGTCGCGCCCTCGACGGCGGGGCCGAGGAGGGCCGCGAAGTAGCCCGAGAGCCAGGAGCGCTGGTCGGCGCTGAACGGGGCGGTCTCGGGGATCAGGACGAGGGGGGGCGTGACGTGCTGGGTCATGCGGCGGCCTTGAGGGCTGGCTGTTCTTCGGCGGCGTCCCGCAGAGCTTCGGGGCCGGTGCGCGCGGTGAAGGACTGGAAGCTTTCCTGCGGGCCCTCGCGGCGGGCGAGATAGGTGCGCAGCAACGCCTCGACCCGGCCCGGGCACTCCTCGGCCCTGACCGCCTTCCAGATCTCGGTGCCGATCTTCGGGGTCTCGGCAAAGCCCCCGCCGACGACGATGTCGTAGCCCTCGACGGTGTCGCCCTCCTCCGAGACGACGACCTTGGCCCCGATCAGGCCGATATCGCCGATGTAGTGCTGGGCGCAGGAATGGTGGCAGCCGGTGAGGTGCACGTTCACCGGCACGTCGAGGTCGCTCACCGTGGCCTCGATGTGGTCGGCGATGACGAGCGCGTGGCCCTTGGTGTCGGAGGCGGCGAACTTGCAGCCCTTGGCGCCGGTGCAGGCCACGAGCCCGGCCCGGATGCTGGAGGCCCGGATCGTCAGCCCGAGCGCCGCGACGCGGGCCTCGACTTCGGCCACCTTGGCGTCGGGCACGCCCGAGAGGACGAAGTTCTGCCAGACGGTGAGCCGGACCTGCCCGTCGCCGCACTCCCTCGCGATGTCGGCCAATGCGCGGACCTGGTCGGAGAGCATCTTGCCCACCGGCAGGACCACGCCGATCCAGTTGAGGCCGGGTTGGACCTGCCTGTGCACGCCGACATGGCTGAACCGGTCGGTGGGTTTGCGCGGGGCGACGTGGGCCGGGTCGACCCGGTCGAGCTTGCGGCCCAGCTTCTCCTCCACGGCGGCGAGGTACTTGTCGAAGCCCCAGGCGTCGAGGACGTACTTCATCCGGCTCTTGTTGCGGTTGGTCCGGTCGCCGTTCTCGATGAAGACGCGGATGATCGCGTCGGAGACCGCGTTGCAATCCTCGGGCTTGAGCACGATGCCGGTGTCGCGGGCGAGATCCCGGTGGCCGGAGATGCCGCCGAGCACCAGGCGCATCCACACGCCGGGCGCGACGGCTGCGCCGTCGCCTACCTCCACCGCCTGGAAGCCGATGTCGTTGGTCTCCTCCAGCACCGGCATGATGCCGCCGCCGTCGAAGGCCACGTTGAACTTGCGCGGCAGCCCGTAGAGGGAGCGGTCGTTGATGATGTGGTTGTGCCAGGAGCGCGCCAGGGGCCGCGTGTCGAGGAGTTCCTGCGCGTCGATGCCGGCGGTGGGCGAGCCGGTGACGTTGCGGATGTTGTCGGCGCCCGAGCCGCGGGCGGTGAGGCCGAGGTCGGTCAGCCCGTCGAGGAAGGGCTGGGCGTGCTCGGGCGCGATCTCGCGCACCTGGAGGTTGGCGCGCGTCGTGACGTGGACGTAACCGCCCCCGTGCGCGTCGGCGAGGTCGGCCA
>NZ_BPRB01000325.1 GCF_022179685.1 Methylobacterium trifolii
GAGCGACTGTCTTTGCGGTCAAGCGTTTTGTGGCTGCCATGGTGTGTTTTTCCTGATCATGGCGTTGAGGATGGTCAGCAGTTTTCGGGCGGTGGCGACGATGGCGACGATCTTGGGCTTTCCGCTGGCGACGAGCCTGTCGCGGAAGAGCTTGAGGGTCGGGTTGTGACGGGCTGCCACCAGGGCCCCCATGAACAGGGCGGAGCGCACGCTGGCCCGTCCGCCGCCGATGAAGCTCTTGCCGCGCCACTGGCCGGACTGGCGCGTCCAGGGGGCGAGGCCGGCGAGCGCCGCGATCTGGCGGCGGTCGAGGCTGCCGAGTTCCGGCATCTCGGCCATCAGGGTGCGGGCGATGGTCGGTCCGATGCCGGGCACGGAGGTGAGAAGCGCCTCCTTCTCCCGCCAGGCGGACGAGCCGCGCACCGCCCCGTCGATGTCGCCGTCGAGGCTGGTGAGTTCCTTCTCCAGCGCCTTGACCAGGCGGCGGATGCTCTTCTGGACGCGGGCCGGCGCCCGCATCTCGCGCTGGCGTTCGGCCCCGATCATCGCCACGATCTGACGGCGGCGCGCCACCAGATCGGCCAGGAGCCGGGTCTCGGCGTCCGGCAAGGGACGGATCGCCGGCCGGGTGGCCTGCGTGAAGCGGGCGATCACGGCCGCGTCGATCGGATCGGTCTTGGCGCGCTGGCCCAGGGCCTGGGCGAAGGCGCGCACCTGGGCCGGGTTGACCACCACCACCGGCAATCCGGCGCCGGCCAGTCCAGCCGCGACCACGGTCTCGAAGCCGCCCGTGGCCTCCAACGCCACGGCCCCCGGCGCCAGAGGGGCAAGGCGCGCACACAACGCGGCGATGCCGGCCCCGTCCCGGGGAACCCCAAAGGCTTCCCCGCTCGGCAGGACATGCACGTCCAGCCGGTCCTTCGAGACGTCGATCCCAACATAAACGGCGTCCATCCGATCCCATCCTTGCGCAAGCGGGCTTCGCAGAGAGCGGCCCAAGCGACTGTTCGGGTTCGATGGAACGGCAGACGAAGACCCACGCTCTCCCACGGGCTCGGTGTCCCTCAGGGCAATCGGTCTCGCGCCTGCCTCCGCATCGCGAAGCTTACACGATGACGGTGAGGGCAAGTTACAAGG
>NZ_BPRB01000326.1 GCF_022179685.1 Methylobacterium trifolii
GCGAGGGCCACCCTCCCCCGCAGAGGGGGGAGGGACGCGAGGCTTCAGGCGTCCAGGCAGTCCGAACGAGGTCCACGATTGAATTCGGCAAACGCGTGTAAGCCATTCGTCCCGTGGGAGGGGGACACGTGCCTCGGCCCGAGCCTTACGACCCTCCCGACACGGCAGGCAAGCCGGCAGGGTTCCGTCAGGCGGCACTCCGCTCCCGCCGGGCCAGGCGCTCGATGATCCGCCAGTAGGAGACCGGGGCGAAGCGCTCGATCAGGGCGACGACCTTGGCGTCCGAGCCGACCAGCACCCGGCCCTGCCGGCGCTCCACGGCCGACACGATGATCTCGCCGGCCCGGGCGGCCGGAAGCTTCAGGAGCTTGCGCATCCCGGCCTTGGCGCGGGCGGCCTCGTCCGGGTCGGTGCCGGCCGGGACGCGGGCGCTGTCGGCGATGGCGGTGGCCACGCCGCCCGGATGCACCAGGGTGACGCCGATGGACGTGCCCTCCAATTCATGCCGCAGGGCCTGGCTGAAGCCGCGGACGGCGAACTTGCTGGCCGAATAGGCGGATTGGCCGGGGGGCGCGATCAGGCCGTAGAGGCTCGACAGGTTGACGAGCCGCGCGTCGTCGCTGGCCCGGAGCAGGGGCAGGAAGGCGCGGGTCATGCGCACCACGCCCCAGAAGTTGATCTCGAACAGCCACTCGAAATCGGCCTCGCTCACGTCGGCGAAATGGCCGCCCACGGCCACGCCCGCGTTGTTGAACAGGAGGTCGAGGCCGCAATGCTCGGCCAGCACCCGTTCCGGCAGGGCGGCCACGGCCGCGCGGTCGGCCACGTCGAGGAGGTGACGGCTGATCCGGACGCGGTTGGTGGACAGCAAGCGGGCGGTCTCGTCGAGGCCCGCCGCGTTCAGGTCGGCCAGGGCGACGTGGCAGCCGCGCCTGGCCAGCGACTGCGCGAGGGCGCGGCCGATGCCGCCGCCCGCCCCCGTGATCAGGGCGGTGCGGTTCTCCAGCCTCATCGGCGCCATCGTGTCCCTCCCTCGGATTTTTCGACCTGTCCCGCAGCCTCAGGCCGCCCGGCGCGCGGCCGCCGCGTGCCCGAAGCGCATCGTGCCGTCGTCGAGGCGGGCGAACCTCAGGGCCGCCATGTCGAGGGCGTAGTTCTGGTAGAGCCGCCACGGCTTGGCCGAGCCCTGCTTGGGCAGGATGCCGGCCGCGCGGCGGACGTAGCCGGAGGTCAGCGGCAGCGTCGGCGCCTCGGTGAGCCGGGCCGGGTCGGCCTCCGGCGCGCACCAGGCGTAGCCGCGGGCCTCCATGTGGTTCAGGAGGCGGCAGAGGTAGCGGGCGGTCAGCTCGCATTTCAGCGTCCACGAGGCGTTTGTGTAGCCGATCGAGACCGCGAGGTTGGGCACGCCGCTGAGCATCATGCCCTTGTAGAGGAAGGTTTCGGACGGATCGACGGGCGTCCCGTCGACGGTCAGCTTCATGCCGCCGAGCATGGTCAGGCGCAGGCCGGTGGCGGTGACGACCACGTCGGCCTCCAGGTGCTTGCCCGAGGTCAGTTGCACCCCCGTCTCGGTGAAGGTCTCGATGCGGTCGGTCTCGACCGAGGCCCTGCCGGAGCGGATCGCCTTGAACAGGTCGCCGTCTGGCACGAGGCAGAGGCGCTGGTCCCAGGGCTTGTAGGCGGGGGTGAAGTGCTTGGCGACGTCGTAGTCGGGGCCGAGCTGCGCCCGCACGCCGTCCAGGATGCGCCGGGTCATCGCCTCGGGCTTCTGCCGGGCGAAGTTGTAGAAGAACATCGAGAGCAGCACGTTCTTCCAGCGCGCCAGCCCGTGGGCGAGGCGCCCCGGCAGCCGGGCGCGCAGCCAGTTGGCGATCTTGTCGCGGCTCGGCAGGGCGACGATGTAGGTGGGCGAGCGCTGCAGCATGGTGACGTGGGCGGCCTGCTTGGCCATCTCCGGCACCAGGGTCACGGCGGTGGCCCCGCTGCCGATCACCACGACCTGGCGCCCGTCATAGGCCAGGTCCTCGGGCCAGGCCTGCGGGTGCACGACCCGGCCGCCGAAGCGCGCCAGCCCCGGAAACTCCGGGCTGTAGCCGCCCTCATAGGAATAGTAGCCGCTGCACACCGAGAGGAAGCCGCAGGTGTAGCGCACGGGCGTCCGGTCCGGGCCGACCTCGGCCTCGACGGTCCAGAGGGCGGCCTGCGAGTCCCAGGCGGCGCGCACGACCCGATGGCCGAAGCGGATATGCCTGTCGATGCCCTCGGCTGCGGCCGTCTCCCGGATGTAGCGCAGGATGGCGCCGCCATCGGCGATGGCCTTGTCGCTGCGCCAGGGGCGGAAGCTGTAGCCGAAGGTGTAGAGGTCCGAATCCGAGCGCAGGCCGGGATAGCGGAACAGGTCCCAGGTGCCGCCGATGGCCTCGCGGCCCTCCAGGATGGCGTAGCGCTGTCGCGGGCAGTCGGCCTGGAGGTAGTGCGCGGTCGCGATCCCGGAGATGCCGGCACCGATCACCAGCACGTCGAAATGCTGCGTCTGCGGGTCGGCGCGCTTCGTGGGCATCGCCTGCGGGCGTGCATCCATGATCGACGGCTCCGTTCGTCCTGTGTCTGCACCGGAATTAAGGTGTACACCTTATGGACGTCAACAGGTGAAGACCTTAAATTCTCCGGACCCGACCAGGACGCGTCGGGGTGGATGATCCGGGGGCGGCGGGACGATGGCGGCGGGAGCGGCACAGGCGGGCGAGGAGCCCAAGGGGAGACGCCCGGCGACGCGGGCGCGCATCCTCCAGGCCTGCCGGCTCCTGTTCAACGAGCGGGGCCCGGCCAGCGTGACCACCGCCGAGATCGCGGCCCATGTCGGCATCAACGAGGGCAACCTGTACTACCACTTCCAGCGCAAGGAGCAGATCCTGGAGGCGCTGTTCGCCGAGTTCGAGGCGCGGCTGGAGCGGGTCGCCACCGCCCACGCGGCGCCGGACACGGCCGGGCGCCGCTACGGGCCCTATCTCGCCGGCTGGTTCACCCTGATGTGGGAATGGCGCTTCTTCTACCGGGACGGGGGCACGATCTTCCGCTTGGCGCCGGCCCTGCGCGCCCGCCTCAAGACCGTGAGCGACGCGGGGCAGGACCACGTCCGCCAGGCGCTCGCAGGCATGCAGGAGGCCGGGCTGCTGCGCGCGAGCCCGGATGAGGCCGAGAGCCTCATCGTCAACGCCTGGATCGTCTCGGCCTACTGGATCGACTACCTGCGCTCCCGCCGCGGGATCACGGAGGTGCGCCGCGACCACCTCGACTGGGGCGCGGCCCAGGTCGCGAGCCTGTTCCGCCCCTACCTGACGGAGACCGGGCTGGCGCAGGCCGGGATCGGCTGAGCGCAGGTTCAAAAGGGAAGGCCGCCCTCCCGGCGGGAGCGCGGCCCTCGATTCGAAAACGGGAAAAAATCAGGCGGTGGCCTCGGCGTACATCTTTTCCACGTGCTCCCAGTTCACGAGGTTCTCGATGAAGGCCTTGAGGTAGTCGGGGCGGCGGTTGCGGTAGTCGATGTAGTAGGAGTGCTCCCACACGTCGACGCCGAGGATCGGCTTGGCACCGTGCACCAGGGGGTTCTCGCCGTTCGGGGTCTTGAGGATGGCGAGCTTGCCGTCCTTGACCGCGAGCCAGGCCCAGCCCGAGCCGAACTGGCCGACGCCGGCCTGGATGAAGTCGGCCTTGAACTTCTCAGGCCCGCCGAGGTCCTCGTCGATCTTCCTGGCCAGGGCGCCGGGGATGGCGCCGCCGCCGTTGGGCTTCATCCACTGCCAGAAATGGATGTGGTTGTAGTGCTGGCCGGCGTTGTTGAAGAGCGGCTGGTTGGTGTTGTAGGCGGCCTTGACCACCTCCTCGACGCTCTTGCCCTGGAGGTCCGTGCCCTCGAGCAGCTTGTTGCCCGTGTCCACATAGGCCTTGTGGTGCTTGTCGTGGTGGAACTCGAGGGTCTCCTTCGACATGTACGGGCCGAGCGCGTCGTAGGCGTAGGGCAGTTCCGGCAGGGTGAAGGTCATGCGTGGTGTCTCCGGTTTCGCGGGGGCGTGCCGAGCGGGTTCCGTGTCGGGCGGCCTGTCATTCCGGGCTGCCGTCGCGGCCGCTCTCCGCACGTCAACGGACGGGTAGGTAAGTCGGTGCCATCGCCTCGGCAACGCCGGGAGGGAATGCAGGCGACTGAATTCCCAGCCGATGGGCGTTCCGGTTTTGCAAAACGCCGCCAGCACTTTACTGTGCCGGGCGTCGAAGTCCGGCGAGGCGTGTGCCGGCCTGTATTCTAGAGAGTCTCATGATCGCTGCGCTGTTCGCGCTTTCCGCCGCCATGGTCATCGGCGGATGCGCCGCCGTGGTCCAGGGCTTCCCCTACGTTCGCCTGGAGAGCGGCCTCTCGATGGTGATCGCGGGCGCGGTCGCCGCGTCGAGCGGCACGGTGCTGTTCGGCCTCGGCGTCGTGGCCTCCGGCCTCAGGCGGGTGGAACGGGCCTTCGACACGCGCCGCATCGTCGACGCCGTGGCCACGTCGCAGGCACCGATGCTGCAGGATCGGGAGCGGCCGGAACTGGCGCACGCGCCGGCCGTCGCCATCCCCGAGCAGCCGCGGGTCGAATCCGGGCCCGGCACCGTCCGGCCGGTCCTGCCCGGCGTCGCGGCGGGCGCCCTCGGCGGTCTGGCCGTCGGGGCCGCAGGGAGCCGGCCCCACGTCGAGCCGACCTTCGAGGACGCGCTGTTCGAGCCGGCCCCGCCCGAGGCCGCGCAGGAGCCGGAACTGCCGATCCCGGGCCTCACGCCCGCCCCGCCTTCCTTGCGCGAACCGGGGCCCGAACCCGAACCGCCGGCGCGGACGGATGCCGGCCCGGAGCCGGAGGACGACCTGTTCGCGGCGGCCGACGAACCGAACGCTGCTGCGACGACGGAGACGGACCGCGATGCGGACGCCCCGGCCCTGCGCCCCGCCCTCGACGCGGCCCGGGACCCCGAGCCGGATCACCGGGGCGACGCGGATGCGGCCCGGCCGGACCCGGCCCGCGAGGTGGTGGGCCGGCATGCCTCGGGCGGCAACACCTACGTGATGTTCGCGGACGGCTCGATCGAAGCGGAGACCCCGCAGGGGCGCTTCACCTTCGCCTCCCTCGACGAGTTGAAGGCCTTCGTGAATGCCGGCGGCGAGGCCGGGGCCCGCGGCGCCGCCTGACACGAGATCCGGCCGGTCGCTGCGCGATGCGGATTGCGGCTTCGCCCGAGCGGAAACGGTCCGACCCGTTCAGGTCAGCGGGTTCAGGGCGTCGTTGCGCGGCGGCAGAGGGGCCAGCATCGTCAGGGAGAAGCCGTCCGGCGCGTAGGTGGTCTCGACCTCGGCCTGGACCTGGGTGGAGAGAACCCGCTGCAGCAGGCGGGAGCCGAACCCCTGGCGGCTCGGCGGCAGGACCGTGGGGCCGCCGCTCTCGCGCCAGGCGAACCGAAGGGTTCCGTTAGGCGAGTCCGGCAGCATGGCCCAGGCGACGGCGACGCGGCCGCTGCGGTTCGAGAGCGCGCCGTACTTGGCGGCATTCGTGGTGAGTTCGTGGATCGCCATGCCGATCGGCACCGCGATCTCGGAGGGCAGGTCGATCTCGGGGCCGTCGAGGGCGATGCGCCCGTCGGCCGCCCCGTCCCCGTCCCCGTCCTCCTCGGCGTAGGGCTTCAGTTCGTTCAGCAGGAGGTTGCGCAGGCTCGCGGTCTGCCAGGTGTCCTCGGTGAGCACCGCGTGGGTGTGGGCGAGCGACTTGATGCGCCCGACGAAGGCCTCGTAGAAGCTGTCGATGCTCGAGGCCGTGCGCGCGGTCGAGCCGACGATGGCCTGCACGGTCGCCAGGGTGTTCTTCACCCGGTGGTGGAGTTCGCGGATCAGGAGCGTCTGGCGCTCCTCGGCCACGCGCCGGTCGGTCACGTCGGCCACGACCCCGATCAGGCGCCGGGGCAGGCGGTTCGGTGCGTCCCGCTCGAAGCGCCCGGCCATGTCGATGGTCCGCCACGCTCCGTCGCTGCGCCGCCGTATCCGCCCGGTGGTGTGCAGGATCGCGTCCTCGCGCAACGCCGTCGAGATCGCCCGGCGCACGGCCTGGCGGTCGTCCGGATGCAGGATGTCGTTCAGGAACTCGTTCTTGCCGACCGTGCCGTCCTCGGGCCCGTGCCCGAAGATCTCGAACATGCGGTCGTTCTCCCAGATCGCCTCGTCCTCAAGCATGTGCCACTCGAAGATGCCGAGGCGGGCGAGCGAGGTCGCCACCCGCAGGCGCTGGTCGCGCGCCATCAGCCCGTCGCGGGCCTCGACCCGCGTGGTGACGTCCTGCACCACGCCGACCATGCCCGAGAGCCCGCCGTCCGGACCGCGGACCGGCTGGCCGCGGGCGCCGATGATGATCTCGCGCCCGTCCTCGGCGCGCTTCAGGCGGCACTCGAAGGCGTAGCTCCTGGCCTGCGCCATCGCCTCGCCGACGAGGGCGCGGATGCGCGTGGCCTCGCTCTCCGCGATCCCGGCCTTCAATTCCGCCCAGGTCACGGACGGGCCGGGGGGGTGGCCCAGGATCTGCGCGGCCCGCCGCGACAGGGTGAGGCGGCCGCTCAAGGCGTCCCAGCGCCACTCGCCGAGCCCGGCGGCGACCAGGGCGTCCCGGTTCTCGGCCGAGCGCGCCGCCTCGTCGGCATCCACCGCCTCGACGACGAGGACGGTCCCTGCGGTTCCCGACCTCCGGACCCGCACGTCCACCGGGCCCCCGTCGCCGCGGCGCCAGACCTGCACCCCCTCGGCCAGGACGCCGCCCGGACCGAGCAGGTCGGCGATGGGGCGCGCCGTGAGCCCGTCCGGCGCGAGGCCGACGAGGTCGCAGAAGGCCCGGTTCGCATCGAGGATCAGGCGCGCATCGGCCGAGAGCACGGCGAGGCCGACCGCGGCCTCCTCGAAGGCCACGCGGCGCAGGTCTCCGGCATCCGGTGCCGGGCTGTGATCGAGCCTTTCGCCCACTCCGTACCTCTGACCGCGCGGCGTCGCCTCGTCCAACGGCGCGTCCCCGTCCGGCATTCTGGATGCGGACGAGCCGCGCCAACATGGAGAGCAAGCGTTGCAGGAGCAAGTCGGTGCGCCCTCGGCGGCGCGCCGACAACAGCTAAGTTCGCACGAATTCCAGGTAGGTCGGCCGCCGTCCGGCCGCCACCGCCTTGGCCTCGTAACGGGTGCCGGGCCAGTCCGGGAACGGGCGCGTCCAGTCCGCGGCGCACCGCGCACTCCAGCGCAGGCTCGGGCAGCGGGCCGCACGCACCAGCGTCCAGCCGGCATAGTCGTCGATGTCGCTGGCGAACCGGAACAGGCCGCCCGGCTTCAGCACGCGGGCGATCTCGGCCAGCGTCGCGTCCGAGACGAACCGGCGCTTGCGCTGCCGGCGCTTGGGCCAGGGATCGGGGTAGAGCAGGTAGGCCCGCCCCAGGCTCGCATCCGGCAGGGCGGAGAGCAGGGCGGTGACGTCCTCGTCGCGGATGCGGACGTTGCGCAAACCCGCCTCGTCCACCGCGGCCAGGAGCTTGACCACGCCGTTGACGAAGGGCTCGGCCCCGACGATCCCGATGTCGGGGTTCGCGCGGGCCTGGGCTGCCAGATGCTCGCCGCCGCCGAAGCCGATCTCCAGCCAGACGTCGTTCGGGGGGATCGGAAGATCGGGGAACAGGGTCGCCGGGTCGAGGCGGCTGCCGTCCTCCGGCGGGGTCACGCGCAGGCGCGGCAGCAATTCGGCCAAGCGCCGCTCCTGCAACCCGCGCAGGCGCTTGCCCTTGCGGCGGCCGAAGAAGGCGCGCTCGGGGGCCTCGGCGGCGGCCAGGGGGCTCGTTTCGGTCACGTCCCGGCTCGGTTGTCGTGTGGGAATCGTCCCTCCCCCCTTTGCG
>NZ_BPRB01000327.1 GCF_022179685.1 Methylobacterium trifolii
CTCCCGCACGGGAGAGGGAACCCGCGTCTTGTCCCTGGCGCGTATCGGAAGTCGCGCTGACCTGAGTCACATCCACCCGATCCGCGCGAAGAACCCCGCGATCTCCGCGGCCGCGCGGTCCGGGTCCTCCCGGTGGGGGAAGTGGCCGACGCCCGGGAACGGCGCGAGGTCGAGGTCCGAAAAGGTCTCGCCGAGCCGGTCCGTCCACGCATAGGGGAACAGCGGGTCGTGCTCGGCCCAGCGGATGCAGGTCGGCACCGTGATCGGCGGCAGGGCCGGGGCCTCGCCCTTCATCATCGCGATCCGGGAGGCGGCGGAGGCCTTGTAGTGGGCAAAGCCCCCCGCGAGGTTGCCGGGCTTGAGGAAGTTGTCCACGAAGGCCGCCAGCACCGCGTCGAAGGCGTCCTTGCGGTGCGCCCAGTGCCGCAGGAAATGGCCGATATAGGCCTCGCACGCCGCGCGGTTCGCGCCGACCAGGGCCGGGGCCATCTCCATCTGGTGGAAGGACTGGTACCAGATCTCCTTGAGCCGGTCGGGCGTGCCCATGCGCGGGCCGATGCCGGGATAGACGAAGTCGAACAGCACCATCCCGGCGATCCGCTCCGGCGCGGTCCGGGCCAGCGGCTGCATCACCGCGCCGCCGACGTCGTGCCCGACGATTCCCACCCGTTCGAGGCCGAGGGCGTCGAGGAGCGCCACCATGTCGGCGGCGTGATCGCCCGCGCCGAACTCGCCCGCCGGCTTGTCGCTGTCGCCGAAGCCGCGCAGGTCCGGGGCGATCAGGGTGTGCCGGTCGGCAAGCCGCGTCATCACCGGCTCCCAGGTCAGCCAGAATTCCGGCCAGCCGTGCAGCAGCAGGATCGGGCTGCCCGTGCCGGTGCGCGCCACGTGCAGGTCGGCGCCGTTCGCCCGGACGCTCAGGTGCTCCATCGCCTCGTCCTCCCTACGGGCCCGACCGACGCGCGGGCCTTCATAAAGAACGGCCCGCCTCCAGGGGAGACGGGCCGGACGAGGTGGGGATCGCATGGAGTCTCAAATCAAGCCGCCGCCGGGGCATCCGGTTCCCGGCCGCGCTCACGCCACGGCCGCCCCCACCCGCCGGGCCTGCATCCGGGCCTTGAGCCGCATCCGGCGGGCGGCGATCACCGTGCCGTTGATCTCGCCGCCGAACAGGAACATCGCCGCCAGCCAGTACAGGAACACCAGGAAGACCATCGCCGTGGCGAGCCCCCCGTAGGTGGAGGCGTAGGCGTTCGAGAAGCGGTCGAGGTAGAAGCCGAAGCCGAGGCCGGCGAAGAACCACAGCAGCAGGGTGATGAACACGCCGGGCAGCACGGCCAGGAACGGGCGCCGCCCGGCCGCCACGAACTTGTGGGCGATGACCAGCACCATCGCCAGCAGCAGGGCGGTGACGCCGATCCGGCCGATCGCCACGGTGAGCCCCAGGGGCTCCAGCCCCGGCGCCACGAGGACGACGTTGCGCCAGATCAGCGGGCCGAGCACCACCAGCAGCGCGAAGGCCAGCATGGCGAAGGCCCCGCAGACGACGTAGCCGATCGATTCGAGCCGGGTCAGCCACCAGGGCCGCATCTCGCGCAGGCCGTAGGCCCGGTTGAGGCCGACCCGCAGGCTCTCGACGCCCGAGGAGGAGAAGTAGAGGGCGAGCACCGCGCCCAGGGTCAGCACGCCGCCGCGCTGCTCGGTCAGCACCCGGTGCACCTCGCCGACGATGGGCTTGGCGATCTCGCGCGGCCAGGCGTCGAAGATCAGCACGCCGGCCTCGTCGGCCAGCGACTTGGTGCCGAACAGGCCCGCCAGCGCCGCGAGCAGGATCAGGAACGGGAACAGGGAGGTGAGGATCGAGAGCGCGATGTGGCTCGCGATCGCCCAGCCGTCATGGGCGACGAAGCGCTGCGCCGCGAGCCCGGCGATCCCGAGGAAGGTACGGACGCGTTTCACGAAGCCTGCATGTCCCTGCCTGCATGTCCCTCGGCGACGGGCCGCGCCCTGTCCGATCCGGATACGTGCCGGGGGCGCCGTGCGCGTCAACGCCGCGCGGCGGACGTGCCACGGTTCGCCCCATAGGTGAAGCCTTCCGGCAACGCCGCCCGGCAAGGCGGCCCGGCCCCCGGAATGCCGGTTGCCAAGCGGGCGCGCCCATGGTGCCTGCACCCGGCCATGCCGACCGCCCCGCGCGACGCCACCCTCGCCAGATCCCTCGTCCCCGTCCTGTTCGTCCTGATCTGGGCGACGGGCTTCATCACCGCGCGCTACGTGGCGCCCTACGCCGAGCCCCTGACCTTCGTGGCGCTCCGTGTCGTCGGCGTGGCCCTGGTGCTCGTCGCCATCGCCTTCGCGACGGGCGCCCGCTGGCCGCGGACGGGGGCGGGCTGGCGCGACGCCCTGGTGGCGGGCGTGCTGATGCAGGGCTGCTACGTGGTGGGCGTGTTCTGGGCCGTGCGCAACGGCCTGCCCGCGGGGATCGCGGCCCTGGTCGGCAGCCTCCAGCCGCTGCTGACCGCGATGCTGGCCCGCCCGCTGCTGGGCGAGTTCGTGAGCCGGCGGCGCTGGCTCGGCATCGGCTTGGGCTTTCTCGGCGCCGGCCTCGTCCTGGCACCGAAGATCGGTGCGGCCGGCGCCGCAGGCATCCCCCTGCCGGCCCTGGCCGCGGGCTTCGGCGCCATGGTGGCGATGACGCTGGGCACCCTCTGGCAGAAGCGCACGGGGGCCGATGCCGACCTGCTCGCCAACGCCACGATCCAGTTCGTCGGCGCCATCGGGCTGGCGCTCCCCCTGGCGCTCGCCTTCGGGGCGATGCGGGTGGAGAGTTCGCTGCCGCTTTGGCTCGGGCTCGCCTGGTCGGTTTTGATCAACTCGGTGGCCGGCATCCTGCTGCTGCTGGTGCTGATCCGGCGCGGCGCGGTGGCGGGCGTCGCCTCCCTGTTCTTCCTGGTGCCGCCGGTCTCGGCCGTGATGGCCTACGCCCTGTTCGGGGAGGTGCTGAGCCCGGTGCAGGTGGTCGGCATGATCGTGGCCGCCCTCGGCGTCGCGGTGGCGAGCCGCGGCTGAGACCGTCTGCGCCCGATCGAAGCGGGGACGGTCTCGCCAAGCCCGCGCGGCGCCTGGGCGAAGCCGAAATCCGCGTCGCGAAGCGAGCGGACGGATTTCGCATGAGGCGCGGTTCAACTTTAGTTCGAGGCGGCCAGCAGGGAAATTTCCTTCGACCGTGACGCGGCGCACTATAAGTAAGGGCCAACAGCCTTTCGAAGATGCGAGTGTCAGCCATGTCCGCTTCCCCCGCCATCCAGTCCGAGCCGCAGGACGTCGTCTCCCTGACCCGGCAGGCCGGCGAATCCGCCAAGAAGTTGGTCGCCGAGGCGACGCGCCGGGTGCGCACCAGGGTGCTCGGCTCCGACGGCAAGGTCGATCCGGCCAAGCTCGAAACCGAGCAGCATGCCGCCCACGGGCTGGCGTGGCTGGCCACCTACGGCGAGGCCGTGCGCGAACTCGGCACCTATGCCGAACGGCTCCAGGCCGAGGGCCGGCTCGGGGAGACCGAGACCCTGCTCGTGAAGATCGGCGTGGGCGAGTACCTCGACCAGATGTTCGGCGGCATCCCCATGAGCCAGGGTGAGATGGTGCGCCCCACCGGCTCCCTCGGCCTCACCGGCAAGGAACTGCTGCAGTACCGCACCGACGCCGTCGAGGCGGCGATCCACGACGGCAACACGGCGGCCAACCGCGCGGCCCTGGTCGCCAAGATCCGCGAGGGCGGCGGCTCGGCCACCATCGGCGCCACGGGCCTCGACGAGGACATGGAGGCGATCCGCTCCGAGATGCGCCGCTTCGGCCAGGCCGAGGTGGTGCAGCAGGCCCACCAGTGGCACCTGGACAACGCCTACATCCCCATGGAGATCGTGACGAAGATGGCCGAACTCGGCGTCTTCGGGCTGACCATCCCCGAGGAATACGGCGGCATGGGCCTGCCCAAGATCTCGATGTGCGTGGTCTCGGAGGAGCTGTCGCGGGCCTATATCGGCGTCGGGTCGCTGGGCACCCGCACCGAGATCGCCGCCGAGCTGATCCTGGGCGGCGGCACCGAGGAGCAGAAGCAGCGCTTCCTGCCGGGCCTCGCCTCGGGCGACATCCTGCCCACGGCCGTCTTCACCGAGCCGAACACCGGCTCCGACCTCGCCTCGCTCCGCACCAAGGCGGTGCGGGACGGGGACGTGTGGAAGATCTCCGGCAACAAGACCTGGATCACCCACCCCGTGCGCGCCGACATCATGACAGTGCTGGTCCGCACGAAGCCCGAGGAGAAGGGCCACCGCGGCCTCTCGATGCTGATCGCCGAGAAGCCCCGCGGCTCGGACGAGGACCCGTTCCCGGTCGCCGGCCTGTCGGGCGGCGAGATCGAGGTCCTGGGCTACCGCGGCATGAAGGAATACGAGCTGGCCTTCGAGGACTTCTCGGTGCCGGGTGGCAACCTGCTCGGCGAGGTCGAGGGCAAGGGCTTCGCCCAGCTCATGCAGACCTTCGAATCGGCCCGCATCCAGACCGCGGCCCGCGCCATCGGCGTGGCGCAATCGGCCCTCGACGTGGGCCTGCGCTACGCCGAGGAGCGCCAGCAGTTCGGCAAGGCGCTGATCAACTTCCCGCGGGTGGCCGACAAGATCGCGATGATGGCGGTGGAGATCAACATCGCCCGCCAGCTTACCTACTTCTCCGCCCGCGAGAAGGACGAGGGCAAGCGCTGCGACCTGGAGGCCGGCATGGCCAAGCTGCTGGGCGCCCGCGTGGCCTGGGCCGCGGCCGACAACGCCCTCCAGATCCACGGCGGCAACGGCTTCGCCCTGGAATACACCGTCAGCCGCATCCTGTGCGACGCCCGCATCCTCTCGATCTTCGAGGGCGCCGCCGAGATCCAGGCCCAGGTGATCGCCCGGCGGCTGCTCGAGGCGGCCTGAGGCCTATTTTATGTAAGGCTCTGTTCCGGAGCGCGTTTCCCCTCCCCCTTGCGGGGAGGGGTCAGGGGTGGGGGTGGTGCCGGATGAGGTGCAACGGTTCCGTCTCAACCCCACCTCCGGCTCTACCCCTCCGCAAGCGACTGTTTACACCCGCCTCGCGAGGATGGGTGACGAGGCGCGGGTCCCCTCTCTCGTGCGGGAGAGGGACAGGGTGAGGGATGCGACCTTTCCGGAAAGACCTGGGACCCTCACCCCAACCCTCTCCCGCACGGGAGAGGGAGAACGTCGCGCTTCGAGCGACCTGTCCGGTTCCGCTGCGCGCAGATGTGTGAATTCGGCAGCCCTTGCGGGTCGGGTTTGGGGATGGGGGGCCGCCCAGGATCGAGCGTAACGGTGCCTCCTGCACCACC
>NZ_BPRB01000328.1 GCF_022179685.1 Methylobacterium trifolii
CAGGGTGAGGGATGCGACCTCTCCGGAGAAACCTGGGCCCCTCACCCCAACCCTCTCCCGCACGGGAGAGGGAGCCGCGCAGCGCTTCGGGCGACCTGTCCGGTTCCCTCCACGCAAACTTGTGAATCCGGTCGGCCGGCACGGGTGGGAAGCGGGGAACCGGGGCTCGGCCCGTGGATATCGTGGGACCGTGACCTCCCCGGCATCGACTCTTCCGGCCCGGCAGGGAATCCTGCGCGACCCCGAACAAGGTTGGTCATGGCACGGCAGCTCAAGGAGGTCGGATTCGTCCACCTCCACGCCCACTCGTCCTATTCCCTGTTGGAGGGCGCCCTGAAGGTGGGGGACCTCGTCAAGGCGGCCCTGGCCGACAGGCAGCCGGCGCTGGCGCTGACCGACACCAACAACCTCTTCGGCGCCCTCGAATTCTCGGAGAAGGCCGCCGGTGCCGGCATCCAGCCAATCGCCGGCCTCCAGCTCGCCGTGGCCTTCGAGGCGGCCGACCCGATGGGGCGGGGCACGGTGGCCACGCCCGGCATCGTTCTGCTCGCCCAGGACGAGACCGGCTACGGAAACCTGCTGCGGTTGGCCAGCCGCGCCTATTTCGACAACGCGCTCGGCGAGGCCCCGCGGGTGAGCGCGGAGGCGCTAACGGAGTCGGCCGCCGGCCTGATCGCGCTCACCGGCGGCACCACCGGCCCCCTCGATTCGGCCCTGCGCGCCGGCCGGCCGGAGCTGGCCGCCCAGCGCCTTGAGCGCCTCAAGGCGGCCTTCGGAGAGGAGCGGCTCTACGTCGAGATCCAGCGCCACGGCCTCGACGACGAGCGCCGGATCGAGGCCGAGCTTCTGCGGCTGGCCGATTCCAGCGGGCTCTCGGTGGCGGCTTCCAACGAGCCGTTCTTCTCCAAGGCCGGCGACTACGACGCCCACGACGCCCTGCTCGCCATCGCCGAAGGCCGCGTCGTCTCGGACGGGCGCCGCCGCCGTCTGACCCCGCGCCACGGCTTCAAGACGCGGGCCGAGATGGCCGAACTGTTCCGCGACCTGCCGGACGCCCTCCAGGCCACCGTCGAGATCGCCATGCGCTGCGCCGTCCGCGTGCGCACCCGCAAGCCGATCCTGCCGAATTTCGGGATCATCGCCGCGGGCGAGACGCCGCCCATGGCCGAGGCGATGGCCGAAGCCGGCGTGGCCCCGGCGGCCGAGGTCGTCGCCGACGAGCCGACCGAATTGCGCCGGCAGGCCGAGGCCGGCCTCGAACTGCGCCTCAAGCAGCACGGCCCCGCGCCGGGCTTCGACGAGAAGACCTACCGCGACCGCCTGGCCTTCGAGCTCGACGTGATCGTCGGCATGAAGTTTCCCGGCTACTTCCTGATCGTCTCCGACTTCATCAAGTGGGCCAAGGACCACGACATCCCCGTGGGGCCCGGCCGCGGCTCGGGCGCCGGCTCGCTGGTCGCCTACGCGCTCCTCATCACCGACCTCGACCCGTTGCGGTTCGGGCTCCTGTTCGAGCGCTTCCTCAACCCCGAGCGCGTCTCGATGCCGGATTTCGACATCGACTTCTGCGTCGAGGGCCGCGAGCGCGTGATCCAGTACGTCCAGGAGCGCTACGGCCACGGGCAGGTGGCCCAGATCATCACCTTCGGCACGCTGCTCGCGCGCGGCGTGCTGCGCGACGTCGGCCGCGTGCTGGAGATGCCCTACGGGCAGGTCGACAAGCTGACCAAGCTCGTACCCCAGAACCCGGCCAACCCCGTGACGCTGGCCCAGGCCATCGAGGGCGAGCCCAAGCTCCAGAGCGCCATGGCCGAGGAGCCCGTGGTCGCCCGCCTGATCGACATCGCCAAGAAGCTCGAGGGCCTGCACCGGCACGCCTCGACCCACGCCGCCGGCGTCGTCATCGGCGACCGCCCCCTTGAACAGCTCGTGCCCCTCTACCGCGACCCGAAGACGGGCATGCGGGTGACGCAGTTCAACATGAAGTGGGTCGAGGCCGCCGGCCTCGTGAAGTTCGACTTCTTGGGCCTCAAGACGCTGACGATGCTGCGGTGCTGCACCGACCTGCTGAAGCAGCGCGGCATCGAGATCGACCTCGCCTCCCTGCCGCTCGACGACGCGGCGACCTACGCGCCGATGGGCCGGGGCGAGACGGTCGGCGTGTTCCAGGTGGAATCGGCGGGCATGCGCAAGGCGCTCTGCGAGATGCAGGCCGACCGCTTCGAGGACATCATCGCCCTCGTCGCCCTCTACCGGCCGGGCCCGATGGCCAACATCCCGGTCTATTGCGAGCGCAAGCTCGGGCGCGACGCCGGCAACGAGGCCGGCTGGTATCCGCACGCCAAGCTGGAGCCGGCCCTGAAGGAGACCTTCGGGATCATCGTCTACCAGGAACAGGTGATGGAGATCGCCAAGCTGCTCGCCGGCTACTCGCTGGGCGAGGCCGACATGCTCCGGCGCGCCATGGGCAAGAAGATCCGCGCCGAGATGGACGCGCAGCGCGACCGTTTCGTGAAGGGCTCGATCGAGCGCGGCCTGACCAAGGCCAAGGCGGACGAGATCTTCGACCTGCTCGCCAAGTTCGCCGATTACGGCTTCAACAAGAGCCACGCGGCGGCCTACGCCCTGCTGACCTACCAGACCGCCTACCTCAAGGCGAACTTTCCCGTCGAGTTCCTCGCCGCGGCGATGACCCTCGACATCGACAACACCGACAAGCTCGCCGAATTCCGCCAGGACGCGCAGCGCCTGAAGATCGTGGTCGAGCCGCCCTCAATCAACGCCTCCGGCGAGGTGTTCGAGGTGCATGCGGGCAAGATCTCCTACGCGCTGGCCGCCATCAAGGGCGTCGGCCGCGAGGCGGTGCGCTCCCTGGTGGAGGCGCGCGGGGACAGGCCGTTCAAGGACCTCGCCTGCCTCGCCCGGCGCCTCAGCCCGCGCCACGTCAACAAGCGCACCCTGGAGAGCCTGGTCGCGGCCGGCGCCCTCGACTGCATCGAGCCCGACCGCGCACGCGCCCACGCCGCGGTCGAGCCGATGATGAAGCTGGCCCAGGAAGGCGCGACCTCCACGACGACGGACACCACGGACATGTTCGGCGGGGTCGTCTCGGAGAGCGTCGCGCTGCGCATCCCGCCCCACGAACTCTGGCCGATGGCCGACAAGCTGAAGCGCGAATACGACGCCATCGGCTTCTTCGTCTCCGGCCATCCCCTGGACGAGTACGGCGAGTTGTTGGGCAAGCTCCGGGTGCAGACCTGGGCCGAGTTCTGCCGCTCGGTGCGGGCCGGAACCTCCAGCGTCGGCAAGGTCGCGGCCTCCGTCCTCGATCGGGCGGAGCGGCGCACCAAGACGGGGAACAAGCTCGGCATCGTCACCCTCTCGGACCAGACCGGCCATTTCGAGGCGATCATCTTCTCCGAGGGGCTCGGGCATTACCGCGACATCCTCGAGCCCGGCCGTCCCCTGGTGCTCCAGCTCCAGGCCAGCCTGGAGGGCGAGGACGTGCGCGCCCGCATCCAGACCGCCGAGCCCCTCGACGCGGCCGTGGCCCGCTACCAGAAGGGCATGCGCATCTACCTGCGCGACGAACGCCCCATCGGATCGGTGCAGCAGCGCCTCTCCATGCGCGGCGAGGGCGAGGTCTCCCTCATCCTGATCCTCGACGGGGGCGAGCGGGAGGTCGAGGTCAAGCTGCCGGGGAAGTACCAGGCCACGCCCCAGATCGCGGGCGCCCTCCGGGCGGTGCCGGGGGTGGTACAGGTGGAGGTGAACTGAGACGGCCGTTGACGCGCCGTTCACCATGGTTCGCCTGAATCGGGGAACGGCCCAGCTCGACGTGCGCCAGCGCAACCTGGTCAAAAGCCGCCGGTCCTAGACAGCCTCGCTTAAGCATGTGGGGCGAGGGCGATGCGGTCGAAGGTTCTCCTGGCAGTCACGGTCGTCGTCTACCTGACGACCGGGCGGGCACCGGGCATGCGCGAGTTGCGCAACCCGGATGCGGAGCAGGCCGGGGGCCGCGTGGTCGTCGCCCTCAAGCGCGGCGGCGCGGTCTGAGCGAAGCCGACATCCGCATCGCGACGCGATCGACCGGATATCGTATGACTGCGTCGAAGGGGTCCCGCGGTCGGGTTTCCGACCGGCGGCCATGGCGCCCTTCACCGGTCCGGGAGCGGCACATGGTCCTGCGGATGAACTTCCAGGCGCTGGTGGACCAGCGCCCTCCCTACGACCAGATGAAGGCCAGGATTCCCGGCCTGTCGGGCGAGGTCTGCGGCTACCAGATGAGTTGGGCCCTCAACCACATCGGCGAGACGATCGACCGGTTCGACTACCCGACCAAGCTGCAGCTGGGCGGGAAGGTCCGGGCCAAGAAAGTGGGCGGGGCGAACTACATCTACTCCGTCATCGATTTCTACGCCTACCTCAGCCAGAAATACGAGCCGGCGCGGCGGACCAAGGCCACCGACCCGGCGGGCATCACCCGCGAACTGGGCGGGCGCGAGGGCATCATCTGCTTCGGCTTCCGGCATATCGACCTCTGGCGGGACAAGGGGCTGGCCGCCTCCACCGTCTACAAGATGAACGACCTCTGGGCGGGCTGCGCCAAGGACGGCCGGGGCGCGTTCTTCTTCGAGGTCCTGGATTACGGCCCCGAACAGGCGCCGATCGGGCGCGATCCCATCAAATGGTGATCCGCCCCTAGCGCCGTCGCGCCTCCGGGGGGCGCGACGAGAACGGAAGTTGCAGGGGCGCGCGGCCGGAGCGGTTCCGGCCCGCACACCTGGGATGAGCGACGCAGTGCCCGACCTCGACCGAGTCGTGAAGGAGATCGCCGAGGAGATGCGGCAGCGGCCCGACCGCGGGGAGGTGGCGAGCTACATCCCGGAGCTCGCCCGCGTCGATTCCGACGCCTTCGGCCTCGTGGTGATCGACGCCGAGGGCCGGGTCGCGGCCGGCGGCGACAGCGAGACCCCGTTCTCGATCCAGAGCATCTCCAAGGCCTTCACCCTGACGCTCGCCCTCGGGATGGTGGGCGACCGCCTGTGGAGGCGGGTCGGGCGCGAGCCCTCGGGCAGCCCCTTCAACTCCATCGTCCAGCTGGAGCGCGAGCGCGGCATCCCGCGCAACCCCTTCATCAACGCCGGCGCCATCGCGGTCACCGACGTGATCCTCTCCGGCCACCAGCCGCGGGAGGCGCTCGGCGAAATCCTGCGGTTCATGCGCTTCCTGGCCGACGACTCTTCCATCGTCATCGACGAGGCCGTGGCGGCCTCCGAGCAGCGCACGGGGTTCCGCAATGCGGCGCTCGCCCATTACATGAAGTCGTTCGGGGTGATCGAGAATCCGGTGGACTTCACCCTCGGGGTCTATTTCCACCACTGCGCGATCAGCATGTCCTGCCGGCAGCTCGCCATGGCCGGGCGCTTCCTGGCCTATTCCGGCCGCAACCCAGCCACGGGCCATTCCGTGGTGCCGCCGGAGCGGGCGCGCCGCATCAACGCGGTGATGCTGACCTGCGGGCATTACGACGGCTCGGGCGAGTTCGCCTACCGCGTCGGCCTGCCTGGCAAGAGCGGCGTCGGCGGCGGAATCCTGGCGATCGCACCGGGCAAGGCGTCGATCGCGGTGTGGTCGCCGGGGCTGGACGCCTCGGGCAACTCCCATCTCGGCCGGATCGCGCTCGAAGCGCTGACCAGGCGGCTGGGCTGGTCCATCTTCGGAACGTGACGGGGCTTCGGTCGCAGGCGCGCCCGCCGACCGTCCGTCACGTCCCGCGCGGGGCCGGCCTCACGCCTTGCGGGACCGGTCGGCTTCCTGGACGGCGGCGTCGTGATACCAGCTGCCGCCGTACACGATCTCCGGCGCGCGCTGCAGGCCGAGGTCGGAGGCGGGCTTGCCGGAATCGCTGCGACCGCCGGCGAGGCGGGTCTTTACTGGAAACGCGTAGATCTTGGCGGTCTCCTGGTGCAAACGGGTCGTCATTGTCTGGCTTCTCCTTCCGAGGCCGTGGGTCAGTATCCCGGAAGATAAGTCAACGACCGATGAATTGCACGCCGATTGCGCGGCATGCGCCAAAATAGTCCAATATCTGAATAATATTTGAGCATGTTTGTTTTGGCATCTTTCGCGCCTGTCTGTTTTCGCGGCATCTTTCGCGACCGGGATCGCGGCGGCGGCGATCGCGGTAGGCGGCCCCGCCCGGGCGAGCCTTTCGGCGGCGGCGGCGTACGATGCCCAGGACCGACCCACACCGATCCAGCCGGACCTTGGGCCGCGGCGCACGCAGCCCGGGTCGACGCATCGGCCGCGCCCGTTGGCATGCTCCCTGCTTATGACGCGTCAGCCGGTGACGGCCCGCGCACAGCTCAGAGTTATCTCAACTCGAACCGTGAACCGACGAGAGACTCGCGATGACGAAGTATAAACTCGAGTACATATGGCTCGACGGCTATACGCCGGTGCCGAACCTGCGTGGCAAGACGCAGATCAAGGAATTCGACGGCTTCCCCACCCTCGAGCAGCTTCCCCTCTGGGGCTTCGACGGCAGCTCGACCATGCAGGCGGAAGGCCGCAGCTCCGATTGCGTGCTCAAGCCGATCCGCGTGTTCCCCGACAGCGAGCGCACCAACGGCGTGCTGGTGCTGTGCGAAGTGATGATGCCGGACGGCAAGACCCCGCACGCCTCCAACAAGCGCGCCACCATCCTCGACGACGAGGGCGCCTGGTTCGGCTTCGAGCAGGAGTACTTCTTCTACAAGAACGGCCGCCCGCTCGGCTTCCCCGAGGCCGGCTACCCGGCCCCGCAGGGCCCGTACTACACCGGCGTCGGCTACAAGGCGGTGGGCGACGTCGCCCGCCAGATCGTCGAGGAGCACCTCGACATCTGCCTCGCCGCCGGCATCAACCACGAAGGCATCAACGCCGAGGTGGCCAAGGGCCAGTGGGAATTCCAGATCTTCGGCAAGGGCTCCAAGCGGGCCGCCGACGAGATGTGGATGGCCCGCTACCTGATGGAGCGCCTGACCGAGAAGTACGGCATCGACATCGAGTACCATTGCAAGCCGCTCGGCGACACCGACTGGAACGGCTCGGGCATGCACGCCAACTTCTCGACCACGTACCTGCGCGAGACCGGCGGCAAGGCGTATTTCGAGGCCCTGATGGCCGCCTTCGAGGGCGCCCGCGAGGACCACATCGCGGTCTACGGCCCGGACAACCACCTGCGGCTGACCGGCAAGCACGAGACCCAGTCGATCCACCAGTTCAGCTACGGCGTGGCCGACCGCGGCGCGTCCATCCGCGTGCCGCACAGCTTCGTCAACAACGACTACAAGGGCTACCTGGAAGACCGCCGTCCCAACAGCCAAGGGGACCCCTACCAGATCGCCTCGCAGATCCTGAAGACGGTCGCCTCCGTCCCGACGGGCGCCGAGGCGGGCGTGTCCGCCGCCGCCTGACGACCGGCGCATTCGCAAAAGGGGCGCGGCTCGAATCTCCGGATTCGGGCCGCGCCTTTTTTCATGCCCGGCGGATCAGTCCTGCGTCGCGACAGCGCCGCCGCCCTCGCAGGCCCGCAGCCTCTCCGCCACCAAGGCCTGGAGCGACCACAGGTGGCGGTCGTGGATGCCGAGGCGGGCGCAGGCCTCCACCGTGCGGAACAGGTATTCCGCGCTCGGCCCCATATGTCCGCAGGCCGAAGCGATCTTGTCCGCGATCTCCGTGTCGGTGAGGCGGCCGGAATAGCGGTCGCTGGCGCGGTTCACGAGGAAGGTCAGGGCCGAGACGGTGCCGCCGTGCGTCTCCACCGGCAGCCAGCGGGCGACGTAGCCCTTGCCCCGCATCTCGCGGCGCCAGACCGGCATCAGGGTCTCGCGCAGGTCCGCGCCGGCAAGGCGGAACGCGACGCCCTTGCACAACCCGCCCCGGTCCAGGGCCAGGACGAAGCCCGGCCGCTCGGGGGTGCCGCGAAACCGGCGCTGCAGCAGGCAGAACCGGCGGTGGAAGCCCCGCACGGTGCCGATCCGGCTCTCGGCCCCCGAAAATTCCGGCCGCCACATCAGCGAGCCGTAGGCGAAGACCCAGAGGTCGCCGCCGCCCGCCCGCTCCTCGATGATCCGGTCGAGGCCGGGCCCGAGTTCCTCGTCGGTGAGCAGCCGCAGGGCCGACTCGTCGTCGGCGACGGGCACGGCATGGGCGCGGGCGATGAGGTCGAGGCTGAGGTCAAGGGGACGCGGCATGGGGGAATCGGAGCATTCCCCGTGCCGCGGCGCAAGGGTGGGTCGGCATCTGGAACGGTGCGATTCGGAATCAGGCTGGACCGACCGCAACGTGTGGCTAACGGACCTTGGCTCTTGATCCGGAAGCAGACATGCTCCTACAGCAGAACGGCCTCGCTTCGGCGGGGCCGTTCTGCTGTAGGAG
>NZ_BPRB01000329.1 GCF_022179685.1 Methylobacterium trifolii
CCACCGCCGCCACCGCCGTGGGAGCAGGTGCCGTCGGCGATCCGACCATCGCCTGGACGGCCGCCGCCTTCCGGGCGATGGCGCGCCTGCGCGACCCCCGTGCGCCTTCGCGCAACACGGTGCCGACCCTGATCGTGGCGGCCGGCGACGACCCGGTCTGCGGCACCCCGGCGGCCGAGCGCTACGCCGCCCGCCTTAAGGGCGGCCACATCCTGGTCCTGCCCGACGCCCGCCACGAGATCCTGTCCGAGCGCGACCCGATCCGGGCCGACTTCTGGGCCGCCTTCGACGCCTTCCTGCCCGGCAGCCCGGCTCAGACGGCGCAGGACGAGACGGTGGCTCGCCCCGTCGCGGTCGACGCTTAGAACCCTACCCGTTGAGCCCCCCGTCCACGTCCTTCGGCGTGACGAAGCGCTCCAGCCGGCCGCCGCCGTGGCCAATTCCGGCCCAGTCGGGAGTGTCGAAGTCGATGACGGCCAGGGCCGCGGTCGGGAACTGGGCCGACAGCCGGGCGCGCGCGTCACGCGGGCCGCTGCCGACCAGACGCAGCGCGAGGTCCTGGAGGCCGGGATTGTGCCCGACCAGGATCACGCACCCCGCCCCCGCCGGGGCCGCGCGCAAGGCCTCCAGCAGCCGCCCGGCGGAGGCCTCGTAGATCGTCGGCACGGTCTGCGCCTCGACGCCGGGCAGCGCGGTGGCGCAAGCTTCCCAGGTCTCCTGCGTGCGCCGGGCCGGCGAGACCAGGGCGTGGTCGGGCAGCAAGCCCTGCGCGGCGAGGTAGGCGCCCATGCGCGGGGCGGCCTCGCGACCGCGCGGGTTCAGGGGGCGCTCGCGGTCGGCCATGCCGGCCGGGTGGTCGGACTTGGCGTGGCGCAGGAGGATCAGGCGGGCCATGCTAGCGGAACCCGACGATCGCGTGCGGCACGTAGGCCGCCTCAAGGGTGGCGATCTCCTCCGCGGTCAGGTTCACTGAGAGTGCCGCGACCGCGTCGTCGAGGTGCTGGGGCTTGGAGGCGCCGACGATGGGTGCGGTCACGCCCGGTGCCTGCGCCACCCAGGCCAGCGCCACCTGCGCGCGGGAGATGCCGCGGGTGCCGGCCACCGTGGCCACTGCCTCGATCACCCGCCGGTCGGCCTCCATGGTCGCGTCGTAGAGGCCCTGCCCCACCGTGTCGGTCTCCTGTCGGCCGCTCGATGCGTCCCAGTCGCGGGTGAGCCGGCCGCGGGCCAGCGGGCTCCAGGGCAGCACGCCGATGCCCTGGTCGGCGCAGAGCGGCAGCATCTCGCGCTCCTCCTCCCGGTGGAGCAGGTTGAGGTGGTTCTGCATGGTGGCAAACCGCGTCCAGCCGTGCCGGTCGGCGGTGAACAGCGCCTTGGCGAACTGCCAGGCGTACATCGAGGAGGCGCCGATGCAGCGGGCCTTGCCGGCCTTCACCACGTCGTGCAGCGCCTCCAGCGTCACCTCGATCGGGGTGTCGTAGTCCCAGCGGTGAATCTGGTAGAGGTCGACGTAGTCGGTGCCGAGGCGCCGCAGCGAGGCGTCGATGGCCGAGAAGATCGCCTTGCGCGACAGGCCGCCCGCGTTCGGCGCCTCGGTCAGCGGATAGTAGACCTTGGTGGCGAGCACGATGTCGTCGCGCCGGGCGAAGTCCGTGAGCGCCCGGCCGACGATCTCCTCGGAGGTGCCGTCCGAGTAGTAGTTCGCCGTGTCGAAGAAGTTGATGCCGAGGTCCAGCGCCTTGCGGATGAAGGGCCGGCTCTCCGCCTCCCCGAGCGTCCAGGGATGGGGCCCGCGCTCCGGGATGCCGTAGGTCATGCAGCCGAGGCAGATCGGCGACACGTCGAGGCCGGTCCGGCCGAGTTTTTTCGTGATCATCGCCGTTCGCATCCTCGATTTCGCGTGCCGCGCCGTGCTCGCAGGGCCGGGATCAGGCGCCCCCGCCCCGGCCCTCCCGGCGCATCATGAAGGCGAGCTTTTCAAACAGGCTCACGTCCTGCTCGTTCTTGAGGAGCGCCCCGTGCAGGGGCGGGATCAGCTTGCGCGCGTTGGTCTCGCGCAGCGTCTCCGGCTCCACGTCCTCGGAGACGAGGAGCTTGAGCCAGTCGAGGAGTTCGGAGGTGGAGGGCTTCTTCTTCAGCCCCGGCACCTCGCGGGTCTCCAGGAAGACCCGCAGGGCTTCCTCGACCAGGCGGTGCTTGATGCCCGGATAATGCACCGCGACGATCTGGTGCAGGGTCTCGGCGTCGGGGAACTTGATGTAGTGGAAGAAGCAGCGCCGCAGGAACGCGTCCGGCAGTTCTTTTTCATTGTTCGACGTGATGATCACGACCGGCCGGACGGCGGCCTTCACCGTCTCCCCGGTCTCGTAGACGAAGAATTCCATGCGATCGAGTTCGGTGAGCAGGTCGTTGGGAAACTCGATGTCGGCCTTGTCGATCTCGTCGATGAGGAGCACCGGGCGCTCAGATGCGGTGAACGCCTCCCAGAGCTTGCCACGGCGGATGTAGTTCGAAATGTCCGAGACCCGCGGGTCGCCGAGCTGCGAATCCCGCAGGCGCGAGACCGCGTCGTACTCGTAGAGGCCCTGCTGCGCCTTGGTGGTGGACTTGACGTTCCAGGTCAGCAGCTTCGCGCCGAGCCCCCTGGCGATCTCCTCGGCCAGCACCGTCTTGCCGGTGCCGGGCTCGCCCTTCACCAGCAGCGGGCGCTCCAGCACGATCGCGGCGTTGACCGCCGCCGTCAGGTCGGGCGTCGCGACGTAGGTCTCGGTTCCGGTAAAGCGCATGGGTCTCTCGCTCGTGACGGATGCGGGGTAGCGCGGCCCGCGCCCTCCTCGCAAGCGCGGGGCCGCGCGGAGGATGGCGGAGGATGCCTGTGCGCGCCGCGACCGACGTGGGGCGGGGACGGTCCCATCGGGGCCGGCTCTGGCGTATCCTGCGCCCGCGATGGACGGTGCGGAGGGCGCGGGATGGTGGGCGAGACGCCGGTTCCGGTCGGAATCCTGTTCTGCGACGTGGTCGGCAGCACCCGCCTCTACCGCGACCTCGGCGACGACCGGGCGCATGCCATCGTCACGGGCTGCCTCGGCGAGGTCGGCCGGCAGATCACGGCGCGGGGCGGGCGCGTCGTGAAGACCATCGGCGACGAGATCATGGCCGTGTTCACCGATGCCCCCGCGACCTTCGACGCGGCGGTCGCGATCCAGACCGGCCTGTCGGGCGGGGCGCGCGTGCCGGCCACGGGCGGGGACGGCATCCGCTTCCGGATCGGCTTCCATTGCGGGCCCGTGGTGGTCGCCGGCGGCGACGTGTTCGGCACCACCGTGAACGTCGCCGCGCGGATGGCCTGCCTGGCCAAGGCGGACCAGATCATCACCACGGTGGCCACCGTGGCGCAATTGTCCGCGCCGCAGCAGGCGGCCACGCGCCCGATCGTGGGGGCCCATGCCCGCGGGCTTGCCGAGGACGTGGGCGTGGCAGAAGTGATCTGGCAGGATTCGGCGATGCAGACCGTCGTCTTCGCGGGACGCCCCGCGGACGAGGCTGCTGCAACTGCCCTGAAGATCCTGCGGGGCGGGCGGCGCTGGACCTTCGACCGGGACGACGCGGGCGTCACCCTGGGGCGGGCGGCCGACAACACCATCGTGGTCGGCGACCAGCAGGCCTCGCGCCGGCACGCGACCATCGAGCGGCGCCGGGACAAGTGGGTGCTGGTGGACCACAGCACGAACGGCACCTTCGTCCGGCCGGTGGGGGCGGCCGAGTTCCGCATCTGCCGCGAGGAGGTGGTCCTGCACGCGGCCGGTACGATCAGCCTGGGACACGCCCTGGACGGGGACCGCGAGGGCGGCATCGACTTCGTGCTGAACGCCTCCGCCTGAGCCCCGGCTTTTCGCCTGATCCTCGGGCCCTACAGCGACTTTCCGTCGTGCCAGACGCAGTTGGTGGAGAGGATGCCGAGGTTCACGTCCGACTTCTGCGGCTGCGGCAGGGTCTTGCCGTCCATGGCGAGGTCGATCTTGATCTCGACCTGGCCCTTGGCCTCGCCCGAGCGCCGGGAGAAGTAGCAGTATTGCTGGTAGGGCTGCTCTTCGTTGGCCCGGAAGTTCCAGCCGGTCACGATCTGCCCGTCCATGTAGGGCACCTGCTTGAAGACGGTGAAGGTGGTGTTCACCGGCGCCTTCGAGGCGGGCGCGGCCTCGCTGCCGAGCTGGGCCTTGGTCGGCGTCGGCACGCCGTTGCCCTTGGGCAGGCCTTCGAGCTTCAGGACGTTGTCGGTCAGCGTCACCTCGCCCTTGGTCTTCAGGGTCACGTCGGAGAGCGCCGTCTGCATGGCGTGCGCGATCTTCTCGGCGGCCGTGTCGAACTGGTTGAGGGTGGCCCAGCCGTAGGCCGCCGCGCCGATGCCGACGCCGGAGAGCGCCGCGAAGGCGCCGAGCCCGATGGAGCGGAACAGGAAGGCGCGGGCCGTGACGATGCGGGACTCGGCCCGAAGGCGGCCGTTGACCTGCTGGGCCAGGGCGATGTTCTCGGGCGAGCCCTGGGCGACGTAGCTCATGCGCTCGCTCCTGCGCTGGCGGGCATCGGCGGGGCGTTGGCCGCCGCCGGCCGGTTCATCGGGATCACGGCGCCGGAGGCCGCCTCACGCTGGGGCCTGGGCAGGATCGGGTCGAGGTTGTGCCGCAGCGCCTCGGTGATCGAATCCAGCATGTAGGGCGCGGCCTCCGCGTTCACGGCGGCGCCGAGGTCGTCCTCGTCCATGAAGGTCTTGCGCACCGAGACCGCGCACAGCGCCAGGATGGTCGAGGCGAAGGCGGCGCACAGCGCCGGCACGAACACGAAGATGCGCAGGAAGGCGTGGACCTGCTGCTCGGTCACGTCGATCGGGTCGACGCCGTAGACCATGGCCGTGAAGGAGTGGAGCTGCGAGCGGTTGACCGCGTTGCGGTAGGCCTGCTCGGTGTCGGCCACCTTCCGGTCGGCGGCGCCGCGGTCGAGCTGTGCGCGGGCCTTGCGGGCCTCCTCCAGGTCCTTGGTCACGGCGCTGCGGTCGGCCCCGGCCTTGGCGACGCTGGCCGAGAGCGTGGCGGTGCGCGGGTCGGTGACGCATTTCAGGTTCTGGTATTTCACACCCTTGCTGTTGGTGCCGAATACCTTCTCGCAGCGCTGGGCCGGCAGGCCGGCCAGTTGCTGGGCGTTCTCGGCCGAGCGCTTCTCGATCTGGTCGAGTTCTGTCGTGTACTGGGCCACTCGGGCGTCGGCGGAGGCGATCCGGGTGTCGATGCTGGCCCGGTCGGCCTGGGCGTCCTTGAGGGCCGTCTTGGTGCGGGCCGCGTCCATCAGGCGGGGGTGGAACATCATCTCGCCGAGCTGCGAGACCGACTTGGTGGTCACGCCGGCCGCGAAGATGATTCCCAGGATGGCGAGCCCCCGCACGAAGTAGGAGCGCTGCGTGCGCGCCAGGATGCCCAGCGGCACCCGGCACAGCTCCACCGCGGCGTAGACCAGCGGCGCGAGCAGCATGAAGTAGAACGCCTTGTCGTCCCCGTCGCTGTAGACGCCGGCAAACAACCATGCGCCGGCCAGCGACGCCCCGATCACCATGAACTCGACCAGATAGGCGATGGCGACGTAGCCCCACTTGATCCGGTAGCCCTTTTCGACGTGGCGCTCCTGGGTCCAGCGGTCGGACTCGATGGCCCAGGCGCGGCGCTCGCGCTGGACCTCCCGGCTGGGGGGCATCTTTCGCATGGGATTCCGAGTCCTGATACGCGACGAAGGCTTGAGCGTAACACTTCGTCAATCTGTGCCGTTACGCGCGCATTGTGCCCAATTTGGGCCACGCCCCGCCCGCCCCCACGATGGCGGCCGGGGGTGGCGGAAATGTCTCACCCTGTCCGTCGCGCCGGTGCCCCGACGGCCCCGCCCATGGGACGGCGGTCCCAATCCGGCCGGGCGGGACCGAATCCGGTTGCCCCCTCCCCCGCCACCACCCATGATCGCGGCGCCGCCCCTGCCTTGCCGAGGCGGTACCCCCTTCGCGAGGATCGAACCGAACGCCGATGCCAGACGTCCATGCCGGCTCGTACAAGGAGGCGATCCTGTTCCTCGTCACGGCGGGGGTCGTGGTTCCGCTGTTCCACCGCCTGCGGATCAGCCCGGTGCTCGGCTTCATCGGGGCGGGCGCCCTGCTCGGGCCCTTCGGCCTCGGGCGGCTCGCGGACGAATTCCGCTGGCTCTCGCTCTTCACCATCGGCAACCGCACCGAGATCGCGCACCTGGCCGAGTTCGGCGTGATCTTCCTGATGTTCATGATCGGCGTCGAGCTGTCCTGGGAGCGGCTGCGGACCCTGCGCCGCCTCGTCTTCGGCCTCGGCTCGATCCAGGTGATCTGCTCGGCGCTGGTCATCGGCGCGATCCTCTTCGGGCTGAAGGTGCCGCTGGCCGGCGCCGTCATCGTCGGCATCGCGCTGGCGCTCTCCTCCACCGCCGTGGTGCTGCCGGTGCTGGCCGAGCAGAAGCGCCTCAACACGCCGGCCGGCCGGGCGAGCTTCGCGGTGCTGCTGTTCCAGGACCTGGCGGTCGCCCCCGTGCTGTTCGCCATCGCGGTCGCCGGCCGCAGCGACGGGGCCGACATGGGGTTGGCGCTGGCGCTGGCCCTGGGACAGGCCGCCGTGGCGCTGG
Organism: Methylobacterium trifolii; assembly: GCF_022179685.1. Lineage (GTDB taxonomy): Bacteria > Pseudomonadota > Alphaproteobacteria > Rhizobiales > Beijerinckiaceae > Methylobacterium > Methylobacterium trifolii. Next base: position 6,685 of record NZ_BPRB01000329.1, read on the forward strand.
TGCTGATCGTGGTGGCCGGGCGCCTGGCGCTGCGGCCCCTGTTCCACCTCGTGGCCCGGACGAAGTCGACCGAACTGTTCATGGCGGCCTGCCTGCTGGTCATCGTCGCCACCGCGCTGACTGCGGCCGCGAGCGGGCTCTCGATGACGCTGGGCGCCTTCGTGGCCGGCCTCCTGCTGGCCGAGACCGAGTACCGGCGGGCGATCGAGGCGACCATCGACCCGTTCAAGGGCCTCCTGCTCGGGGTGTTCTTCGTCTCGGTCGGCATGAGCCTCGATCCGGCCCAGCTCTGGGCGGCGCCCGGCGCCATCCTCGGCCTGTCGCTCGGCCTGCTGCTGATCAAGGGCGTGATCGTGCTGATGGCCGCCCCTGCCTTGCGCATCTCCCGGCCGGTCGCCCTGGAGACGGCGATGCTGCTCGGACCCGGCGGCGAGTTCGCCTTCGTGCTGATCGGCGGCGCCATGGCCACCGGCCTCGTGCCCGAGGCGGTGGGCGGGGCCGCGCTCATCGTCACCACCGTGACCATGATCGCGATTCCGGGCCTCGCCGCCCTCGGCCGCCGGATCGGGCGGCGGGCGGCCGGTGCGCAGTCCGGCCGGGCGCGGGCCGAGCCGCCGCCGGACAAGCTCCAGAACCGGGTCATCATCGCCGGCTACGGCCGGGTCGGGCGGCAGGTCGGCGAGATGCTGGCCCGCCACAAGATCCCCTACATCGCCCTCGACATGGATGCCGCCCGCGTCGCCGAGCAGCGGCGCCTGGGCAACCCGGTCTATTTCGGCGACTCGTCCAACACCGAGCTGCTGCGGCGTTGCGACATCGCCACCGCCCGCGCCCTGGTCGTGACCCTCGACAACCCGCGCGGCGTCGAGGCCGTGGTCGAGGCCGCCCGCGCCGAGCGGCCGGACCTGACCATCGTGGCCCGCGCCCGCGACGCGCGCCACGCCTCGGCCCTCTACGAACTCGGCGTGGACGACGCGGTGCCGGAGACGATCGAGGCCTCGCTCCAGCTCTCGGAGGCGGTGCTCGTCGACGTGGGCGTGCCGATGGGCCTCGTCATCGCCTCGATCCACGAGCGCCGGGACGAGTACAGGGCCATGCTCAAGCGCAAGGAGACGGATACGCGGCCGGTGTTCCGGGCGCGGCGCACGGTCGGCAAGCAGGTGGAAGCCGCCGCCCGCGACGGCGCGGCCAAGGACGAGACCGCCCCCTTCGGCCGACGCGCCTGACGCCCCGGCCTTGCCGGGAGCCGTCCGGTCAGGCTGTCACGGCCTCCCCGTCCCAGGGAATGCGGCGCGGCTCGGCCCTGTCCGCATTCTGCCGCGCCCGCGGCTCGAACCCGTCCGCATAGCTGCAGCGGTAGACGATCTCGTCCGGCGCACCGAGGCCGGTGACGAGGGGCACGGTCACGTGGTCGCCGGAGAAGCTCCAGCCCCGCGCGCCCTTGTCCCAGTAGAGCCAGACCGTTCCCGGATGGCCCTGCAATGCGAAGACCGCGGCCTTGCGGGACAAGGCCCGCACGGAGCGCGGAGCGTACATCCCCTTGTCCCGGTAAGCCTCGCGGGCGGTGGACGGCTGGCGATCCATGAAGGTGTTGCGCACCACTTGAATCGTCGCTCCCGGCTTCCCGAGAAACCGCTTGAACTCACTCAGGTTACGTAGGATGACTGCCATCGCAGACCTCCTCGATTCCGGTTCGACGACGCTCGCCGAAGCCGATTGCACTCGATGCTATCGAGTTGCGTGATTCCCGTGACGGTTTCAGTGACTCCGCGAGGGGGCATTGCCGGGATATCAACAGGTTTGCCGCGTTATACCCAGATTCATCGCCTCCGAACCCACCGAATGGATGAATCCTGCCGTGGGCGGTTACGCTTTCGCCGGGCGTGATGCGCGCGGAATCGTCGGGAGATACCGCCCGAATCGGTTCCTCGACTTCGCATCGTCCGCCTGCCCGCGGTCGATGCCCGGCGCTTGACCCCGCCGGCCCCTTGGGGCGTTGTCGCCCCATGCTGCTCCAGTTCTTCACCGCCCTGCGCGAGGCCAAGGTTCCCGTCTCCCTGCGCGAATACCTCGTGCTGCTCGGCGCCCTGGAGCGCGACCTCGCCGGCAAGCGCGTTGAGGAGTTCTACTTCCTGGCGCGCACGGCCCTGGTGAAGGACGAGGGCAACCTCGACCGGTTCGACCGGGTGTTCGGCACGGTGTTCAAGGGTCTGGAGACGGTCGGCGAGGCCGCCGAGCCCGTCGCCATCCCGGAAGAGTGGCTGCGCAAGCTCGCGGAAAAATACCTGACGGAGGCCGAGAAGGCGGAGCTGAAGGGGCTCGGCTGGGACAAGCTGTTCGAGACCCTGAAGGAGCGGCTGGCCGAGCAGCGCGAGCGCCACCAGGGCGGCTCCAAGTGGATCGGCACCGGGGGCACCTCGCCCTTCGGCGCCTACGGCTACAACCCGGAGGGTATCCGCATCGGCCAGGACGGCAACCGCAACTTCCGGGCGGTGAAGGTCTGGGACAAGCGGGAGTTCAAGGACCTCGACGGCACGGCCGAGATCGGCACCCGCACCATGCGGATCGCCCTGCGGCGGTTGCGCCGCTTCGCCCGCACGGGGGCGGCCGAGGAACTCGACCTCGACGGCACTATCCGCGAGAGCGCGCGCCAGGGCTACCTCGACGTGCGGCTCCGGCCCGAGCGCCGCAATGCCGTGAAGGTGCTGCTGTTCCTCGACGTCGGCGGCTCGATGGACTGGCACGTCGAGCGGGCCGAGGAGCTGTTCTCGGCCGCGCGCTCGGAGTTCAAGCACTTCGCCCACTACTACTTCCACAACTGCCCCTACGAGGCGGTCTGGACCGAGAACCGGCGGCGACACGAGGCGGCCACGCCCTTGATCGACGTGATCCGCACCTATCCGTCGGACTACCGCGTCGTGTTCGTGGGCGACGCCTCGATGAGCCCCTATGAGATCGCCATGCCGGGCGGGGCGGTGGAGCACTGGAACGAGGAGGCCGGCGCCGTCTGGATGCAGCGGGTGCTCGACCACTTCCCCAAGGCCGCTTGGCTCAACCCGGTGCCGCGGACCCACTGGGGCTACACGCAGTCGATCGGGATGATGCAGCGCCTGATGGGCGGCCGGATGTTCCCCCTGACCCTCGACGGCCTCGACGAGGCCACGCGGGCGTTGCTGCGGTAGGGCGGAGTTGCCCTCCCCCCTTTGCGGGGGAAGGTGGCCCTCGCGTGAGCGAGGGTCGGGAGAGGGGAACGCGTTGTCCGACTGCAGCGGTCCCCTCTCTTGACCCACTTCGTGGGCCACCCTCTCCCGCGGACGGGAGAGGGAAACGCGCGCGCTGGTTCGCTCCGCGCCAGGCGCAAGAAATCAGCCCTGGCGGGCCGGGGTCGTGACGGTGAGGCCGTCGAGTTCCGGCGTGATGCGGATCTGGCAGGAGAGGCGCGAGGTCGCCCGCACGTCGGAGGCGAAGTCGAGCATGTCCTGCTCCATGTCCTCGGCCGGACCCACCGTCTCGCTCCAGTCGTCGGCGACGTAGACGTGGCAGGTGGCGCAGGCGCAGGCGCCGCCGCACTCGGCATCGATCCCCGGCACGTTGTTGCGCAGGGCCGTCTCCATCACGGTCGCGCCGACGCTGCCCTCGACGGTCCTGGCCGTGCCCGCATGGTCGAGGTAGGTGATCTTCGGCATACTCGGCTCCGGGCTCCGGCGACGGCTCTGGTGATTGTCCAACGGGCGCGCTTGCTTGGAGGCGACGGACCCGGATTGCAAGCGCGGCGCACCCACCTTGGCGGAGATCGATCGCCGCATCGGCCTGCGCCACGCTGATAGGACGCGGCGGCGTGAAACCCGTTCCCCGGCCGCGTCAGCGCAGGCGCTCGATCTCCGCGAGGGCCGCGGCCACGGCCGTGCCCAAGTCCGCAAGATGTACCGCAGATGGCGGCTCGCCCTCCCCGCGCAGCGCACTCTCGATCTCCGCGCAGGCCTGCATCACGGAGAAAGCCCCCACACCGGCGGCCGACCCCTTCAGGGTGTGGGCGAGGTCGGCCCGTCCGGTCGGGTCGCGGCCGGGGTCGGAGAGGGCCGGCAGGATGCGGCGGCACTGGCCGGAGAACAGGGCCAGGAGTTCGCGGGCGAGCTCCGCGTCCCCGAAGGTCTGCGCGTCGAGGTGCGCGCGGTCGATGGCGGCGTCCATGCTGGTCCTCGGGCTCCCCGGCTATCCACAGCTTCGGCCGGCAGGGCGCGCAAGCCATTAAGCCTTGCGGCATCATGCGATCCAGGCTCCGAAGCGCTTCGGAACCCGGCTTGGTAACCATCCCGTTAAGGTTTTTGGGAGCGGAGCCCCGGCTCGGGTATCCGGGGCCGGCGGTGGGGTCTAAAACATCCTTGGTAAACGGGTATTCGTGCGTCCGCGCCGGGGTTGCGGCCGACGGTGGACCACGTGCGTAAGCGGGGCGTTGGATGGCCACGGAAAAGAAGCTGAAGGACCCGGCCGAGGCCGCGCTCTCCGCGATCGAGCAGGCGCTGAACCTCGACGCCCTGACGCCGAACCGGCCCGAGGCGCGCACGGAGCCGCGCCTTCCGGACGTGGGCGACAACGATCCCTTGCATGATCCCACCGGCCGCCTCAGCCCGCCGCGCCTCGACCTCGACGCGCCGCTGGCCTCCGACCTGCCCCCGCCCGGCCGCGACCGCCCGCACCGCGAGGGCGGTCTCCTGCCCCCCGACCGCTCCCTGGTGGCCAACGACGACCGGCGCAACATCGGCATCCTGCAGCAGACCCTGCGGGTCCGGCCCTCGCGCACGCCTTATCTGTTCGCGGCGCTCGCCGCCTTCGTCTGGCTCAACGGCCTCGCCTTCGTCGCCTGGAACCAGTCCGGCGGGGACCTGAAGGGGTTCCTCGCCGGCCTCACCGCCATCCAGGCGACGGTGGGTGCAGCCGCGCTGGCCGGGCCCGTCGTCCTGTTCCTGATCGCCGCGATGCTGGCGGTGCGCGCGCAGGAGATGCGGCTCGTCGCCCGCGCGGTCGGCGAGGTCGCCATACGGCTCGCCGAGCCCGAGAGCTTCTCCACCGACGCCGTGCTGACCATGTCGCAGACGGTCCGCCGCGAGGTCGCCGCGGTCGGCGACGGCGTCGAGCGGGCGCTGGCACGCGCCGGCGAACTGGAGACCCTGGTCCGCGGCGAGATCGCGACCCTGGAGCGGGCGTATTCCGACAACGAGATCCGCATCCGGTCGCTGGTCGAGGAACTGGTCGCCCAGCGGGAATCCATCGTCACCAACGCCGAGCGGGTGCGCGGGGCCATCACCGGCTCGCACCAGAGCCTGACCCAGGAGCTGGAGGGCGCGGCCGAGCGCATCGTCGGCGCGATGACGGTGGCGGGCGAGCGCGTCACCGGCGCCCTCGACCAGCGGGGCGCCGCGATCACGGCGTCCCTGGGCGATGCGGGCGACCGGGTCGTCGGCGTGATGACCGGCCGCGGCGAGGACCTGATCGAGCGGCTCTCGGCGACCAGCGAGGGCGTGCGCGGCAGCCTGACCGAGGTCGGCGACGCCCTGGGCCGCGCCTTCGAGACCCGCGCGGCCGAGGTCACGCGCGTCTTCGAGAGCACCGGCGGCACCCTGACCGAGCGGTTGGCGGCCAATGCAGGCGCCGTCGCGCGCTCGCTCGCCGAGACCGGGGCCGGCGTGATCGAGGCCCTGGACCGCCAGGGCACCGCCGTGCGCGAGAGCTTCGAGCGCTCGGCCGGCACCCTGGAGACCACCTTCCTCGCCCGTGGCACGGAACTGACCGAGCGCTTCTCCAGCACCGGCGGCGAGATCACCGCGCGCTTCGCCGAGACCGGCACGGCCTTCACCCAGGACCTGTCCAGCCGGGGCGCGGCGCTCCGTGGCGAGATCGAGACCGCCGGCCAGGGCGTGGCCGAGGCGATCGAGGCCCGCGGCCGCGACGCGCAGGCCGGCTTGGCGCTCGCCGCCAGCGGCATCGTCGAGACCTTCACGGCGCGTGCCGGCAGCGTGCGCGACGACCTCGTCGGCACCGCCGAGCGGATCGGCGAGACGGTGTCCGGCCGCGGGGCCGAAGTGGCCGACCGCATCGAGGCCATCGCCGCGCGCCTGCACGAGACCGTCACCGTCCATGGCGGCGACCTGCACACCCGCCTGGATGCGGCGGGCGAGCGGGCCGGCGGCCTCGTGGCGCAGCGCTCGCAGGAGGCCGCGGCCGCCCTGGAGACCGCCTTCGGCACCCTGAGCCAGACCTTCGAGAGTGGGGCTGCCGGCGCGGTCGCCTCCCTGCGCGGTTCGGTCGAGGGCCTGTCGGGCGAGATCGGCAGCCGCACGGCCGAGGCCGTCGAGGCCCTGCGCCGCAGCGCCGAGGAGACCACCGTGGCGCTGGGCGCCAGCAGCGCCGAGGCGGCCCAGGCCTTGCGCCGCTCGGCCGCGGGCGCCACGGGCGAGATCGAGGCCCGCACGGTCGAGGCCGTGCAGATCTTCGAGCAGCGTCTGGCCGACGCGGCCACGCGCCTGTCAGCCCGCACCACCGAGGCGGCGGACCTCCTGCGGGTGACGGCGGACGGCACGCATGGCGCCGCCGCCGAGCGGACCGCCGAGATGACGGCCCGCATCGCCGAGGCGATGGAGGCCCTGCGCCAGGTCTCGTCCGAGGTGGGCGGCACCATCGAGTCGCAGTCTGCCGGCCTGCTGGCGCAGTTCCGCACGGCCTCCGAGCGGACCGGCGGGGAGATAGAGGCCCGCACGGTCGAGGCCGTCCAGGTCTTCGAGCAGCGCTTGGCCGACTCGGCCACCCACCTGACCGCCCGCACCATGGAGGCGGCCGACCTCCTGCGGCAGGCGGCCGACGGCGCCCACGGCGCCGCCGCGGAGCGCACCGCCGAGATGGCGGCGCGCCTGGCCGAGGCGATGGAGGCCCTGCGCCGGGTCTCCGCGGAGGTGGGCGGCACGATCGAGGCTCGGACCGCCGGGCTACTGACGCAGTTCCGGTCCGCCTCCGAGCAGACCGGCGGGGAACTGGGCGACCGGGCCTCGGCCGCCATCGCGGCCCTGCGCGGCGCCATGGAGAACCTGAACCGGGAACTCGCCGCCGGCACGGCCGCGTCCACCGGGGCGCTCGCCCGCGCCGCCGAGCAGGTCGGCGGGGAACTCGCCGCCCGGATCGGCGACGTCGAGGCCGCCTTCGGCACCCACGGCCGCGGCCTCACCGAACTGCTCTCGTCCCACGCGGAGGAGACCCACGCCCGCATCGCCGGGACCGGCCGCGACATCGTGCTCGCCGTCGCGACGCAAGGGGCGCGCATCGCCGACTCCCTGAGCCAGTCGGGGGCGAGCTTCGCAGAGACCGCCGACGGCCGGGTCAAGGCCATCGACGAGACCCTCGGCAACCGCCTCGCCGCCCTGCAGGAGACGATCGCCCGCGGCGACATCCTCGCCGACCGGATCTCCCGCGATACCAGCGCCATCGGCGAGAACGTCGGCGCGCGGCTGGTGGAGATGGACCGCCTCATCACCGTCCAGGGCAATGCCGTGGCCGAGACCATCGCCGAGCGGGCCCGCGAGGCGGGCGCGGCCATGGAGACCCATCTCGGCGCCCTGGAGGAGCGCTCCACCCGGCGCTCGAACGAGATCGGCGAGACCTTCGCCAACCTCGTCAACCACATCGACGGCCATCTCGGCGCCCGCACCACGGCCCTCAACGAGGCTCTGGTCGTCCGCACCGGCGAGATGGCCCGGATCATGGCCGAGGGCGGCCGCGACCTCGTCCAGACCCTCGACCACCGTTCGCAAGGCATCGCGCAGGAGATCGCCGCGCGCTCGGAGAGCCTCGCCGAGATGCTCGCCGCCCGCGGCGGCGAGATCGGCGAGCGCTTCGACCGGCAGACGGCCGACCTCGCCCGCCGCCTTGAGGACGGCGCCGGACGCTTCGACGCCAACGTCCTCGGCCGCCTGGAGGCCGTCGGCACGGCCCTGGACGAGCGCAGCCGCCTGATCGACGAGCGCTTCGGCGCGCAGGCCTTCGAGGCGATCCGCCTGATCGAGACGCGCACCCGCGCCGTGGACGAGGAACTCGCCGGCCGCACCCGCGAGCTGGTCGCCATGATCGAGGGCCGCACCGGCGGCTTGGACGCGGCGATGGGCGAGCACGTCGCCGAGCTCGTCCGCTCCATCGAGACCCGCACCCGCGCGGCGGACGAGAACCTGTCCGGCCGCACCCGCGAGCTGGTGGCCATGATCGAGGGCCGCACCGGCGGCCTCGACGCGGCGATGGGCAGCCACGTCGCCGAACTGATCCGCGCCATCGAGACGCATACCGGCGGTCTGGACGCGACCCTCGGCGCGCGCGTCGCCGAACTCACGGGCCTGATCGCCGAGCGCGCCCGCTCCGCCGACGCGGCGCTGGCCGGCCAGACCGAGGCGGTACGCGCGGCCTTCGCCGAGCGTTCGGACCTCCTCGGCACGCTGATCGACGAGCGCACCGCGGCGATGTCGTCCGAACTCGACGAGAAGGGCCGCATGGTCTTCGGCGCCATCGGCGGCCGCATCACCGAGCTCGCCCGCCTGTTCGACCGCGGCGGCGCCTCGCTCTCCGAACTGATCGACCGGCGCGGCGAGAGCGTGCTGGCCAAGCTCCAGCAGACCATCGCCGACGCCGAGCGGATGCTGGACGACGGCGAGGGCCGCCTCGGGCGCACCCTGTCGAGCCGCACCTCCGACATCAGCGGCCTGCTCGACGAGGGCGTGCGCACGGTGCACGGCCTGCTGGACGACCGCACCAACCAGATCCGCGTGCTGCTGGACGGCCATGCCAGCACCCTGTCGAGCAGCCTCGACGGCCGGATGGGCCCCCTGCACGAGGCCCTCGACAGCCGCGGACGCGAACTCGTCGCCACGATCGAGACCTCGCTCGGCAACGCCACCGGCACTCTGGAGGCCCGCACGCGGACGCTGGGCGACCTGTTCGACCAGCGCCTGCACGCTCTCGAGACCCTGGTGGACGGGCGCGGCGAGCGCTTCGCCCAGACGGTGGACGCCAGCGCCCAGATGCTGCGCGCCCTGTTCGAGCAGGCGCACGCCGCCCTCGACAGCGCGGTCGAAGGGCACGGAACGCGCTTCGCCGGTTCGATCGACGACCGCGTCCAGACCCTGCGCAGCGTGCTGGAGGAGGCGCCGCTGGCCGTCGCCGCCCTGGTCGAATCCCGCGAGCGCCAGCTCGCCCAGACCCTGGACAGCCGTACCCAGCGCCTCGGCGACCTGTTCGAGCAGGCCCAGGCCGGCCTCAACGATCTCGTGGAGGGCCGCGGACGCCAGCTCACCGAGACGGTGGATGCCCGCACGCAAAGCCTGCGCGCCCTGTTCGACGAGACCCGCGGCGCGATCGAGGGCCTCCTCGACGGTCGCGTCACCGGCCTGACCGATGCCGTCGAGGGCCGCCTCCAGGCCCTGTCCACGACCTTCGACGAGCGCCTGCGCGACCTCGATGCCCTGGTGGAGTCCCGTACCGCCGCCTTCGGGCGGCAGGTCGAGGCGCAGGGCTCGGCCCTGGCGCAGACCGTCGACAGCCGCAGCGAGGCCTTCACCCAGCGCATCGACAGCCGCATGAAGGTCTTCGCCAGCCTCGTCGCCTCCCGCGGCGACGCCCTGGCCACCGCCTTCGACGACCGGCACGACGCCTTCGCCAGCCTCGTGGACGAGCGCACCGCGAGCCTTGTCGCCGCCCTGGACGAGCGGGCCCGGAACCACGCCGTGCTGGCCGACGCCCACACCGCGGCACTCGCCGCGGCCCTGGACGAACGCAACGCGGCCGTGGCCGCGCTCCTCGACGAACGGGCCGAGAGCCTGTCCACCGGCTTCGACCGGCGGGCGACGGCGCTCGGCACCCTGGTCGATTCCCGCGGCGAGGCCCTGTCCCGCCGCCTCGCCCAGAGCGCCGAGGCCATCGTGCGCGCCATCGAGGAGAAGGGCGGCAGCCTGATCGAGGGCGTGGATGGACGCAGCCGGGCGGTCAGCGAGACCATCGAAGGCCATGTCGAGCGCCTGCGTTCGGCGATCGACGGCCCGGTGCTGCAACTCGCCGAGGCGCTGGGCGAGCGTTCCACCGCCATCGAGCGGGCGCGCCGGTCTCGGAGAGCGCCCGCTCGATGGCGGT
>NZ_BPRB01000330.1 GCF_022179685.1 Methylobacterium trifolii
GGAGGGTGGGCCTCGCGTGAGCGAGGGTCGGGAGAGGGGAGCGCCGTATCCGGAGAGGGCGCTCCCCTCTCCCGACCCGCTTCGCGGGCCACCCTCCCCCGCAGAGGGGGGAGGGACGCGCGCCGATCGAGATTCCTTTAGTTACGCGATCTGTATCCACGTTTCGGAGCCGCCGATGACCGCCCGCCTGTTCGAACCGCTGACGCTGGACGCCCTGCACCTCGACAACCGCATCCTGATCGCGCCGATGTGCCAGTACTCGGCCCGCGACGGCGAGGCCACGGACTGGCACATGATGCATCTCGGGCATCTGGCCATGTCGGGGGCCGGCCTGCTGACCCTGGAGGCCACCGCCGTCTCGGCCGAGGCCCGCATCACCGCCTGGGACCTCGGCCTCTACTCGGACGGCTGCGAGCGGGCGCTGGCCCGGGTGCTCGGCGCGGTGCGCGAGTATGCGCCGATCCCGGTCTGCATCCAGATCGCCCATGCCGGCCGCAAGGCGTCGAGCGAGGCCCCCTGGGCCGGTGGGCAGCAGATTCCGCCCGAAGCCCCCTATGGCTGGCGCACCGAGGCGCCCTCGCCCGTCCCGCACGGGGACGGCGAGGTGGCCCCGCACGCCCTCGACGCGGCCGACCTGAAGCGCATCCGCGCCGATTTCGTCGCCACCGCCCGCCGCGCCGTGCGCCTCGGCATCGAGGCGGTGGAGCTGCACGGCGCCCACGGCTACCTGCTGCACCAGTTCCTCTCGCCGCTCGCCAACCGGCGCACCGATGCCTACGGCGGCAGCCTGGAGAACCGGATGCGCTTCCCCCTGGAGATCTACGAGGCGGTGCGCGAGGTGGTGCCGGCCGGCCGCCCGGTCTGGCTGCGCGTCTCGGCGACCGACTGGGTCGAGGACGGCTGGGACATCGACGAGACCGTGGAACTGGCCCACCGCCTCAAGCGGGCGGGCTCGCCCGCCATCCACGTCTCCAGCGGCGGCGTCTCGCCCAAGCAGGCGATCACGCTCGGCCCCGGCTACCAGGTGCCCTTCGCCGAGCGGATCAAGGCCGAGACCGGGCTCACCACCATCGCGGTGGGCCTCATCACAGAGGCCGCGCAGGCCGAGGCGATCCTGGCGGAGGGCAAGGCCGACGCGATCTCGCTGGCCCGCGCCATGCTCTACGATCCCCGCTGGCCCTGGCACGCAGCCGCCGCGCTCGGCGAGACGGTGCGGGCGCCCCGGCAGTACTGGCGCTCACAGCCGCGCGAGTACAAGGACCTGTTCAAGGATACGGCGTTCGGGCAGCGATGAGGCGGGCCGCCCGTTGCACTGGGGCCGATGGTGTCTTGAGTTTGAAATTTGGCTGGATGGTCTGCAACGGGTGGATAACGGTAATTAGGTCGACACCCAGAAACGGGCGTTTGGCCTCACGCTCATAGCAGCCGCTCAGTAGGCTCTATGCCCTGCGCCGAGGCGCATAAAACAATGAGCACTCTACTTTTATAAATGCCTTCACTGACACGGTGCCGTGTATCGCAGGATTACCAATCTTGACCGCGCGACAGAACCCTGGTCTTATTTTGGCCAAGCATGGGCGTGTGTTTATGCCCCTCGTATAAATCATAGTGTATATCACGAGGCTCTTAAATGTCCGCGGTAATTATTGATAGACCAATTCTATATTCAACTATGACGTTCTTAGCTTACAATATTAATATTCAATTTTATGGCGGGTACCATTACACTTGGTGCACACCGTATTTCGGATCGGATTTAAATTCTCCAATATTTACTGTCCCGCCAAGTTCTTCTCCCTTGCAAATATATCTAGATTTAAATCGAGAAGTAAAAAGCGGGGATCTACATGGCACTTTGATAAAGGTAAAGCGCTTAGGTATTCGTCATGGTGCAGATGCTATGCTTAAGCGAGGTAAAATAAATTCAGATCAGCGGGATGAGATACGGGCCATTTGCCAGCGTGCTCCCCCTGAACATTTTAGACCAATCATGTGTGTGCTGCCACGGGCGGAGGTGTTATCTTACGTTCAGGCTGTCCCAGTGAGAGCAAAAGCTAACCCACTGTCACAGGAATACATAGTTGCCGACGTGCCGACCGTGGCGTTTGATGTAATAAAATTCGGGTGACATCATGATAGATTTTTCGAAAATAATCACTGGATTTAACGATGAGCAAGCTCGAAATATAGCATATTACCTTACAAGATACTTTAAGGGGTCGCCTCATCTTGAAAAGGGCGGTAAGGATATTTTTTCGGACGTGTTTGAAAGCGAGAAAGACGAATCGGTTCGTTCTGTAACACTAAAATCAATCGAAGCCGTTGAGAAAGAGGCCGGACTTTCAGCATCTAAATTCGACAATAATACAGTTTATAAGGTTTTGAACGCTATTACCAAATTTGAAGAGAGCATAACTGGGCGATCGTCAGATAAAAGCTTGGCTGGAGCTGATCGCTTTTTTAGCAATATGACTGGACCTGGCGTTAATATTTCTCACCGTTGATGTAAGTCGCTTTGATTGGAAACTTCTCGATGTTCTATGCTGTGCAGTAAAGACATTTTTATCGTCGATGATGCGTCAGCCTTGATCATCTGGGGCCGACCAGATCGGCGATAAGTAGACCTTCTGAAGGTCTGAGTCGGGTCGATAGCGGCCGGGCGAGCCAAGTCGAATTTTAACTAGCCCCCCCTCACCGCGCCACCGCCCCCACCAACGGCCCCAGCGGCCGGCTGAGGTCCGATCGGCCCAGGTTCGGCGCGTAGAGGCTCGACACGCTGCCGTCGAGGAACAGGGCGTTGCGGCAGCCGAGGTCGTCCCGGAACAGGCGGGCGAAGGCGCCGAACGTCACCGGGCGCTCGGAGATCGCGAACACCGCCGTGTGCCCGTCGTCGCGCACGCCGACGCCGTTGCGGATCTTCTGGGAGGGGCCGTCCGTCGAGATTTTGGGGTGGATGTGCCCGTCGATGACCAGCATCGGCCCGGACTGGGTGGCGAAGTCGGGCTTGGGCCGGGCCTTGAGGTAGCGGGGCGTGTCGAGGATGCCGGCGCGGTCGCCCTTCACGTAGAAGATGCCGTTGGGCTTGAGGTGGAAGTTGCCGGGGCCGTTGGCGGTGGAGACTCCCTTCATCTCGCGCCCGTCCTCGACGTAGAGGCCGACCGGCGCCTGGCCCTTGTCGTACATGCCGGCATTCATCGCGAAGGCCAGACGCGGGCCCTGCTTCTCGGCGAGGTTGCCGAGCGACGAATAGGGAAGCCCGTCTTGGCCGAGCCAGAACAGCCGCACCCTCTGGCGCTTCAGGTCCACCACGCAGACCGTAAAAGTCTCGGGGCCGGACTGGACGCTGGAACAGGGGCCGGGCGCGGGCGTGGCCGGGGCGGCCCGGCTCGTGGGGGCGCCTAGGCCGACCGTCAGCGACAGGGCGAACAGGAGGGCGCGAACCGTCCGTAACATCATCGTGAGGTCCGCCAGGGGCGCCTTCGAGGGGCTCGACGGCTTCCTCACCGCAGATTCCGGCGCTTTTCAAGCTGAATCCGAGACGGGCTGCGTCCTGGCGCGCGCGGGCGGCGCCGATGCCGCAGGCCGTGCATGAACCGTTCAGGTGGCCTGAGCGTTCTTGCATCACTGGGGCGTTCAGATTCTTCGGAGATTCGTGATGAAGCGTGTTGTTCTGGCATCGGCCCTGATGGCCGGTGCGCTCGCGATGCTGCCGGCCAGCGCCGATGCGCGCGGCTTCGGCGGTGGTGGCTTCCACGGCGGCGGGTTCCATGGGGGCGGCTTCGGCGGCGGCGGGTTCCGCGGCGGCGGCTTCGGTGGTGGGTTCCGCGGTGCGGGCTTCGGCGGTGGATACCGCGGCGGCTTCGGCGGCTACCGCGGCGGATATGGCGGCGGCTATCGCCGCGGCGGGTACGGCTATGGCCTCGGCGGCCTGGGCCTCGGGGTCGGCCTCGGTCTGGCGGCCGGCGGCCTCTACGGTGGCTATGGCGGCGGTTACGGCTATCCGGGCTACGGCTACGGCTATGCCCCGGCGGCCTATGGCGGCTACGATTACGGCTACGGCGGCGGCGGCGGCTGCTACACCGTCCCGCGCACCCGCTGGACGCCCTACGGCTATCAGCGGGTCCTGGTCCAGCGCTGCTACTGACCGGGCCGAGACGTGACGACGGGGCCGCCTTCGGGCGGCCCTTTTTCATTTGTCGGTTAGCGCTGGCTCCGCATCTCGTCGCGCCGCATCGGCATCGCGTCGATGGTGGAGAACAGGGCCTGCGGCGGGATCGGCTCGGGGGACGTGAGCTTGGCGCCCCCGTCCTTTCCGACGAGCACGGCGCGGAAGGCGCCCGCCGGCAGGTCGAGGGCCCGGCGCAGGCTGGAGGCCTGGCTCCCCGGGCCGATCGCCTCGACCACCAGAAGGTCGCGCTCGGTCAGGCCGGGCCGGGCGGAGGCGAGGGCCTGCCGCTGGGCGCCTAACCGCGGGTCGTCCGCGTTCGGTGCGGACAGCACCAGCACGCGCCGGGTCCCGCGATAGGCCCGCAAGGGGTCGCCCTCGCTCGCCCCCCCGTCCCGGCCGCCGGCGAGCGCCAGCACGAGCCCCGCCATGCCGATCAGTGCCGATCTCATCCAGCATCTCCCGCTTGCCGCCGGACCGGGAAACGCCGGCGGCGCGCAAAGGATCGCCCGGCCGGGTGTCCCCGTCCCCGCACAGCCCCAGATCAGCCCTGAGCCCGTCCCCGGACCGGCAAGCCGAAAGGACACCCCATGGCCGCCATGAACCGCCGCATCGTGCTGGCCTCCCGCCCGCACGGCGAGCCGACGCCCGCCCATTTCCGCCTGGAGGAGAGCCGGGTGCCGAGCGTGCGCGCGGGCGAGGTCCTGCTGCGCACCCGCTGGCTCTCCCTCGATCCCTACATGCGCGGCCGGATGAGCGCGGCCAAATCCTACGCCGCCCCCGTCGCCATCGGCGAGCCGATGACCGGCGGCACCGTGAGCGAGGTGGTGGAATCCGACAACCCGGATTTTCCCGTGGGCAGCCTCGTCTCCGCCTTCGGCGGATGGCAGGATTTTTCGACCTCCGATGGCACGGGCCTGCAGCGGATCGACCCGGCGCTCGCCCCGCCGACGACGGCGCTCGGCATCCTCGGCATGCCCGGCATGACGGCCTATACGGGCCTCCTCACCATCGGCCGGCCCAAGCCCGGCGAGACCGTGGTGGTGGCCGCCGCCGCAGGCCCCGTCGGTTCGCTGGTCGGGCAGATCGCCCGGCTGAAGGGCGCCCGCGCCGTGGGCATCGCCGGCGGGCCGGACAAGTGCCGCTACCTCACGGAGGAACTCGGCTTCGACGCGGCCGTCGACCACCGCGGCGAGGACCTGCCGGCTAGCCTCGCCGCCGCCTGCCCGAAGGGCATCGACGTGTATTTCGAGAACGTCGGCGGCCCGGTCTTCGACGCGGTGCTGCCGCTCCTCAACGACTTCGCGCGGATGCCGGTCTGCGGCCTCGTGGCCGGCTACAACGCCACCGAACTGCCCCCCGGCCCCGACCGCAGCCCGACGCTGATGCGAATGGTGCTGACCAAGCGCCTGCGCATCCAGGGCTTCATCGTCTGGGACTTCTCCGACCAGATCGAGGCCTTCCTGCGCGACGTGGGCGGCTGGCTGAAGGAGGGCCGGGTGACGTACCGGGAGGATGTGGTCGAGGGCCTGGAGAACGCGCCGGAGGCCTTCATCGGGCTGTTGAAGGGCCGCAACTTCGGCAAGCTCATCGTCCACGTGTCGTGAAGCGCGAAGGCCCGATCGGGAGAGACCGTGGTGGCAGGCCCATTCTTGCGACCCATCAAGAACAGAGATAGAACAAACGCTATCGTCCCGGCATGTGCGTTCCGGGAACAAGCCGGGGCGGCGCGTTGCCGCCGCCGGCGCCCGCGTGCATCAAGGACGCCCCGCGGGCTGATGGCGAACGACGGCCCTGTGAGATCCGATACGGCAAGGAGAGAGCGATGGCGGGCAGCGTGAACAAGGTGATCCTGGTGGGCAATCTCGGGCGCGACCCCGAGATGCGCCGCCTCGGCTCCGGCGACCCCGTGTGCAACCTGCGTCTGGCCACCTCCGAGTCCTGGAAGGACAAGGCGAGCGGCGAGCGTAAGGAGAAGACCGAGTGGCACTCGGTCGTGATCTACAACGACAACCTCGCCCGCGTGGCCGAGCAGTACCTGCGCAAGGGTTCGAAGGTCTACATCGAGGGCCAGCTCCAGACCCGGAAGTGGACGGACAATTCCGGCGTCGAGAAGTACACCACCGAGGTGGTGCTGCAGCGCTTCCGCGGCGAGATGACGATCCTCGACGGCCGCGGCGGCGGTGGCGGCGGCGAGATGGGCGCCGACGACGAGGGCGGCGGACAGGTGAGCCGCGGCGGCGATTTCGGCGGCGGCCGCTCCCAGGGCGGAGACCGGCGTCCGGCGCCGGCAAGCTCGGGCTCGGGCTCGGGCGGCGGCGGGCGCCCCAACTACGATCTGGACGACGACATCCCGTTCTAGGCGACGCCCCTTCGGGGATCGGCATTTACGGACATCACACGCGCGGACCGGATCGAACGATCCGGTCCGTCTCCGTTTGCAGGGTCCTCATGGGATGGGGGCGTGCCCGGTCGGTCTCGTCCGATCCCTCCACCATCTTGAAGGCGCGGAGCGAAGCCCTCGAAGGAGCCCGTCTTCGAAGACTCTACGATGAAGGCTGTCGGGTCCACACGTCTGCGCGGGGGAACCGGACAGGTCGCTCGAAGCGCCGGTCGGCCCCCTCTCCCGTGCGGGCTACCGGATTCACACTTTGTCCTTGGCCGGATAAGTCTCTGTTCCGGAACGCGAATCCCCTCACCCTCGTGGGGAGGGGTAGGGGTGGGGGTGGCCCAGGATCGAGCGGTGCGGTGCCTCCTGCACCACCCCACCTCGGGCTCCTCCCCACAAGGGGGAGGAGAGGCCGGCGGCCGGGCCAGGGCACGTCCTGAAAACGATGTGTGAACCCGGTAGCCCGTGCGGGAGAGGGT
>NZ_BPRB01000331.1 GCF_022179685.1 Methylobacterium trifolii
GCGCTTCGACCTCGGCGCGGGGTTTCCGCTGGTCACGACGAAGCGGCTGCACCTGCGCTCGATCGTCCACGAACTGCTCTGGTTCCTCACCGGCGACACCAACGTGCGGGCGTTGCGCGAGAACGGCGTCACCATCTGGGACGAGTGGGCCGACGCGCAGGGCGACCTCGGACCGGTCTACGGCAAGCAGTGGCGAAGCTGGGAGAAGCCCGGCGGCGGCACGGTCGACCAGATCGCCTGGGTGGTGGACGAGATCCGCCGCAACCCCGATTCGCGCCGCCTCATCGTCTCGGCCTGGAACCCGGCCGACCTCGACCGCATGGCGCTGGCCCCCTGCCACTGCCTGTTCCAGTTCTACGTCGCGGACGGGCGCCTCTCCTGCCAGCTCTACCAGCGCTCGGCCGACGCCTTCCTCGGCGTGCCCTTCAATATCGCGAGCTACGCCCTGCTCACCGCGATGATCGCCCAGGCCACCGGCCTCGGCCTCGGCGACTTCGTGCACAGCTTCGGCGACGCGCACCTCTACCGGAACCACCTGGAGCAGACGCGCACGCTTCTCGCCCGCCGGCCCAAGCCCCTGCCGCGCCTCGTCCTCAACACGGCGGTGCACGACCTCTTCGCCTTCCGCTACGAAGACATCGCCATCGAGGGCTACGATCCGCACCCGGCGATTTCCGCCCCGGTGGCGGTCTGAGCGGGTTCGAAGGCCGGAGTTGCGAGTCCCCATGTCCCGGATCACCCTCGTCGTCGCGCTCGCCGAGAACGGCGTCATCGGCCGCGACAACGGCCTGGCCTGGCACCTGCGCAGCGACCTGAAGCGCTTCAAGGCCCTGACGATGGGCAAGCCCATGCTGATGGGGCGCAGGACCTACCAGTCGATCGGCCGGCCGCTGCCCGGCCGGCGCACCCTCGTGCTCACCCGCGACGCCGCCTTCGCCCCGGACGGGGTCACGGTCGTCCATGGCTGGGCCGAGGCCCTGGCGGCGGCGGGCGATGCGGAGGAACTGATGGTGGTGGGCGGGGCCGAGATCTACGCCCTGGCGCTGCCGCATGCCGACCGGCTCCACGTCACGGAAGTCGAAGGCCGGCCGGAGGGCGACACGCTGTTTCCGGCCTTCGACCGCACCCGCTTCCGCGAGACCCAGCGCGAAGCGCACCCGGCCGGCGAGCACGACGAGCGGGCCTTCGCCTTCGTCGTCCTCGACCGCATCGTTTGAGCGGCCGATCTCATCCGCGAAAAAACTAAGGCCGCCAGCAGGTGCGCGGACGACGCACCGCGGTTGCCAAGCGCGGGTGCGATGCCCAACTGCCAGCCTTGACAGGAGCGCGCGGTCGCACGCAGGTGCCTAGCGGCGAGGGGCGATTTCGCGCTAGGTGGGCAGCCCGACGCGAAGAAGGTGCGCCGTCTCAGACGCTTAGATCCGCCCGATGGGCGGATGGGCCGAGAGCGCGGCACGGGGCGGTGCCCAGCCGGATCCTCGAAGGTGGAAGCGGGCGCGGTCGTCGCGACGACGACCGGCAGCACAGGCGACGTGCGGGCAGGTCCGCGGCAGGCAGGAGAAAACGGCCAGGATGCCTTGGAGCAATCAGAGCGGCGGCGGTGGCGGCGGGGGTGGACCCTGGGGTCGCGGTAGCGGCAATGGCGGTGGCGGCGGCCCCTGGGGCGGCGGTGGCGGAGGCGGCGGCAAGACCCCGCCGAACCTCGAAGACCTTCTCCGGCGCGGCCAGGACCGCCTGCGCGGCGTCATCCCGGGCGGGGGCGGCGGCTCCTTCGGCGGCGGCCGCAGCGTCGTGGTCGTCGGTGCCCTCGCCGTGGCGATCTGGCTGGCGACAGGCTTCTATACCGTGGCCCCGAACCAAGTCGGCATCGAGACCATCTTCGGCCGCTACGTCGGCTCGAAGGGCGAGGGCCTGCGCTACAACTTCCCCTATCCGGTCGGCGGCGTGGTCAAGCCGAACGTCGGCCAGGTCAACTCGATCCAGGTCGGCTTCCGCTCCGGCGTCGGCAGCCAGGCCCGCGCCCGCGACGTGCCCGACGAGAGCCTGATGCTCACGGGCGACGAGAACATCGTCGACCTCGACTTCGAGGTGCAGTGGCGCGTCAACCCGCTCAAGGCCTCGGACTTCGTCTTCAACCTCCAGAACCCGGAAGGGACGATCAAGGCCATCGCCGAGAGCGCCATGCGCGAGGTGGTGGGGCGCCGCAACATCCAGGCGATCCTCACCAACGAGCAGTCGAGCGTCGCGCAGGAGGTCAGAGAGATCGTCCAGAAGGCGCTGGACGAGTACGGCGCGGGCGTGCGCATCGAGGTGGTACAGCTCGTCAGCGTGAACCCGCCTCCCGAGGTCCGCCCCGCCTTCGTCGACGTGAACGCGGCGCAGCAGGATGCCGACACCGCCCAGAACGAGGCCAAGACCTACGCCAGCCGCGAGGTGCCCCAGTCCAGGGGCCGCGCCTCGCAGATCGTCCAGTCGGCCGAGGCCTACAGGACGAAGGCGACGGCCGACGCCACCGGTCAGGCGGCCCGCTTCGACGAGGTCTACGCCTCCTACAAGCTCGCGCCCGCCATCACACGCGAGCGGTTGTTCATCGACACGATGGAAAAGGTGCTCGGTTCCGTGAACAAGGTGATCATCGACCAGAACGGGTCCGGGGCCGGTGCGGCGGGTGCCGCCGCCGGCGTCCTGCCGGTGCTGCCGCTGACGGAGTTCGGCGCGCGGACCCAGTCCGCTCCGCAGGGTGGAGCGGCCCGATGAACGGACAGACTATCCGCACCGGACTGGTCGTCGTCGTCGCGGCGATCGTCGTGGCCCTCTACGCCTCGGTCTTCACCGTGGGCCAGATGCAGCAGGCCCTGGTCCTCCAGTTCGGACGCGTGCGCGCCGTGCTGAACCAGACCGGCGAGGAGCGCCCCGGCCTCTACCTCAAGTGGCCGTTCATCGAGAACGTCGTGTTGTTCGACAAGCGGGTGCTGGACCTCGACCTGCCGGTGCAGACCCTGCTCACGGCCGACCGCCAGAACCTGGAGGTCGACGCCTTCGCCCGTTACCGGATCACCGATCCGCTGCGCTTCTACCAGTCGGTCAACAACATCGCGCTGGCCAACCAGCGGCTGGCGAGCTTCACCAACTCGTCCCTGCGCAACGTGCTCGCCCGCTCGACCCGCGACGCCATCGTCAAGACGGACCGCATGCGGCTGATGAACGACATCCAGGAGGACGTGAACCGGCAGGCCAAGGCGCTGGGCGTCGAGATCGTCGACCTGCGCATGACCCGCGTGGACCTGCCGGCGCAGAACTCCTCGGCCGTCTACAAGCGCATGAAGACCGAGCGCGAGCGCGAGGCCGCCGACATCCGCGCCAACGGCGACCAGATCGCGGCGACCATCCGGGCCAAGGCCGACCGCGACGTCACCGTGATCCTGGCCGAGGCGACGCAGAAATCGGAACAGCTGCGCGGCCAGGGCGACGCCGACAAGAACCGCATCCTCGCCGAAGCCTTCGGCAAGGACCGCGACTTCTTCAGCTTCTATCGCTCGATGCAGGCCTACGAGAACGGGCTGAAGGGCCCCGACACCCGGCTGGTGATCAGCCCGACCTCGGACTTCTTCCGCTACTTCAACGACCCGCAGGGCAAGGCCGTGCAGGGCGGGGCTCCGCGGGGCACGTCCGATCCCGGCTCCACCACGGGCTCGACCACCGGCGCCGCGCGCTGAGGCGACACCGGCCGCCCCTCGATGGGGCGGTCGCAACCACGACCGGGAAACGCGTTCCTGAAGAGGCCGACCATGCACTCCCTCGCGAATCCCGCATCCCGTCCCATCGCCGGCCTTGCCCGGCGCGCGCGCTCCGTCCTCGCCGCGACCATGATCGGCGTGTCCGTCGCCGGCTCGGCGCTGCCCCTGCCGGCCTTCGCCAAGGGGCCGGAATCCCTGGCGGATCTGGCCGACCAGGTCACGGACGCGGTGGTCAACATTTCGGCCTCGACCACGGTGGAGGCCCGCCCCGGCGGCAACCGCGCCGGGCCGCAGCTTCCCCCCGGCACGCCCTTCGAGGACCTGTTCGAGGAATTCTTCAACCGCCGCGGCGGACGGGGCGGCGGAGAGCAGAGGGGCGAGAACGACACTCCGCGCCAGCAGCGCAAGTCGAACTCGCTCGGCTCCGGCTTCATCATCGACGCCTCGGGCATCGTCGTGACCAACAACCACGTCATCGGCGACGCCAACGACATCCAGGTCATCCTGCACGACGGCACCAAGCTGAAGGCCGAGATCATCGGCAAGGATTCGAAGATCGACCTCGCGGTGCTGCGGGTGAAGCCCACGGCCGAGCGCCCCCTCAAGGCGGTGCCCTTCGGCGATTCCGACAAGATGCGGCCGGGCGACTGGGTGATCGCGATCGGCAACCCGTTCGGCCTCGGTGGTTCGGTCTCGGCCGGCATCGTCTCGGCGCGGGGCCGCAACATCGAGTCCGGCCCCTACGACAACTACATCCAGACGGATGCAGCCATCAACAAGGGCAATTCGGGCGGGCCTCTGTTCAACATGGCCGGCGAGGTCATCGGCATCAACACCGCGATCCTGTCGCCCACCGGCGGCTCGGTCGGCATCGGCTTTGCCGTGCCCTCCAACACGGCCAAGCCCGTAACCGACCAGCTGCGTGAGTTCGGCGAGGTCCGCCGCGGCTGGCTCGGCGTCCGCATCCAGAACGTGGACGACGCCACCGCCGAGGCCCTCGGCCTGAAGGGCGGCGCCAAGGGCGCGCTGGTCGCGGGCGTCGACGAGAAGGGGCCCGCCAAGGGGGCCGGGCTCGAGGTCGGCGACGTGATCGTCCGCTTCAACGGCAGCGCGGTCAAGGCATCGAGCGACCTGCCGCGCATCGTCGCCTCCACCCCGGTCGGCCAGAAGGTCGACGTGGTGGTGGTCCGCAAGGGCGAGGAGACCACGAAGACCGTGGTGCTGGGCCGCCTGGAGGACACCGACAAGCCGCAGCCAGCCAATGCCCGCCAGCCGGAGCCCGAGAGCGCCGTGCGTCAGGCGCTCGGCCTCAACCTGTCGGGCATCAGCGACGAGTTGCGCAAGAAGTACAGCATCAAGGACAGCGTCAAGGGCGTGGTCGTCACCCGCGTCGATCCGAACTCGACGGCGGCCGACAAGCGCATCCAGCCGGGCGAGGTCATCGTCGAGGTCGGGCAGGAGGCCGTGTCCAGCCCCGCCGACGTGACCAAGCGCGTCGACGCCCTGAAGAAGGACGGGCGCAAGTCCGTACTGCTGCTGGTGGCGAGTGCCGGCGGCGACGTGCGCTTCGTGGCGATCGGGCTGGAATAGAGTCCGCGCCGCCTATCCGGATCGGAGCCGTGGCCTCTCGGAGGCCGCGGCTCTTTCCGTAGGATGGCTCAGGCGGAGAATTCGGCCGCCGCGTAGCCCTGCAGGTACAGCAGCGCCGTGAGGTCCCCGTGCACCACGCGGGCATGGGCGGCCGCGGCCACCGCGGGCTTGGCCCGGAAGGCGACGCCGAGTCCCGCCTCGCCCAGCATGTCGAGGTCGTTGGCCCCGTCGCCCACCGCCAGCGTCTCGGCCGGGTCGAGGCCGAGGCGGGTGCGCAGGTCGATCAGGGTCGCGCGCTTCTGCGCCTTGCCGACGATCGGCTCCTCCACCGTGCCGGTGAGATGCCCCGCCTCCACGCCGAGGCGGTTGGCGTAGTGCTCGTCGAAGCCGATCGCATCGCCGATCGGCCCCGTGAACAGGGTGAAGCCCCCAGAGACGAGGCAGGTCCGGGCGCCGTGCGCCTTCAGGGTCCGAACCAGGGTCCGGCCTCCCGGCGTCAATGTGATGCGCTCGGCGATCAGCGTCTCGACGATGCCGACCGGCAGATCCTTCAGCAGGGCCACGCGCTCGCGCAAGGCCGGCTCGAAGGCGATCTCGCCCCGCATGGCGCGCTCGGTGATCGCCGCGACGTGGTCCTTCAGCCCGACCGTGCCGGCGAGTTCGTCGATGCATTCCTGCTCGATCATGGTCGAATCCATGTCGGCCAGGAACAGGCGCTTGCGCCGGTGCCCGTCGGCTGCCAGCACCGCCACGTCGATGGGCTCGCCCGAGAGCGCCGTGCGCAGCCGCTCGGCCAGGGCCGCGGCCGCGGCGGGCGCGCCCGGCACCAGGATCTCGGCGGCGACCTCGCCATGCAGGATGCGGGGCTGGTGCTCGGTGGCGAGCACGGCCCGCGTCTCGGCCAGCACCGCGTCGGTGATGGCCGGCCGCTCCGGGTTTGCTATCAGAACCGCGACCAGGGTCATCCGGGATGTCTTCGCCGTTGCCGCCAAATCCAGCGCCGCCGTCCGACCGGCCGGCGGCGATCCTCATCGCAGGGCCGACCGCCTCGGGCAAGTCGGCGCTGGCGACGGCGCTCGCCCTTCGTCACGGCGGCGTGGTGGTCAACACCGACTCGATGCAGGTCTACGCGGACCTGCGCCGCCTCACCGCCCGGCCGGACGCGGCCGAGGAGGCGCGTGTCGATCATCGCCTCTACGGGTACGTGGACGGGGCCGTGAACTTCTCTCTCGGCCACTTCTCCAGTGATGCGACCGCCCTGTTGCGCGATCTGGATGGACGCCTGCCGGTCTTCGTCGGCGGCACGGGCCTGTACTTCCGCGCCCTGGAGGAGGGCTTTTCGGAATTGCCGGCGGTGCCGGATGCGGTCCGGGCCGAGATCCGCGCCAGGGCCGAGGGCGTGCCGACCGGGGCGCTGCACGCGCAACTCGCCGCCTGCGATCCTGGCGGTGCCGAAGCCCTCAGGCCGAGCGACCGGATGCGGGTGATGCGGGCGATGGAGGTGTTCACCGCCACGGGCCGCCCCATCGCCGCCTTCCAGGGCAACCGTATCCCCGGCCCGCTGGCAGGGCAGACCTTACGGAAAATCTTCCTCGCGCCGGACCGGGACCTGCTGCGGCGGCACATCGATGCGCGCTTCCGCGACATGCTCGCGGCCGGCGCCCTCGACGAGATCGCCCAGCTGCGGGAGCGCCGCCTCGATCCGATGCTGCCGGTGATGCGTGCCCACGGCGTGCCCGGACTGATCGCCCATCTCGACGGCACCCTGAGCCTGGAGGAAGCGATCCTGCGCGGCCAGACCGACACCCGCCGCTACGCCAAGCGCCAGTTCACCTGGTTCCGCCACCAGATGGGCGCCGACTGGCGCTGGATCGACCCGGCCGCAGGCTTTTTGGACATCGTCGAGGCGACACGCGATCTGCCGGTCCCGAACCACACCCAACCCTGACCGGGCGCTCTGAAAGACCGGTGAAAATCCCTTCGGACCGATGGGCCGGCAGCCCTTGAGCCGTGCATGGCTCCTCCGGGCCGAACCTCCGCCGGCACGCGACCTCGGCTCTGTCATGCGCGGGCGCACGATTGCCGGGCCGACCGGCTCCCCACGGGCTGGAATTGGTTTAAGTAGCCCGGTAGTGCGGCGCCCTCGACAGGGTCCGCGATCGATCAACGGGACGAGGCGATGACCGGCTCCAGCACCCCGACCGCTTCCCTGGGCCTGACCCGCCCGGCCTCGCAGTTGGTGACGATCTTCGGCGGCTCGGGCTTCCTCGGCCGCCACGTGGTCCGCTCTCTGGCCAAGCGCGGCTACCGCATCCGCGTCGCCGTGCGGCGGCCGGACCTCGCCCTGTTCCTCCAGCCGCTGGGCAAGGTCGGGCAGATCGTGGCCGTGCAGGCCAACCTGCGCTACCCCGATTCGATCGCCCGCGCGGTCGAGGGCGCGGACGTGGTGATCAACCTCGTCGGCATCCTCCAGGAGGCCGGCCCCCAGCGCTTCGCCCGGCTCCAGGCGGAGGGCGCGGGCGAGATCGCGCAGGCCGCCGCCCGCGTCGGCGCGGCCCTGGTCCACGTCTCGGCCATCGGTGCCGACCCGGCCTCCGGGTCGGCCTATGCCCGCAGCAAGGCCGAGGGCGAGGCCAAGGTGTTCTCGGCCTGTCCCGAGGCAGTGGTGTTCCGCCCCTCGCTGGTGTTCGGCCCGGGCGACAGCTTCTTCAACCGCTTCGCCAACCTCGCCCGCGCCCTGCCGGTGCTGCCCCTGGCGGGGGCGAAGTCACGCTTCCAGCCGGTCTTCGTCGGCGACGTGGCCGAGGCCATCGCGCTCGCTACGGAGGGCCGCGTGCCCGGCGGCAAGGTCTACGAACTCGGCGGCCCCGAGGTCGCCACCCTGGAGCACCTCGTCCGCTACATGCTGGAGACGACCCACCGCAAGCGCGTGGTGCTCGACCTGCCGCTGCCGCTGGCCAAGCTCCAGGCGCGTGCCATGGAGATCGCCGACACCCTGACCTTCGGCTTCCTGCCGGCCGACCTGAAGCTGACCCGCGACCAGGTCGTGCTGCTCCAGAGCGACAACGTTGTCTCGGAATACGCAAAATCCGAGGGGCGCACCCTGGAGGCTCTGGGCATCCTGCCGACCGCGGCGGAGGCCGTCGTGCCCGGCTACCTCTGGCGCTTCCGCAAGGCGGGCCAGTTCGCCACGGGGCGCGGTACCCCGGGCATGGCCGAGATTCCCGACAGCATCGCCCCCGAGCCGATGGGGCCGGGCTCGCAGCACCGCCCCATGACCGCCTCCGGCCCCGCGATCGGCGCGGATGCCGCCTCGTCCAGCCGCATGGGCGCCCGCTGGGGCACGCGCAGATAGCCGTTCCTACCGAAGTCGACCCTGGGGAGCGGGGGCCGGCAGGCGCCGGGCCAGCCGCTTGTGCACGTGCACCATCAGGGCGATGCCGAAGAGCGGCGTCAGCAAGTTGACGACCGGCACCACCATCATCCCCGCCAGCAGGCAGCCGGCCGCGAGCGTCGTCGCCGAGAAGTCGCGGCGCATCGCGGCGGCCTCGTCCAGGGGCCTGAACCGGGCCGCGGCCATCTCGAAATATTCCCGCGAGAGCAGGTAGGCGTTGGCGGCGAAGAAGGCCGCGATCCCCACCACCGGCACGAGGAAGATGACCAGGGCGGCCAGGTTCACCAGCAGGGTCAGGCCGCCGAACCGCAGGGCGTAGAGCATCGCGGTGGCGAGCGGCAGGGCCTGCCCCGGCGGGTCGTCGGGAAAGTCGGTGCGCTCGACGATCTCGGCGGCGTCGTCCAGGAAGAAGCCAGCCACCAGGATCGAGACGGCCGGCATCACGTAGGCGAGCGCCACGAACAGCCCGAAGCCGGCCAGGAAATAGGCGAGGCTGTCGAGGAGCGGGTATTGCGCCGAGATGTGGTGGCTCGCCTGGAACCACTGGATCAGCCGCGTCAGCCCCAGCCAGACCAGCAGCAGGAGGCCCAGCGTCAGGCCGAGCGACTTCCACAGGATCGCCCGCAGAGGGGGCGAGAAGGTCTGCCGCAGGGCGGCGAGGGCGGATTGGATCAGCATTCCGGGGATGTCCCGCTCCGGCGCCGGGCCGGCGCCCCGGCTTTCTGGTGACGGCGCGCGCGTCCTTCAAGGCTCCGGCAGCCCGCCATGCGCTGCGACCGGTGCACTTTTCCGGCCCGGCCGCGTTCACCGGCTGCCTGCCGCGAACGATCGGACCCGATGCGCCTGACCCTCGCCCTCCCGCTCCTCCTCGCCCTCGCCGTGCCGGCCCCCGCCCACGAAGTCGGCGCTCATGAGGCCGGCGCCTGGGCCGGAGGCTCGAAGGCACCGGCCGAGCGCTCGGAGGTCGCGGTCGCCATGATCGACGGCCGGGCCTACGTCGTCGGCGACTACAATGGCGCCACGGAACTCCTGATCTACGACCCGGCGCGGGACGCGTGGAGCAAGGGCGCGCCCTTTCCCCATTCGGTCCATCACGCCATGGCCGCGGGGTTCGACGGCCGCATCTACGTCTTCGGCGGCTACGTGAACGGCTGGACGGCGTCGGGCCAGGTCTACGCCTACGATCCGGAGGCGGATGCCTGGACCGCGCGCCGGGAGATGCCGACGCCGCGGGCGGCCGGCGGGGCGGCGGTGGTCGGAGGCCGCATCCACGTGGTCGGCGGAAGCCGCAGCGGGCGCGGCAACGACCCGGCCCACGAGGTCTACGATCCGGCGGGCGATGCATGGAGCCGAGCCGCTCCCCTGCCGACGCCCCGCGACCACCTCGCGGTCCAGGCGATCGACGGTCGCATCGTCGCCATCGGCGGGCGCCGCGACGGCGACCCCGCCCACAACCTGTCCACGACGCAGGTCTACGACCCCACGGAGGATTCGTGGCGCGAGGCCGCGCCGCTGCCCACCGCCCGCAGCGGCAGCGCCTCCGCGGTGCTCGGCCGGGAAGTCTTCGTCATCGGCGGCGAATCGACCACCCGGACCTTCGGTGAGGTCGAGGCGTTCGACCTGCAGAAGGACCTTTGGCGGTGCCTCGCCAGATTGCCGACCCCGCGCCACGGCTTCGGCGCGGTCACGTTCGAGGGCCGGATCTACACCTTGACGGGGAGCCCGAAGCCGGGCGGTGAGAAGTCGGCGACGGTCGAGGTCCTGAAGCCCTGAACCGCCGGAACGCCGAACGCACCGAGGGAACCCCGCCGCCCATGCGCGAGACCAGAGCCGGTGCGCCGGCCCATGCCCATTTCCGCCCCAGCATCGTCCCCCGCCTCGCTCCGCTGCCCGAGACCCCCGACGTGGTGGTGGTCGGCGCGGGCGCGGCGGGCATCGCCGCGGCCCGCACCCTGGTCGGCCGCGGCGTGTCGGTGGCGGTGCTGGAGGCCCGCAGCCGGGTCGGAGGCCGGGCCTTCACCACGGACCTGCGCGGCCACGCGATCGACCTCGGGGCGCACTGGCTCCATGCCGGGCCGATCAACCCCCTGGTCCGGTTGGGCCTCTCACGGGGCGAGCCCCTCAGGCGGGCGCCGCAGGACGGGCACGGCTGGGTCGGCCGCCGCCCCGCCCGGCCGGAGGAGCGGCGGGCGGCCGCCCGCGCCTTCGACCTCGCCGACCGGGCCATGACCGCAGGGGCCGCCGCGCCCGGCCCGGACCGTCCGGCGTCGAGCGCCCTGCCTGCGAGCCTCGGCCCCTGGGGCGGGCGCGTCGCCCGCGTGCACGGCCTCGTCTCCGGCCGTCCCCTGGAGGAGGTCTCCTTGCACGACTTCCCGAGCATGGAATACGGCGACAACTTCTTCATGGCCGGCGGCTACGGCGGTTATCTCGCCCGGCTGGCACACGGGCTGCCCGTCGCCCTCGACAGCCCGGTCGAGGCCATCGACTGGTCCGGGGCGGGCGTCCGCGTCACGGTCGCGGGCGGGCGGTGCGTGAGCGCGCTCGCAGTGATCGTCACCGCGCCGGTCATGGTGCTTCGGGCGTCCATCGCCTTCGCGCCCGCCCTGCCCACTGAAGTCCGATCGGCGATCGACGGTTTCCGCACCGGACTCTACGAGCACGCCGTGCTGCACTGGCCGTCGAGCCCGTTCCGGGGCCGGGACCGGCTCGCCAGCATCGCCGGCGGCCGGCAGTCGCCGCCGGGGCTGCTCGCGCGCATCGACGGCACGCCGTTCCACTACTACGAACTCGACTATGCCGACGCCGAGGCGGTCGATGCGGCCCGCAGCGGGCCGGACGGGGTGCGCCGGCACGTGCGCGCCGTGCTCGCGCACCATTTCGGGGCGGGGCGCCTGCACGACCTGTCCATCCCCGCCGTCAGCGAGTGGCGGCACGATCCCTGGTCCCGCGGCTCCTGGGCGGTGGTGCCGCCGGGCCATGCCCCGGCCCGGCAGCGGCTCCAGGCCCCCGTGGGCGAGCGGATCTGGTTTGCCGGCGAGGCCCTGTCGCGGCTGCAATGGGGCACGGCGGGCGGCGCCTACGAGGAGGGTGCGCGGGCCGCCGATGCCGTGGCCGGGCGTATCCGTCCGGGCACAGGGTAGCGCTCTCGATCGCCCGAGGCCGGTCCGGTGTCTTGCCGCTCGTCCCCGAACATGCATCCCGTTCCGCTGACAGGATGCGCGGGGGCCTCGCATGAACTGGATCGAAGCGATCGGTTATCTCGGGACCGTGCTGACCATCTCGGCCTCGGCGATGAGCACGATGATTCCCTTGCGGATCATCGCCCTCCTGGCGAGCTGCGCCGTCATCACCTACGGGTTCCTGATCGGCAGCATGCCGGTGGTGCTGACCGAGGCGATCCAGATCCCGTTCAACGCCTACCGGCTCTGGCAGATGATGCGGCTGGTCCGCGACGTGGAGACGGCGGCCGACGGCGACCTGTCGCTCGAATGGCTGCGGCCGTTCGGCTCGGAGCGGCCCTTCGGGATCGGCGAGGTCCTGTTCCGCAAGGGCGAACTCGCCACCGAGATGTACTACGTCGAGAGCGGCCTGTTCCGGATTCCGGAATACGGCATCGACGTGCGCAAGGGCGGCATCGTCGGGGAGCTCGGCCTGCTCTCGCCCGGCAACGCCCGCACCGCGTCCCTGGTCTGCGTCGAGGCGGGCCGGGCGCTGTGCGTGCCCTATTCCGAGGTCAAGCAGCTCTACTACCAGAACCCGGAATTCGGCTTCTACTTCCTCAAGCTGACGAGCGAGCGGCTGTTCCAGAGCGCGAACCAGAAGGCCGCCCAGGCCCAGGTCCCGGAGGCGGCCGCCAACAGCGACGTGCTGTAGGCGGCCCGTCTCCGGCCCGGATCAGAGCATGCTGGGCAGGATGCGGTCCGGCGGCCGGTGGCCGTCCATGAAGGTCTTGATGTTGATGATGACCTTCTCGCCCATGTCGAGGCGGCTCTCGAAGGTGGCCGAGCCCATGTGCGGCAGCAGCACGACCTTGCCCTGGCGGGCGAGCCGGACGAGGCGGGGGCTGACGGCCGGCTCCTGCTCGAACACGTCGAGGCCCGCGGCCGAGACGTCGCCGGCTTCGATCAGCCGGGCCAGCGCGTTCTCGTCGATCACCTCGCCGCGGGCCGTGTTGACCACGATCGCCTCAAGCTGCTCAAGCCCGAGGCGATCGTGGTCAACA
>NZ_BPRB01000332.1 GCF_022179685.1 Methylobacterium trifolii
CCCAAACCCCGAAGAGCCCAGAAAACCAGAGACGCAAGGACAACGCCGCCCACGCTTCTCTTTCTCAGATTCACTTGTCAAAGAACGCCGGACCAGAAGCCCGGAAAACCCGCGGACACAAGATTCCAGGGACCAGCCCCGAAACCCACCTTGTCCGTCTTGGAGAACCGTGATACCGAACCAACCATTCGGTGGTCCGCCTCAGCGGTGGAGGGCGTTTAGTGCCCGCCGATCCCCGTGTCAACTCCGACCCTCGACACCGCCGAGCCCCGAAACCGACACATCCAAACCGCCAAAACATCAGCGATCCAGACGACACCCCAAAGACAAAAACAGCAGCACATCCGGCTTCCGCCGGCTATGCCCGCCAACCTGTCCAAGAGATGCATCAGCGACCGGGCCACTTCCGCGGCCGGCGCCGATGAACAGGGGTATACGGACCGCACCGCAGCGCGTCAACACCGGAAATGACGGCCTTGCGAAAATTCCGCGACGGGCCGGTGACGGCCGGCGCCGGCCCGGAGCATCGGCAGCCTCGCAGGGTCGACCCGCATCCGCCCTCGAATGCCGTCGGGGCGTTTAGCGGAGACGGGACGCGGCCACGGCGCTATCTCTCCTGACGGCCCCGACGATGCGGGCCGGATCGCGGGGAGTGGCAGCTTGGCTCAGGGTATCCGTTTCGACCGTACAGGCATCGGCCTGGCGGCGGAGGTCGTGACGGGCACGCACGCCCCTGGCGCAAGCCCGGCCTCCCTCTCCTCTCGGAAGTCCTGACGCGATGGCGAGCCTGCGAGCCTATCTCGGCGCCTGGATGGTCCGGCGCAACGTCCGCAACCGCCTGGGGATGATGGACGACCTCGCCCATGTCCGCCGCGTCCTCAACGGCGCGACCTTCCCCGATCCCGTGGGCGCGACCTACGAGCCGGGCGAGGTCGGCGGCATTCCGGGCGAGTGGGTGAGGCCGGTGTCGGGCAGCGGGCCGCGCCTGCTCTACCTGCACGGGGGCGCCTTCATCGCCTGCTCGCCCAAGACCCACCGCCCCGTCACGGGGGCGCTGGCCGCGCGCGGCTTCACCCTGTTCGTGCCGGATTACCGCCTCGCCCCGGAGCACCCCTTCCCGGCAGGCGTAGAGGATTGCATCGCCGCCTGGCACGGGTTCTCGGCCGGGGGGCCGGCCTGCGTGGCGGGGGACTCGGCCGGTGGCAACCTCGCGCTTCTGCTGCTGCTGGCCGCCCGCGAGCGCGGACTGGCGATGCCGACGGCCGCGGCCCTGTTCTCCCCGGTCGCCGACCTCTCGGCCACCAGCGGGTCGCGGGTCTCGAACGCCTGGCGCGACGCCATGTTCGACCCGCGCGGGCTCGCCAGGATCGGCCCGCTCTATCTCGGCGGCGCCGACCCGGCCGATCCGCGGGTCTCGCCCCTGAAGGCGGATCTGCACGGCCTGCCGCCCCTGCTGTTCCACGTGGGCGAGCGAGAGGTCCTGCGCGACGATTCCGTGCTGATGGCGCAGAAGGCGCGGGCGGCCGGCGTCGAGGCCGCGGCCGAGGTCTTCCCGGTGGTGTCGCATGTCTGGCAGTTCGCCGAGCGCATGCTGCCGGAGGCGCGCCGCTCGCTGGATGCGGCGGCCGCCTTCCTCAAATCCCATACCCCGGCCGGAGGCGCCTCCCGATGACCGAAGCCCCGGAGGTCCGAGCCTTGTCGCCCGCGATGCCGGCAGAGACCCTGGCCGTCCTCGTCGTCGGGGCCGGCTTCTCGGGGCTCGCCATGGCGATCCGCTGCCGCAAGGCGGGCATCGGGCCCCTGCTCCTGATCGAGAAAGGCGACGGCATCGGCGGCACCTGGCACGAGAACACCTATCCGGGGGCCGCCTGCGACATCCCCTCCCACCTCTACTCCCTCTCCTTCGTGCCCAAGCACGACTGGACGCGGATGTACGCGCAGCAGCCCGAGATCGCCGCG
>NZ_BPRB01000333.1 GCF_022179685.1 Methylobacterium trifolii
ACCGGCTCGATCCCGGCGCCTCCCAAGGCGGCCCCGCCGGCCAAGGTCGCCGCGCCCGCGGTGCCAAACGGCTTCGACACCGAGCGCCTGAACGCCCTGATGCGCGGCGACCCGATCCTGCCGCGCCGCCGCTGAGACCGAACGACGATGCGCCCGGCGCATCGTCGTTCGCCCCCGCGACCGCGGGGCGGCGGGCGTCCGCCGGACGCGCCGGTCCCGACCATGGGTCGGGACCGGCGCACTTCGGTCGGAAGTCTTTCCAGGTGCGCCTGCGCACCTGACGCCGGTCCCGCCCGCGGGCTATGACCCGGCCGTCCGCCAACGCGCGGGCCGGACAGGGATGGAACGGCCGTGGGCCTCGTCTACGCGCTCGCCGCCTACCTGAGCTGGGGCCTCGTGGTCCCGGTGCATTTCCGGCTGCTCTCGGCCTTCAGCCCGAGCTACATCCTGGCCGAGCGCATCCTCTGGTCGAGCCTGTTCGCGGGTGGGCTGGTGGCCGTGTGGCGCACGCGCCTGCGCACGCCCTTCCCCCTGAGGCCCCGGCACGGGCTGCTCGTCCTCTCGGCCGGGCTGATCGCCGTGAACTGGCTGCTCTACCTCCAGGCTGTGGCCGCCGGGTACCTCCTGGACGCGAGCCTCGGCTACTACATCAACCCCCTGGTCAGCGTTGCGCTGGGCGCCCTCGTGCTGCGCGAGCGCCTGCGGCCGGTGCAGATCGCGGCCGTCGCCATCGCCGCCGCGAGCGTGGCGCTGGCGGTCGCCTGGGCCGGCGACCTGCCCCTGGTGTCGCTGGCGCTGGCCGTCAGCTTCGCCCTCTACGGCCTGGTGCGAAAGGTCGTGGGCGTCGACCCCATCGTCGGCTTCCTGGCCGAGACCCTGCTGCTGGCGCCCGCGGCCCTGGTCTGGCTCCTGCTCTCGCCCGAGCCGCTCCTGCCCTCCGATACGGGCAGCCTCGGGCTGCTGGCGCTGACGGGCATCACGACGGCGCTGCCGCTGATCTGGTTCGCGGCCGCGGCCGAACGCCTGCGGCTCTCGACGCTGGGCCTCCTGCAATACCTCGCGCCCACCTGCCTGCTGGGATTGAGCGTGCTGGCCTACGGCGAGCGGGTCGAGCCCCACCGGGCCGCGATGTTCGCCCTGATCTGGCTGGCGCTCGCGCTCTATGCCGTCGATTCCCTGCGGGCTACGCGGAGGCAACCGTAATCCACCCCGCCCTGTCGCCGCGATGGATGCGTGTATAAGGCACCGGTTCCGCCCGCAGAGGCGGTGAGCGGGGCCGGGAGCCCGAACGCCCGATGAGCGCAGCCGAGACCCCAGAGGGCGCCGAGCCCGACGTGACGGAGGCCGATTACCGCAACCTCGCGGATTCCCTGCCGCAGCTCGCGTGGATCGCCGCCGCCGACGGGGAGATCATCTGGTACAACCGGCGCTGGTACGACTACACCGGCACCACCCTCGAGACGATGCGCGGCTGGGCCTGGCGCGCCGTCCACCATCCCGACCACGTCGAGGGCGTCACCGAGCGCTTCCGCGCCGCCATCGCCTCGGCCGAGCCCTGGGAGGACACCTTCCCTTTACGTGGCCGGGACGGAATCTACCGCTGGTTCCTGTCGCAGGCGATGCCCTACCGGGACGCGGACGGCCGCGTCCTGCGCTGGTACGGCACCAACACCGACGTCTCGCGCAGCCGGGACGCCGAGCAGCGCCTGCGCCACTCGGAGGAGCGTTTCCGCGCCCTGGTGGACGCCTCCGCGGCGGTGATCTGGAACACCAGCGCCACAGGCGAGCTGATGCCGCCGCAGCCGCGCTGGAGCGCCTATACGGGCCAGAGCGAGGAGGCCTACCAGGGCTGGGGCTGGGTCGACGCGGTCCACCCCGACGACCGGGCGCTGGCCGCCGAACAATGGGCGCGCTGCGTCGAGGAGCACCGGGTCTACGAGGTGGATTACCGCCTGCGCCGCCGCGACGGGATGTGGCGCGCCATGGAGGTCCGCGGCGTGCCGGTCCTGGCTGAGGACGGCACCTTGCGCGAGTGGGTCGGCACCAACGTCGACATCACCGAGCGCAAGGAGGCCGAGATCGAGGTCGAGCGCGCCCGCAAGGCGGCGGAGGCCGCCAACCTCGCCAAGAGCCAGTTCATCGCCAACATGAGCCACGAGCTGCGCACCCCCCTCTCGGCGGTGATCGGCTATTCCGAGATGCTCGGCGAGGAACTGGAGGATATCGGCCAGTCCGCCCTGCTGCCGGACCTGCGCAAGATCGAGACGGCGGCCCGCCACCTGCTCTCGCTCATCAACGACGTGCTCGACATCTCGAAGATCGAGGCCGGCCACATGGTCGCCTCCGGCGAGACCTTCGCCGTGTCCGGCCTGATCGGGGACGTGTCGGACGCCACCGGCTCCCTGGTGGAGAAGAAGCGCAACCGCTTCGTCCTCGACGTGCCGGGCGACCTCGGGGCGATGCACCAGGACCAGACCAAGATCCGGCAGTGCCTGCTCAACCTGATCGGCAACGCCGCCAAGTTCACGGAGGCCGGCACGATCACGCTCGCCGTCCGCCGCGAGGCGCAGTTCGGCGTGGACAGCCTGAGCTTTGCCGTCTCCGACACCGGCATCGGCCTCACCCGCGAGCAGATCGGCCGGCTGTTCGAGCGCTTCGCCCAGGCCGACGAATCCACCACGCGCCAGTTCGGCGGCACCGGGCTCGGGCTCGCCATCACCCGCGCCTTCTGCCAGGCCATGGGCGGCGAGATCGGCGTGACCAGCGAGCCGGGGCAGGGCTCGACCTTCACCATCCGCCTGCCCGCGACGCTGCCGAGCCAGCCCGAGCCGGAACGCCCGGCCGAGGCCGTGCCCGATGCCGTGCCCGTGCCGGATTCCGCCCACGAGGAGCGGGACGCGGTGCTTCTCGTGGACGACGACCCGGCCGCCCGCGAACTGCTCCAGCGCTTCCTGGAGCGCGAAGGGTTCCGGGTGCGCACGGCGAGCGACGGGCGGGCGGGGCTGACGCTGGCGCGCGCCCTCAAGCCCCGCGCCATCCTCCTCGACGTGGAGATGCCGCGCATGGACGGCTGGGCCGTGCTGCACGCGGTGCGCAGCGACCCGGAACTCGCCGGCATCCCCGTGATCATGACCTCGGTGGTGGCCGAGCAGGGCCTCGGCCAGGCGCTCGGGGCGACCGACTACTTCGTCAAGCCGATCGACTGGGACCGGCTCAAGGGCCTGATGGACCGCTACCGCCCCAAGGGCGCGGCCGCCCGCGTGCTCGTGGTGGACGACGACCCGGACGGCCGCGAGCGCCTGCGCCGGACCCTCTCGCGCGACGGCTGGATCGTGGACGAGGCCGAGAACGGCCGCATCGCCCTGGAGCGGGTCGCGGCCTCGCGCCCCAACCTCATCCTCCTCGACCTGATGATGCCGGAGATGGACGGATTCGCCTTCCTCCAGGCGCTCCGCGCCGGCGCGGACGGCGACGTGCCCGTGGTGGTGCTCACCGCCAAGGAGATCACCGCGGCGGAGAAGGCGAGCCTCTCGGCCCAGACCGACCGGGTGATCGCCAAGGGCTCCCTCAGCCTCGCCGAGATCGGCCGCCAGCTGCGCGCCCTCTACGCCCGCGAGGTCGCCGGCCCGGTGCCCAGCGGCATGCAGGGGCTGCTGGACCAGCTCGCGGCGCGGGAGGGGTGAGCGGCGCGTGACAGGGGAATCGAAGCCGTTCGGACCACGGGTCCCGCTCCGGGGCGTCTCCCGCCTGCCGTCCGGATCACCGGGAACGGTGGCGCTCCGCGCCGAGCTGCACGGTAGTGACACCCCCGGCATCGCCCTCGCCCTCGCCCTGGCCGAGCGCGGTCTCGGCCTGCGCGCGGCGCGGGACGCGGCGACGCAACTCTTCGACCACGGCTTCGTCGTCGTCGCCCTGCCCCGGCTCGACGGTCTCGATGGCCTGCGCCGTGCGCTGTGCGGAACGGGGGCCGAGGTGGTGGGCTACGAGTCGCCGGACACGCTCGACGCGCGGGCGATTGGAGCGACCTGATCCGATAGACCTCCAAGCCTGGTCCGAGCCGCGAACGCATGCCTTATGGAAGAGACGTGCATCGAGGAATGCTGTGTCGGCGCGCGTCCCTCCCCCCTCTGCGGGCTACCGGATTCACGCATCTGCGCACGGCGGAACTGGAAAGGTCGCTCGAAGCGCTGCGGGAGCCCCCTCTCCCGTGCGGG
>NZ_BPRB01000334.1 GCF_022179685.1 Methylobacterium trifolii
CGCGATCCGACCTGGGCTTCCTATTCGCGTGCCCTGACGGAGGCCCGCCTCGATGGGACGCAGCCGCAGCGCCTCCACGATGCGCGGAAGGGCAACCTCCGCCGCCGCACACGGCGACGCCGCTCGCACCCGACCGAATCCCGTCTCCGCGGGAGGCCGAAGAGAGACCGGCCGAACCGGGCGGGCGTTGGCCCGAGCCCGTGCCCTCCGGCCGGCTACTTCCGCAGGATCTTGGTGACGAGCCGGCCGATGGCGTTGCTCGAACTCGCGTTGCGGTCGTCGCGGGCGACGGGGCGGTCCTCGTTGCCGAGAAGCTTCGTCACGATGCGTCCGATCAAGCTCATGGGATCATCCTTGCAGGAACGTCGCCCGACGCGCGGACCGTGACGGGCATATGGGGGCCGCGGCGATGATTCCGAAAGGCGGATCGACGCCGGAACGGCACAGCTTGTCCCATCAACGAGCCAGATGGGCCGCGCGTTCCTTCGATGGGCGCGTCCCGGACGTCGGATGCCGGGACGCGATGAGTACTCGAACCGGGTCCCGATACGCGTCCGCCGCGATCTTTTCCGTTCGGATGTCGTCCCGGGTCGATAGACGGCAATGCAACGCAAGTGTACGTTTGGTTAACCAACATCATCCCGGATACCTGACGATGAATCGCACCGACAGCCGGACGGACACGTGGCCCGCCGCGCCACGCCCGCTCACGGCGGCCGTGATGCTGTCTCTCGTCGTGGTCGGCCTTGCGATGACGCTGCCCTTCATCGTCGTCGGCGTGGCGCTGTGGGGTCTCGGAGCCGCTCGGAGAGCCTGGTCGGGAGCTTTCTCAGCAGCTAGCGGTCCTGCCGCGCCGCGTTCGGGCCAGGCACTTCTGGGTCGCTGGCTGTAGAAGGTCTGATGCTTCAGCAAGCGCGTTGGAGCGGGTGATCGGGATCGAACCGACGACATTCAGCTTGGGAAGCGCAGGTAAACCGCTGGCCGAACTTGCCTTGGTTCCTCGTCGCACTGCGACGAAGGGAACGGGTGATGAGTGCCAAAAACGGAAACGCCGTCGCGGGGGTGAAGGCCCGCAACGGCGCTGGAAGAGTTAGCCCTCGGGGGAGAACCGATTCGGAGGATAGGGCAGGGCGCACGACCCTGACAACCCGCCTCGTGGCGCTGATCGACCGCGAGGGCATGGTCCGCGGCGTCTTTTACCAGGCCGCCGAGGCGCGCGCCTTCCTTCAGGGAGGCTGCTTATGAGCGCCCCCCGCACGATCGCCACCGTCCGCAAGAACAACAGCCAGGAAGTCCGCGTCCGTCTGATCGTCAACGACGGCTACGCCCTGATCGACGTTCGGGTCTTCGCAGCTCCGCGCCACGGGGGAGGGGAGCCCCATCCGACCGCCGCCGGGATTTGCCTCGCCCGGTCGAAGCTCTCGGCCCTGATCGAGGCCCTGCAGGCCGCCGAGCGCGAGGTGACGCCATGAGCGCCTCGCTCCCCAACGCCCTGACGGCCAGGCTGGAGGCAGACAATCAGCTTCCCGTCACGCCGTCCGCCGTCGAGGCCGAGCAGGCCCTGCTCGGGGCCGTCCTGCACAACCCGGAGGCCCTGGACCGCGCTCGCGACCACGTCCGGGCAGAGGACTTCTTCGAGCCCGTGCATCGGCAGATGTTCGAAGTGATGTGCCAGCGCCGCGATGCCGGCGAGGCCATCGACTGGAAGCTGATGAAGGCCGTCCTCGGGAACGCGGACCTCGGCGGCGTCACCACCGGGCAGTACATCGCCCGTCTCGCTTCAGAGGCCATCACGGTGGTCGGTGCCCCCGGCTACGCCCGGATGATCGCCGAGGCGGCGCAGATGCGCACCGTGTACGAGACGTGCCAGGCCGGCGCTGCCCGGATGACCTGCGGCGCAGTGGAGAACCCGGCCGCCTACGCCACCCACATGATCGAGCAGCTCGACGCTGTCGCCAGCGCGGCGCTCGCCGAGCACGCCCGCCGCGTTACCCTCGGCCACAGCGTCACCAGCGTCCTCGCCAGGGTGGACCAGGTCCGCCAGGGCCATGCCCCCCGCGGTGTGCCCTACGGCCTGCCGAAGCTCGACGGCTACACTCTCGGCATGCGCCCGAGCCAGTTCATCGTGCTCGCCGGTCGGCCCGGCATGGGCAAGACGACGGTGGCCCTCCACGTCGCCCTGACGGCGGCCCGGCGCTCCGGCGCGGTCGGGTTCTTCTCCCTGGAGATGGGCGCCGACGAATTGTCCGAGCGAGTGCTCGCCGCCACCGCCTACGATCCCCGCGAGCCGGAGCTCATCACCTACCGCGCGATCGCTGAGGCCCGCGGCCTGTCGCCGGACGCGATGGGACGCCTGCAGGAAGCCGAGCGGGCCTGCGCCGGCATCCCGCTCTGGATCGAGCCGCAGGCCGGCCTGACGCTGGCGCAGATTGCCGCCAGGGCCCGGCAGATGCGGATGCGGGCCGAGCGCCAGGGCATCCCGCTGGCCGCCATCTTCATCGACCACATCGGCCTCATCCGCCCGTCCAAGCGCTACCAGGGCAACCGCGTCCAGGAGATGACGGAGATCTCGTCGGGCCTGAAGGGTCTGGCCAAGGAACTGGGCATCCCGGTCGTCGGCCTCTCGCAGCTCAACCGGGAGGTGGAGAAGCGCCAGGACAAGCGCCCGCAGCTCGCGGACCTACGGGAATCGGGATCGATCGAGCAGGACGCGGACGTCGTCCTCGCCCTCTACCGGGACGCCTACTACCTCGAGCACAAGGCCGACCGCACCGATGTCGAGGAAGACCGTCTCGCCCGGTGCCTGAACGAGCTTGAGATCGAGATCCTGAAGCAGCGCTCAGGCCCGACCAGCCGCATCACCTGCTTCTGCGACGTCGCCTGCAACGTGCTGGCGGAGGCGGCGCGATGAGTTCGCTCCCGACCATGCCGGTGGGCGTCGACCGGCACATCGCCGACACGGCGCACATGACGAACGAGGAGGCCGGCGCCTACTTCCGTTTGCAGATCTTCGCCTGGCGCTCGCCGGGTTGCTGCCTGCCGGACGACGATGCCCGGTTCGCTCGCATGCTCGGGACCACCCTTAAGCGCTGGGCTGTCCTGAAGCCGATCGTGCTGGCCAATTGGACTCTCGAAAATCGTAATTGGCGCAACGAACAGGTCGCTCGTGAGCACGCATTCGTCAGCGGAAAAGTCGAGAAGAAACGCGCCGCCGGGAAGCTCGGCGGACGGCCTAAGTCCTTGGAATTACAGGATCAGGCCGAAGCATCAGGTTCTGCAATTGGAAAGC
Organism: Methylobacterium trifolii; assembly: GCF_022179685.1. Classification (GTDB taxonomy): domain Bacteria; phylum Pseudomonadota; class Alphaproteobacteria; order Rhizobiales; family Beijerinckiaceae; genus Methylobacterium; species Methylobacterium trifolii. Next base: position 3,290 of record NZ_BPRB01000334.1, read on the forward strand.
AGAACGAAAGCGAACCGAAGGCAGCTAAAGCTAAAGCTAAAGAATCCCCTATAGTCCCCACGGGGGACGAGCCCGAAGGCTTCGCCGAGTTCCGGTCGATCTACCCGAAGCGGAACGTCGCCTTCCCGACCACCCTTGCCCGGAAGCGATGGCTCGACGCCCGACGACGGGGGATCGACCCGGCTGAGATCCTGGCCGGCGCCAAGGCCTACGCCACCGAGCAGGAGCGCATCGGCAAGGCCGGCACCGAGTTCGTGAAGACGGCCGACGCTTGGCTGCACCAGCAGCGTTGGCGGGACTATCCGCCGAAGGCCGAGGAGCCTGCCGCGGTGGCCGACGTGCCGGACGACGTCTGGCGGGATCGGGTGCGGTCCTGGAAGACCCGAGGCGGCTACTGGCCCTGGCAGCGGTGCGAGCCGCCCAACGACCCGCAGACGAAGGTCCCGCGCCACATCCTCGACGAGTTCGGTCTCGGGCCCGACCAAGGCCGGCCGGCGCTCGCCCTGCTGACGGGGACAGGCTGATGGGTAGCCCCGTGTTTTCGGGCCTGAGCCATCAGGCTCGCGGGGTCGGTCTCGGCGGGTGCGCTCCCCGGATTGGGGGAGCGCAGAGCCTCGAGAACTCGGGCCTGAGCCCGGCCGGCGAAATCTCGGCCCATCAGGATCAAGGGCTTAGCTGCCCTTGGCCCACTCCCCCGATCCGGGGAGCGGCGATCGATGCTTCCGCCATCTTGGGGGGTCGGCGCCGCAGCCCTGAGAACTCAGGCCTCGCAACATCGGCCGATATCTCGGCCCATCCGGCACCGCCCTCGCAGCCCGATGAGTTTTACGACGTTCTCGTAAAACCCCTGGCCGTGCGCCCTATCCGCCGCCCGGTGCAAAATTGCGTTGCCCTACGCGACGGCCCGGTGAGCCCGAAATGTCTCCGCTGCCTATGGGACGTGTACCGCGCATCCGGCAGCCCGGATTCGCGCAAGCCGTTGATTTCACTATTTATTCGGAGAATCCCGAAGGTGGGCGGCTCAGATGCCTATGCTCGCTGCCCCTGCCTCGGCAGCCTGCCTGACCGTCGCACCTTCGCGCAACGCAGCCGCAACGGCAGCGGAAGCCGTGTCGAGCACCTCTGCGCGGGTGTCGCCATAGTCGCGATTGGCGTCTCGGTTAGATCTGAAGCTTGCCTGATAGTTGTCAGGAAAACTCTGATCAATCCTAGACTTAAGGATATTCATGGCCGCATTGAAGTCGGCCGAAAAGTCGCGTCCCGAGCCTGGATTTGTGCTGTTCGCGGCGCGGCCCTGCGGAGAGCTGGAACGACTGAAGAAGAGGATGAAGAGGCTCATCGAGGATCGCGTATCGAACCCTGCCCCTTTGCCGATACCGCCCCGGCGGCCGAGCGCGCGGCAGCAGCATTAGCGCGGTGAACATGAGCAGGCACATCAGCCCGATAGTGACGGTGCCCCAGGACGGGGCTGGCGCCACCATCATCGTGACCAGTCCGCCAAGCGCGATGGCGGCCGCCATGATTGGAGCTGGGTCGACATTCAGAGCCATACCCGAGCATTCGTCTCGGACCTTGCGACCGGATAAAATCGATCGGTCGCATTCTCCGCGATCCCACGCATCTCAGGCGAAGCATGCGCAATAGAGAATGAAGTGTTTCAGAAAACCCGACCGACAGGACCTTTGAAACACATGCTGATCCCAGCAGCCATGACCAGCAGAGCGCACGATTGCATCCCGGTGCAAAACTGCGTCGGTCCGGATCGAGGGGGAGGGGGCCTGCGAAGTTCCCGACCTAGGGGAGCCTCAACCGCACAGGGTCCCATTCGCAGGTTTTATCCTGATGGGTGTTTTTGAGGGGTGCGGAGTAGTGCGGACTCCGCAGCCTCTAGGTTGATGGCTTAGATTTCAGCCGAAATGAATCAACGGGTTAGCTCTCGTCACGTCGCTGGCTTCGACAACTTCAATACGCAGCAACTCCGCACTCGCACTCCGCACTTACTCCGCACCCCTGGAGGCCCCATGACCATCGATCGCGAAGAGATCACCCGCCGAGCCGTAGCGGCTTTCGAGCACGCCGCAGGGCGGCTGTCCGACCGCGGCGTCAGCGACCTCGAAATCGGCCGGGCGATGGTCGCGGCCGGACTGTCCCGCTGGTCGCGTGCCGTGACCGGACAGCAACTCGTGGACTGTCCGACGTCAGCA
>NZ_BPRB01000335.1 GCF_022179685.1 Methylobacterium trifolii
GCGATGACCCGACGCGAGCAAGCCGCCGTAGACGCCCTTCATAGCCTCGCCGATGGCGCAAAGGCGCTGACGCGGTCCGACCCCGAACCTGCTGTTCTGCCCGCTGTTCTGAGCGCAAAATAGCTGATGCTATATTTTCTCACAGTTTGTTGAGCTGACCATGCCGAACTCCCCTCCTGGCAAGCCCTTCCTACCTGGCACCACCGGCAACCCCGGCGGACGCCCCCGCCTGCCTGACGACGTCAAGGCGCTCGCCCGCGGCTACACGCGCGAGGCGATCGAGACCCTGGCGGCCGTCATGCAGAACGACAATGCCCCGGCCGCTGCCCGCGTCACGGCGGCCTCGACCCTCCTCGACCGAGCCTGGGGCAAGCCGACCCAGCACGTCACCGTCGACCCCGTGGAGAACCTGTCCGATGCCGAGCTCCGAGCCGAACTCGCCGCCGCTGCCGCAGAGCTTCGACGTTTCGGCATCGATCGAGAGGGTGAAGCGCCTGCGCGAGGAGGCCCAGCGCCGTCGACAGCGCACTGAAATCCGCGATTCGATGGTCGCGTGGTCGGTCGCGGCCGGCTTCAACCCGGCCCCGCACCACGAACGCCTGATCGCCGAACTGGAGCTTCTGGAGAGCGACGAGGGGCCGGACACCCTGCTGGTGTTCATGCCCCCAGGCTCGGCCAAGAGCACCTACGTGAACAACCTGTTCCCGGCCTGGTTCATCGCCCGCAACCCGGACCGGAACGTCATCACGGCCTCGCACGGCGCCGAACTCGCCGAACGCTGGGGCCGCAAGACGCGCAACCTCGTGATCGCCCACCGGCGCGAACTCGGGGTCGACCTGTCCGACGACAGCGCCGCCGCGTACCGCTGGGCGACCACTGCCGGCGGTGAATACTACGCCGTCGGCGTCGGCGTCGGCATCGCCGGCTTTCGAGCGGATCTGGGCATCATCGACGATCCGTTCGGCAGCCGTGAGGACGCCGAGAGCCGGCGCGCTCGGGACCGGGTCTGGGACTGGTATTCCGACGACTTCTCCACCCGCCTCAAGCCGGGGTCTAAGCGCGTCATTATGCACACCCGCTGGCACGACGACGACCTCGCCGGCCGCATCGTCCGCCAGCTCGACGCGATCCGCCGTCCCTACCGCATCCTGTCCCTGCCGGCGGAAGCCGGCTTGAACGACCCCCTCGGCCGCCGGCCCGGCGAGATGCTCTGGGATGACGACGCCTACGGCTACGGCGCCCAGCTTCGCCAGCGGAAGGAGGAGTGCGACGCCCGCACCTGGGCAAGCCTCTACCAGCAAAACCCGGTCCCGGACGGCGGCAGCTACTTCGAACGGACTTGGCTCACGCCCGTGGCGACGGTCCCCCCGCGCGAGACCCTGAGCGTCTACGGCGCGTCCGACTATGCCGTGACCCGCGATGGTGGCGACTACACCGTGCACATCGTCGTCGGCGTCGATCCGGCGGGCAACATGTACGTGCTCGACCTCTGGCGCCGGCAGGCCGACAGCGCCGAGTGGATCGCCGCCTGGTGCGACCTCGTGAAGAAGTGGAAGCCGTTCGAGTGGGCCGAGGAGACCGGCCAGATCAAGGCCGCGCTCGGCCCTTTCATCGAATCGGCGGCCCGCACAGCGCAGGCCTACACCCGCCGCCGACAGTTCCCGACGCGGGGAGACAAGGCGGTGCGCGCGCAGTCAATTCGCGCCCGCATGTCGATGCGCAGCCTGTTCATCCCGCAGGACGCCCCGTGGCGCGTCGATTTCGAGGCGGAGCTGCTGCGCTTCCCCGCTGGCGTCCACGACGACCAGGCGGACGCCCTCGGCCTTATCGGACAGCTCCTTGACACCGTGCGACCGGGCCACGCGGTGAAGCCGCCGGCCCCGAAGCCCGAGACCGGCGGGTATCGGCCCGTGCAATTCAGCGAGCGATCGTGGAGGGTATGAATAGAGCCCGGCCACATCTACGGTCATGGATGGGTCGACCTATAGGCGAAACCAGTACCCCGTTAATTGCCTTAGACATCATGTCGGGCAGCGTGATCTCTTGGACGATGGCGCCGGTCTTGAGTGTCTTCCACGCCGTGGGCTGGGCACGCACGAGGATGCCACGTCGACCGTCTGGCTGTCTTTTGACCCAGCGCGGCTGTGCGGGAGCCGCTCCGGTCTACGCCGCGCCCTCCACGGCCGCGAGCGGTGCGGCCGCGAAATCCTCCCTCGCCTTAGGCGCGAGCCTCGATCCACGGTTCGCCAGCGACGGCTTCTTGCTCAACGGCGTGCCCCCTACCACGATAGCGGCGTATCGTGCCCCATCAATGCGAGGGTGGCTCAAACCAAATCGGAGGCATGTGATTCGCGCGCGTTCGCGCCGACGATCTGCCGGTGTCGAGATTGTGCCACAGGCTGTGCGCCGCGCTGGGCTACCGGCCGGGCATCAAGACGAAACAGGCCGTTTCGTGATCTCGTGCACTTCATCCTCTCGCCATGCGATCCGAAGACTGAGATCCTCCATGGCGACGTCCAGCAGCGCCTTCCAGTCGTCCTCGTAGTCAGGGGCGCGCTCCTGCAGCGCCTGGTGGATTTGGGCGATGACCTGATGGTCCGGAGATTCGTTTCTGGCCCAATAGGCGTCCAGCGCGTTCATGGCTTGGTTAGCTGCCTCGATCACCGTTACGCTCCACAAAAACCCGCTGTGGTTGCCCACTACCATGGCCGGTCAGAGGACGCGCTCGGCCTTCCGCGAGCAGCGCACGGTTTTTGCGGGTGTAGAGCGATGACTGCCGGTGCAATCAGTCTGGAGGCCGGCCTATGGGCTGCCAGGATCGTCGAACGATACGCGCCTCGGGCGCGGCCGGCGATGAGCGAGGAAGCGCGCGCCATCCTGACAGAGCACCTGGAGCAGCGCCTTCGCACGACCGTGCACCTTGAGCCGATCGGCGACTGGCCCGAGCGCGCCAACGGTGCGCTGGACGAGTGGGAGGAGGAGTCGCGGCGCCAGGGCCCTCGCGTGGAGAGCTTTGACGCGCAGACCCGCACTGTGCGGATGGCTCTGATAGAATGAAATGAAATTTATTTTCAGTTCACAGATGGTTTATGCGATTTTTTCATACGTGCGATACGCTGGGCGACATGCGTAAGGCCGCTGTATAGTAATTTTTCGAGAAATTGATCTTTAACAACTTTATTGGTTTCATATGCCAAAATCAAAGCGTCGGCAATATTCTCTATTGGCTGGCCTGTCGAATGACTGCTCAATTCGGCTTCGGTTTGTGCTGCAAGGAAGCGCCGAACTTGTAGAAGAATCGTGGCTTGCCGTCCAAGCGCTTCGAGAGCCTCGATTTGAGCAGGCGCTAGACCGTCCGGATGCGGCCGAGTGTCGAGAACGCATAAAGTCCCTACACCCAAATGCGAGTCTAGCCTAAGAGAAACCCCAGCATAAAAGCGAAGCGATGCCTCTCCAGTCACCAAAATGTTGTTGCGTGTACGCTCATCATGCGTCAAATCATTGATAATTAGCGCGCTTGCCTCATTGAGCGCATGGGCACAAACCGATTGTTCGACCGGAGTTTCTCGAACGTTGCTTCCTACAAATGCTTTAAACCATTGACGGTCTTCACTGACCAAGCAAACATTAGCGACTGGTGTGCCGCATACCAACCGGGCAATCTCAGCAAGATCATCGTACGACTGCTCCGGCTCAGTATCAAGAATATTGAGAGATCTGAGTTCTCGAATGCGGTTCGAGTTGAGGATGATAGGCCAAGGGACGTCGTCCATTTGATAGCGCGCTTCTGCGAGAGCCAACGGGGCAATCTAATTCATGTGGCCCAACTTCTGGTTGATGCCAAGGGGCATAAACGTCGAATGTTAATCCGCTGGTTGCATTGCGGAGTGGGCGCTGACCGACGCAACAAGGTTGCTTATGCAACTTTTGGTTATGATGGAATGAGCCCGAAATGGCCTCATTCGCGCCTATGGTGGTGAGGAATCGGCGAGCCAAGGATCATCCGAGGGTTGCATCCTGCCGAGACGATGTGCTTCACCCCCGCCGACACCACCGCTAGCGAATTTCTCCTCTTCGAGGATTGACCATGGAAGATCCCTCCAATTCCGCCAATGCCACGATGCGGAGGATCGCCCAAGTTCTCGAAATTCCAGCGGAGCGCTTGTTTTCTCTCGATGAGCCTCCGGGTCATCTCGGTGAGACAAGCGAATGCCTGCGGCTCTGGTTGGCCATCAGGACTCCGGACGGCCGTCGCCGTGCGCTTGAAAGCCTACGCTGGCTGGCCAACGACGAGACAACGTAGCAGCCTTGCCTCTGCACCTGCTGTACGGTTACGTACCACCTCAAATTGTGTGGAACTGGGCGGTTTTCAGCGCCTTTCACCGTTTCGTTTGCGGTCATAGACCATTGTCTTCAGTGTCGGAGGTTGCCGTGAACCCCAGTTTCCAATCTGCGCTCGGCGCATCCGGATACGTCGGCATGTGGGAGACCGATCTGAACACTCAGATCGTTGAACTCTCAGGGACGTTACCTGTTCTCCTCAAGATCGATGCGGAGCGGGCGAATGAAGGCGTCTCGGTATTGGAGTTCCTGGACGGTATCCATGCTGAAGACCGCGACCGTGTTGCTGATTTGGTGCACAAGGCGCATCAGTCAGCCGGTCGGTTTGAGGCAGAGTTCCGAACCGTGGGGGTCAGTGGTCAGACTCACTGGATCAGCGCACGTGGTCAAGTTGAAACGGATCTGAGAGGGCGTGGATTGCGCTGCCTTGGGGTTGCTTTGGACATCAGTGACACTCGGCGCACCGGGGGCTCGCCTGAACACAATACTGCCGAGGTTCAGGAGAAACTAGTGGACGCTCTTATTGCCGTGCGTCCACTAGCTGAAAAGCTCGACTCACCCATCGTAAAGACATTGTTAGATCTCATGTTGTTCGAACTTGGCAAGCAAATCTTGAATCAGCAAAGACCGGGCGCATTCATCGAAAGACATTGAGGCGCCGCCGGACCACTTACAGTCTTCCGTCGCTCGCAAGCCTACGCCCGCCGCCGCGCGGCCCGCTCCTGCTCGAACCGCTGCCGCCGCCTGATGGCGTCCATCCGGCCGGGCTGGCTCATCAGCATCCTGTCCGCCTCGGTCTGGGCGGCACGCTGGACAAGCTCCTCGTCGATCCGGCGAGCCATGAGGTCGGGCCGGCCCTCTATGCCCCAGTGCTCCTTCTCGGCAAAGTGCCGGCCGGCCACGTCGTGGCGCACGAGGACCGGGCGCAGCCTCGCCTCGTCAATGCTGACGTGCCTGTCCGGCATAGGCGTCGCGGTTTCCCGGAACCGCGCGATGACACTGACCTTCGGGAAGCGCTGAAGGTTCGATATGCGACCTCGGGAAGGTCGGAGCGGCGGGCCGGTCCGTCTCGCCGGCGACCTGGTAGTCCCTGCCGGCTTAATCGAGGGCATCGTTGCGGGCAGCGTGCTGCGGGGCCACGGCTGCGACGGCGCGCTCGGCCGCCGTGACATAGCCCTTGCTGGCCGCTTCGTCCCAGCGGGCGCCGACGGAACGGATCATCGCCTCGCGGTCGGCCTCGTTCGTGGCCTGGGCCACGGCGTGGACGCCGGCATCCTCGGCCCTGCGGATGTCCGCCACTTCGAGATCCCCCGCCTGCCTGTCTGCAAGACCCTTCACCGTCGCTAGGCCGTTGGCGAGCGAGCCGGCTCTGTCCATCATCCAGAGGTCGTGGGCGCGATCATCCTTGATGTTGGCAGCGGCCTCCTTGAGCAGGCACTGCGATTCCGCCTCGTAGGTCGGGCCGTACGGGGCGTCCCGCTGCTTCGAGAGCAGATCGATGTGGTCCGGGATGAAGGCCACGTCCGCACGTGCCTTGCCGTAGACCTCCTCGTCCTTCCGCTCCTTTATTATGCCCAGCCCGAGCCCGAGGCTGGCGCCGCCGATCTTCTCGATGCCGTCGGCGATAGCAGCGTCGCCTCGTGCCAGGGGCGAAAGGTCATAGGCGGCGATCCCGCGCTGCGAAGCGAGTGAGCCGGCCTGGCCGAGGTCTTCGGCGGTGTGGAGGCGCAGCATGCAATTCGTCCAGGCGGGCAAAGACCGTGGCAACTTGCGAACCTAGAGCGATATGGTGCTAACGCACTACGCTAAATCGACTTTGTAGGACTCAAACATCCGCGGCCCGCGTGTCGGGGCTGTTGATCCGACGACACCCTTGGTAGGTCTGGACCTGGCGGCGTGTTGACCAGCAGCCTTGAGCCAGGGCTACGCCCTCCGTCTCGGATCCCCTGAAGGCGCGAACCAGCGGAGGCGGCGGTGGACGACGAGGACTGCGACTTCGAGCACTCTCCCCTGTCGGGCTGGTTCACTCGCAACGGCGTAACGTTCGAGGTGGAGATTTATCGGCGCGCGGGCACGCAGGATCCCTGGAGGCTGGAGATCGTCTATCAAAGCTTCGGATGCATCGCGTGGACCGAGCGCTTTGCCACGGATCAGGAGGCCTACCGCGCCGTCAGCGAGGCAGTCGATGGGGGCAGGGTCAGCTTGCTGGCCGAGGCTCAAGCGAGGGGCAATCTGACGTGAGGATGTCGATCGCTGTCTTGGTAGCGCTGCTTGCCTTCAGTCCAGGGAAAGTTCTCGCACAGGCTTCGGCGTGCCCACCCGGCTACAAGTTGGCAGCGGGTGCTTGCGTCCGGACCTGTCCCGGTGGTTTTGAGGACACGGGGAGCGAATGCGTCTTCCGGAGCATGTCGAGGTAGCAGTGATGGCCAGCGTCGCGGAGCGCGAGCTTGAACACTCCCCGCTATCAGGTCGGATCACCCTCGATGGTGTGACGGTCGAGGTTCACATCTGCCGGTTCGCAGGCACTGACGACGAGTGGACGTTGGAGGTCGTCGATCACGAGGGGGGACATACCGTATGGGATACGACCTTCGCCGATGACCAGGATGCCTATGAGGCGTTTGAGCTTGCCGTTGCGGAGAACGGCATCCGTTCGTTCGCTGATGAGCCAGCTCTTCACTGATTACTCATGGGTAACTGCTATATTCGCTATCGAGAGGCATTTTCGAGGGCGAACTTATGAGTGAGACGAATCCTGCCCCCCAGGCCGCAAAACTGACTCAGGTCGCAGACCTGGGCGCGGCGCTCTCCGACCGCATTCTCAACGCGCGGATCGCCGGGCGCCAGATCTTACCGGAGCAGATCACCGCGCTCGCAGGCGCCGCGCAGCTGCTGCAGGATCATGCGGTCCCCTGGCCACCGCTGATGGAGCAGGTGCTACACGAGTTCGCCGACGGTGACGATGATCAAGCAGCTCCGGAGGCCGCCAAGTCGGCGCCAGAGGGGAATGGTGCCGTCACCAGCCTGTCTCGCTTCCTCGGTGCCTTCCGGCGTGAAAAGGGGATACAGCCGGAGGCGTAGGCCTGAACGACAGCGACCTACAAGGCGTCTCCGCTCTTGCAAAGCGATGCTGTCAAACAGCGTTGAACATTGACCCTGGATCGGCGTCGAACTTTGACCCCCTGGATGGGTATGGCGGGACGCCCCTGATCAGCCCGGCGAAGCGGGTCGGGGTGGCGCAGCCGGGCTGATCAGGGGTCCAGCAGGCGGGACGTGTGCGCCGGCCTCAGGCGCGGTTCTTGAAGCGCCAACTTTCGTTGCCGGTCTCGACGATCTCGCAATGGTGGGTGAGCCGGTCGAGCAGCGCCGTGGTCATTTTGGCATCGCCGGCGAACACGCTCGGCCATTCCCCGAAGGCGAGGTTGGTGGTGACCACGATCGAGGTGGTCTCGTAGAGCTTGCTGATCAGGTGGAACAGGAGCTGGCCGCCCGACTGCGCGAAGGGCAGGTAGCCGAGTTCGTCGAGCACCACGAGATCGAGCCGGGCGAGATGGTCGGCGATGCGCCCCTGCCGGCCGGCGCGCGCCTCGGCTTCGAGCCGGTTGACGAGATCGACCACGTTGTAGAAGCGGCCCCGTGCGCCGTCTCGGATGCAGGCCCGCGCGATGGCGATGGCGAGGTGGGTCTTGCCGGTGCCGGTGCCGCCCACGAGCACGACGTTGCGCTGATGCGCCAGGAACTCGCCGCCGGCGAGATCACGCACCAGCCCCTCGTTGATCGGAGTGCCGTCGAAGGCGAACTCGGCGATGTCCTTGGCCAGGGGCAGCTTGGCGATCGTCATCTGGTAGCGGATCGAGCGTGCCTGCTTCTCGGAGATCTCGGCCTGGAGCAGGTCGCCGACGATCTGCTGCGGCTCGTGGGTGCGCTTGACCGCGATCTTGATGATCTCGTCGTAGGCGGCCTTCATCCCGAAGAGCTTGAGCTCGCCCATGGTGGCGAGGATGTGCTGGCGTTCCATCATAGGGCTCTCCTCAGGCTGTCGTAGCGGGCGCAATCGGCGACCGGCTCGTGGCGCAGCCGCAGGCTCTCGGGCGTCAGGATGGTGACGGGCGTGGTCGGCTCGCGCTGCCGGGCGAGGATGTTGAGGACGACGTCGGCCGAGTGGACGCCCTCGCGCAGGGCCTCGGCACAGGCCGCCTCGACGGCCGGCAACCCGTCGGCGAGCACGGCGGTGAGGATCTCCACCATCTGCCGGTCACCCCCGGCACTGCCGGCGAGCTTGCGTCGGACCCGGTCGAGGGCGGCGGGCAGCACCCAGTCCTTGAACGGTGCGCCGTTCCGGAGCGCGCCGGGTTTGCGGGCCAGCACGGGGACGTAGTGCCAGGGATCGAACACGGTCTGATCCCGGCCGAAGGCGCGCTCGTGCTCGGCGACGATGCGCCCGTCCTGCCGGATCTCGACGCGCCCGGCGTAGGCCCGCACCTCGACCGGCCGACCGATGGCCGAGGCGGCGACCGAGTAGCGATTGTTGTCGAAGCGCACGAGGCAGGTCGTGGACACCGAAGCGGTGATGGCGTGGAATCCGTCGAAGCGACCGGCGTAGGGAACGAGGGCTTCCCGCTCGGCCTCGAACCGCTCCCAGACGGTGTGTTCGCGCTCCTCGGGATGAGGATGCGCCTTGGCGTAGGCGATCACCCCATCGAGCAGGAGCGCGTTCAGCTCCTCGTAGCTCTTCACCCGGACGCGCGGGGTGAAGAAGCGCTCGCGCACCAGCCCGACCTGGTTCTCGACCTGCCCCTTCTCCCAGCCCGAGGCCGGCGTGCAGGCGACCGGATCGACGAGGTAGTGCGAGCACATCTGCAGGAAACGGCGGTTGTAGGCGCGTGTCCGTCGTCAGATGAT
>NZ_BPRB01000336.1 GCF_022179685.1 Methylobacterium trifolii
CAAGGGGGTGGGTAATTACGCGCCGCCGAAGCCCGCGACGGGTGCGGACCGGGTGGGCACCGCGGATACTACGGGTACTGCCGTACGAACGTCGTCTATCGCCCCATCGTGGTACGGCCGGTCGTCTATGGATATCACCGGGTCGGCTGGTACGGCCCTCGCTGGCACCGTTGGGGCGGCTACCGCCATGTCGAATACCACCGTCCGTGGGGTTGGCACGGCGGCTACCGCCACGTTGGCTGGCATCACCGCTGGTGAGTTGACGTCACCCTAGACGGGGGCGTCCGGTTCGTACCGGGCGCCCCTTTCCGGCCAAGCCATTACCAGGCCGATTTCAGGACCTGCCGGCCGTGCTCGCATCCGGCTACGGCCAAGTGCTTCCGAGGAGGGCGCCCACGGATTTGAGCTTCTCCGGAAGCCCCACTTGGGAATACGGGGCGCAGTCCCGAGGCGGCCGGTCGTCTGCAACGGAACGCAGGACGCGTCGTCGTCCATGGTCGATCATCGACCCGACATCGCGAGAATCCCTAACCCTGGACGAAATCGACGACGGGAAACTTCGATATGGGTTCATCGACATCGGCGGAACATCTCCAGCCCGAAACACTTGTCGCGTGTCTGAAACGTCCCTCGATCCAGCCGCTACAGACCGGCGCCGCGCCATCGTTGCCGCCGAGCTCGTTCCCGACCTAATCAGAATCCCAGTCCTATCGCGCGGCTTCGCAACCGAACCGCCGCCCCTGCCCGGAGACCACACATGTCCATACTCGCCTGGATCGTACTCGGCTTGATCGCCGGTTTCATCGGCAGCAAGATCGTCAACAACAGTGGTCAGGGTCTGATCGTCGACATCCTGCTCGGGATTGTCGGCGCGGTTGTCGGTGGCTTTCTGTTCAACCAGTTCGGCCAGCCGGGCGTATCCGGCGTCAACCTCTACAGCCTGCTCGTAGCTGTCGTCGGCGCCGTCATCGTGCTCTGGCTCTACTATGCCCTATTCGGCCGTCGCCGGGTCCTCTGACACCTCCAACATCGCTTCGACCGCCGCTGGACGAAGTGATCAATTTCCGTGCCCCCGACGGTTCGCAGGACAGCGGCGCCGAGGCGGGGAGGTTCGACATAGCTTCAGGTCCTGACAGAGCGGCCATCGCTCGGCGTCACCGCCGGAAAGGTTCATGGTCTTTTGCGTGGCTGGTCACCGATGTGTGTCAGGCCGGGTGCCGGGCCTTCGCGAGCCAGGTGCCGAACCAGGGCGAGCAGTCCGCACTCGCATCCCGGGACGGCACACGCCGAAGCCGTTTCTCCCCTTTCGCTCGCGAGCGCGTACGATCACGAGATGCCTGGAAATCGACGAGGCCGGACCGAGCTTCGACCCGGTGATGCGATGGCCCCATGACGGACGTTGTTCGTGGGGTCATCCCGCCTTGCGGCTGTAGCGGCATTCCTGTGGTAGCGCGAAGTATCTGCCGTGCGTGACGCGCAGGTTCGTCTTCTTTTTGAGCACGCCAAGGGTTAGCGACTCCTTGTGCAGAACGGCGCCACGTACAGTCCAAGTCCGGATTTCGGGAAGGATCTCCGCCGGGGTCATGGCGCTCCCGTCCGGGATGATGTCTTGGACCTCATGCATGACACGGTCCCAAAACTCCTCGGCCCGGAAGCGTTCGGGTTGGTTCTCGAACTTCACCAGCCGGTTCTGGAGGCGTTCGCCGTTTTGGTCGGCGGTGACGCCTTTGGTCTTGAGGGCGGCGTTCTCGGCCTGAAGCGTCTCGATGATGCCGAGCAGGTGCTCGCGGTCCTGAGCTTCCTCCCTGCGCAGGGCCGTGGCTTCGTCGCGTTCGCGCACGAGCTTCTGGGTGGCCTCGCTCTTGGCGCGCTTCCACAGGTCCAGTCCGTTGAAGGCGCAGGGATGCCAAGCGCCCCTTGCGGAGGCAACGTCCGCTGTTCCAATATCAAAGCCCGAAACCGGACTGGCAGAAATCCACCCAACCACGCCATTCAACATCGCCGCTTTGCGCCAATAGCGGAAGTTGGACGCCCGCCAGGAAGCGGACGTTCCGCATCTGACCCAACCTCGCCGCTTGAGGCAGTTCCCGACGCACCTGGAAGCGGTCGTTCAGCCAATGGTTGGCGTGCATCTGGCGAAGTTAGTCTCGGACGAATATGCCTCGTTTTCGGCCGTTCCGCTGGTACTGGTTCATTAGCGGCCTGATGTGGAACTCAGGCCCGGTCAGAGGGTAAGGGGGGGCCGCGATGGCTGACGTCCGCCGCATTGGCCTCGTGCTTTGCCCAGACTTCGATTTCATGGGCTTGGCTACCACCTCGCCCTTTGCTGTCGCCAACAGATACGTAACTGACACGACCTATGACATCCGTGTCCTGTCGGAGGCCGGTGGCCTGCTTCGCTCGGGGTGCGGCCCCGCCGTCGAGACCGAGCGGCTGAGCGATCCGTCCGCCTTCGACACAATTATCGTCGCCGCGGGGATCAGCCTTCCCGAGCCGAGTTCGGTTCTCTTCGTTTATCTACAAGAGGCAGCTCGCTCCACGCGCCGCTTGGCCGGCCTCTGCCTCGGTGCGTTTGCCCTGGCCGATGCCGGCTTGTTAAGCGGGCGGCGCGCTACGACGCACTGGCGCTATGCGCCTCAATTCCGCGCGCGCCATCCCGACTGCCATCTCGACATCGATAAGATCTATGTCGCGGACGGCAATATCTGGACGTCCGCCGGCATGGCGGCGGGCATCGATCTCGCTGTCGGCATGGTTGAGCGCGACCACGGCCGGCAAGTCGCCCGTACTGTGGCACGAGGCCTCGTTATGGAGCGCCGCCGGGCCGGGGGCCAGGCCCAGCACTCGGCCCTACTCGACTTTGACGCGCCGAGCGACCGGATACAAAGCGTTCTCGCCTATGCGCGGCAGAACCTGCAGCGTGTGTTGATCACAGAGGATCTCGCGGCGGTCGCCTGCCTCAGTCCACGTCAGTTTGCACGGGCTTTCCGAGCCGAAACCGGGGTCTCGCCGGCCAAGGCGGTCGAGGTGATGCGCGTCGAGGCCGCCAAGCACATGCTGGAGCAAAGCCGCCTGCCCATTGAGGAGATCGCCGACGCTGCCGGCTTCGCCAACCGCGAGCGGATGCGCCGGGCGTTCCTGCGCGTTCAGGGAGAAGTCCCACGGGCAATCCGTCGGGCGGCTGGACCGCTCGCAGTCGTCTGACCGCTCCGCATGTCCGAAAACGAGGCAATTATGACGTAGTGGTTGCGGAGACCTCTGCGTAAGCATGGCCGTGGGGCCTACTTACTCTCAGGGATTCGTTGCGATGGTCAGCCTGACGATCAACGGTCGCCAATACGCAGTCGACGCCGAGCCCGATACTCCGTTGCTCTTCGTCCTGCGCGACACGCTCGGCCTGAATGGCACGAAATACGGCTGCGGGATTGCTCAGTGCGGGGCCTGTACCGTGCATCTCGACGGTCAGGCGACGCGGTCATGCCAAGTGCCGCTAGAGAGCGTCGGCAACCAGACCGTTACCACCATCGAGGCGATCGAGCAGGACGAGGTCGGCCGGAAGGTTGTCGAGGCTTGGGTCGCATTGCAGGTGCCGCAATGCGGCTATTGCCAGTCCGGTCAGGTCATGGCCGCCACTGCCCTGCTGAAGCAGACGCCGCACCCGACCGAAGGCGACATCGCCGACGCGATGACGAACCTTTGCCGGTGCGGAACCTACAACGCCATCGCTGCCGCCGTGCGGCAGGCTGCTGCCTAAGGAGCAAGCCATGATCCCGCTTCTTCGCCCTGCAGCCTCATCTCGCCGCCGCTTTCTCGCGGGTGCCAGTGGCGCCCTCGTCCTTAGCGCCCTCCTGCCAGCGCGCTTAGCTCGGGCCGAGGCCCAAGGTCCTGCCGAGGGTGCCGGTGCCCTGGCGCCTAAGCCAGGGACGCGGGTGGCCGCCTTCCTGGAAATCCACCCGGACGGTACCATCAGGCTGCTCAGCCCCTTCGTAGAGGGCGGCCAAGGCATCGCGACGGGCATGGCGCAGATCGTTGGCGAGGAACTCGACGTGCCGCCCTCCCGCTTCGTTGTGGAATGCGCTCCGCCCGGCCCGGACTACGCCGTCGTGAACGGCATCCGCATGACCGGCGGCAGCTTCTCGACCCGGTCAAGCTACGAGACCATGCGCCGCCTCGGCGCCACCGCTCGTGACCTAATGATCCGGGCTGCGGCGGCCAAACTCAAGGTGCAGGACGGCGAACTTACCACCCGCGACGGGGTGGTGATGCACGCGGCCTCGAACCGCTCGCTGTCCTACGGTGATCTCGCAGCCGACGCCCTGAAGCTCAAGCCGAACGAGTCCGTGCCCCTGCGCGACCCGGCGACGTTCCGCTACATCCGCCAGCCGGTGCCCCGCCTCGACGTGCGGGACAAGTCCACGGGCCGCGCCGTCTACGCCATCGATCAGAAGGTCGAGGGCATGCTCTACGCCGCCGTGCAGCACGCGCCGCGCCTTGGCACGGAACCAAAGGGCCTCGCCAACGAGGCGGAGGTTAGGGCCATGCCAGGCGTGCACTCAGTCCACCGCCTGCCGGGCGCGGTGGCGGTTGCCGCCAACAGCTGGTGGCGGGCGCGCAAGGCTGTCGAGGCGCTGAAGGTCGAGTGGACGGCGCCGAAGGCGAGCGGCCTCGATACCGTCGCGGCCGACTTCTCGTCCGAGATCATGCTCGCGGCTCTCAAGGCGTCCGCCGATCCGGGCCAAGTGGCCGAAGAGAAGGGCGACGTTGCTGCCGCCTTCGCCAAGGCCACCAAGGTGGTGGAGGCCGATTACGAGGCGCCCTATCTCGCACATGCCCAGTTGGAGCCGCCCTCTGCCATTGCACGCTTTGACGGCGACGGGACCCTCGACGTCTGGCTCCCGAACCAGATGCCGGAGGTATTCCAGACCGTGTCAGCGAAGGTTGCCGGACTGCAGCCTGCACAGGTTCGCATCCACTCGCCGATGCTTGGCGGCTTCTTCGGCCGGCATTTCTTCTACGACGCCAGCAATCCGTTCCCGCAAGCGATCCTGCTCGCCAAGGCCACTGGGCGCCCCGTGAAGGTGCTGTGGTCGCGGGAGGAGGAGTTCGCCCGCGACGCCGTGCGCCCCTTGAGCTTCAGCCGCTTCCGCGCGGCCCTCGATCCGGCGGGGCAGCCGACGGCGCTTGAAGTGCGGACGGTGGGGGAAGGTCCGATCGGCCGCTACTTCAGCATGATGATGCAGACTCCCGTCGATCCTTCAGCGGTCGAGGGCATCGTCGAGAAGCCCTACGCCGTGCCCAACCGGCGCATGACCTTCACGAAGGTCGCGCATCCGGTGAACATCGCCTTCTGGCGCTCGGTCGGGCACTCGATGAACGACGCGTTCTACGAGAGCTTCCTCGACGAGGTCGCCCAGGCCGGCGGGCAGGATCCGTTCGCGCTGCGCATGGCGCTCCTCCAGGGTAATGTTCGGCATCGGACGCTGCTTTCGACGGTGGCCGAGATGTCAGGCGGCTGGCAGCGCGGCCCCTATCGTGGCGAGGGTGGGATGCGCGCTCGCGGCCTCGCCATGGCCTCGCCCTTCGGATCTGAGACGGCAACCATCGCGGAAGTCTCGGTGGAGGGCGGGGAAGCCCGCGTCCACAACCTCTGGATCGCGTTCGATCCCGGCAGCATCGTCAACCCGGCCATCGTCAAGGCGCAGGTAGAATCCGCGGCGGCGCTTGGCCTGTCTTCGGTTCTGTTCGAGCAGATCGTCTACCGGGACGGCGTGCGGCAATCGCAGAACTACGACACCTATCCAGTCCTGCGCCGCGAGCACATGCCGAAGGTCCACGTCAGCATCGTCGAAAGCGGCGCGCCGATGGGCGGGGTCGGCGAGCCGGGTCTGCCGGGCGTGCCGCCTGCCGTCCTCAACGCCATCGCGGCGCTCACCGGCCAGCGCGTCCGCGCGCTGCCGGTCGCCAACACCAAGCTCTCCAGCGTCTGATAAGGATACCTTGATGACCCAACACATTGGGACGGCGCTCGTGACGGGCGCGTCCTCGGGAATCGGCGCGGCTTACGCCGACCAGTTGGCTGCCCGAGGCCATGACCTTATCCTCGTTGCTCGCGACAAGGCCCGGCTGCGAGCGGCGGCGGAGCGTCTCGGCCGAGAGGCCGGCGTGACTGTGGAGGTCATGTCGGCCGACCTGACCCAACCGGAGGATCTTGCCTCGGTCCGGGACCGCGTCGTCACGGATGTCGCCCTAAGCGTCCTGGTGAACTGCGCCGGCCTCGGGCCGCTCGGCCCCGCCCTAGACAGCCCCGCCAGCCTCTATGACGGGCTGCTCGACCTCAACGTCAGGGCGCTGCAGACCCTGTCCCTCGCGGCGGCGAAGGCTTTCGGCGAGAGGGGAGCGGGCACAGTGATCAATGTCTCCTCCGCGGTCGCCATCGTCCCAGAGCGCTTCAACGCCCCCTATGCGGCGAGCAAGGCCTTCGTCCTGGCACTGACGCAGGGGCTCGGAGCTGAACTCGCCGGCAAGGGCGTGCGGTTCCAGGCGGTGCTGCCCGGCGTCACCCGAACCAACTTCTTTGACCGGACGGGCGCGGATATCGGGCAGATTCCTTCCGAAATGATCATGGAGGCGAGGGACCTCGTCGCGGCAGCCCTAGCCGGCCTCGATGCGGGCGA
>NZ_BPRB01000337.1 GCF_022179685.1 Methylobacterium trifolii
AGGGCAAGTTACAAGGGAAGACCCATTCGGGTCCCGCAGCTATGTCAGTTGAACAGCGAACCCACGCCGCCCTGGACCCGGCCGAGGCCCTGGCGGGCGATCGGGTTGTTGGGGTCGATCACGGAGGCGCGCTGGTAGTTCTCCATCGCCTCCTTGCGCCGGTTCGACTTCTCGTAGGCCAGGCCGCGATAGGCCCAGGAGGTCGCGTCCTTGTTGTTGACGTTGAGGGCCGCGTTGTAGTCCTCGATCGCCTTGTCGTACTGGTTCGTGGCGATCAGGCTCTGGCCGCGGGCGGCGTAGGGCGCGCTGACGAAGGGGTTGCGGTCGATGGCGGCGTCGAAGTCGGCGATCGCCTGGGCTTCCTGGCCCTGCTTCTGCTTGACGAGGCCGCGGGCGTGGTACGCCTCGGCGGATTCCGGCATCAGGCGGATCGCCATGGTGAGGTCCGAGAGCGCCCGGTCGAGGTCGCCCTGCGCCCGCAGCACGTTGGCGCGGCCGATATAGGCGGGGCCGTAGTTCGGGTCGGCCGTGATGGCCTTGCTGAAATCTTGAAGCGCCGCGTCGTTGCGCCCGGTCTGGCGGTAGGCGAGCGCGCGGTTGTTGTAGGCCGAGCCCGAGTTCGGGTCGATCTGGAGCGCCTTGGTGAAGTCGCCGACCGCCTCGTTGAACTGGCCCGCGCGGGCGTAGGCCGCGCCGCGGGTGTTGTAGGCAGCCGCATCGTTGGGGTTGCGCTGCACGACTTCGGTGAGCGAGGCGATGTTGACGTTGGTGGCGCCCGTGGTGTCGGCCTCCAGCACCGCGTATTGCCGCGGGCCGGCAGCACTCCCCACGGTCTCGCAACCGCCCAGCGCCACGCTCGCCAGCGCCAGGGCTCCGAACAGAACCGTCCGCGGTGCCCGCAAGCTCACTGAAGTCATCGCCCCGTTCTCCTCGGCGCGCTGCGCGGCGTCCGCGCAGGCCCGATCCCTGTCATCGACCCGCCCGGCCGACCCGGCCGGACACCGCTCCGGTCCACGTCCGGCCCCGTTCGGCAGTCCGACGGCTGGGGGGACGTTCGCGCATCGCGGTGAACGCCCGCTTAAGGACGGGCGACGATCATCGTGGAAGCGATCGGATGTGGCGAAGGTATGGCCCCCGGCCCGCGGGCACGGCATCGGCCGCCCGAAGAGGCCCGGCGGGCCTCCGGTGTGCTCTCGGGGACGCGGTTTCGGGCCGGCCGGGTCTAACGCCGGGCCCGACTCGGTCAGGGCATCAGGCGGGTGACGTGCCCCATCTTGCGGCCGGGCCGGGCCTCGCCCTTGCCATAGAGGTGCAGGTGGGCGCCGGGCTCGGCCAGCAGCGCCCGCCAGCCCTCCGCCTCGTCCCCGATGAGGTTGCGCATCTCGACCCGCAGGCCGCCGACGCGGGCGCCCTCGCCCAGCGGCCAGCCGCAGACCGCGCGCACGTGCTGGGCGAATTGCGAGGTCAGCGCCCCCTCGATGGTCCAGTGCCCGGAATTGTGCACCCGCGGCGCGATCTCGTTGACTACCAGACGCTCCGCGCCGTCGGCCTCGCGCACCAGGAACATCTCGACGGCCAGGACGCCGACATAGTCGAGGGCGTCGGCGATGCGCCGGGCGATGGCGATGGCCGCCTCAGCGGTCTCAGGCTTCAGGCCCGGGGCCGGCACGCGGGTCAGGGCGAGGATGTGGTCGCGGTGCTCGTTCTCGCACAGGTCGAAGGCGGAGAAGCTCCCGTCCTCGGCGCGGGCGGCGACCACGGAGACCTCGCGCTCGAACGGCACGAAGCCTTCGAGGATCAGCGGCGCGCCGCCGAACTCGGCGAAGATCGCATTGCGGTCGGATTCCCCCTGGGTGCGCAGGATGCGCTGGCCCTTGCCGTCGTAGCCGAAGCGCCGGGTCTTGAGCACGGCCGGCAGGCCGATGGCGTCGAGGGCGCGGGCGAGGTCGTCGGGGGTGTCGACGGCCCGGAACGGCGCCGTGGGGATGCCCAGGCCGTTGATGAATTCCTTCTCGGACAGCCGGTCCTGCGTGGTCGCGAGGGCGGACGCGCTCGGATGCAGGGGGGCGTGCCGGGCCAGCAGGTCGGCGGTGGCGCGCGGGATGTTCTCGAACTCGTAGGTGACCACGTCGACGCTGTCGGCGAAGGCGGTAAGCGCCTGCGCGTCGTCGTAGGGCGCGCAGGTGACGACCGCGGCCGCGTCGAAAGCCGGGCTGTCGGCATCGGGGGCGTAGACGTGGACCTTGAGGCCGTAATTGGCGGCTGCCAGGGCGATCATGCGTCCGAGCTGGCCGCCGCCCACGATGCCGAGGGTGCAGCCGGGCTCGATGGTCTTGCGGGTCACGGTGCGTCGGTCTCCGGCCGTTCGGCCACGGCTGCGGTCTGCCGGGCGCGCCACGCGTCGAGGCGGCCGGCGAGGTCGGGATCATGAAGCGCCAGGATCGCGGCCGCGAGGAGCGCGGCGTTGATCGCGCCGGCCCGGCCGATCGCGAGCGTGCCGACCGGGATGCCGGCGGGCATCTGCACGATCGAGAGCAGGCTGTCCTGACCCGAGAGCGCCTTGGATTCCACGGGCACGCCGAGGACGGGCAGGCTGGTCATCGACGCGACCATGCCCGGCAGGTGGGCGGCCCCGCCCGCGCCCGCGATCACGACCTGCAGGCCCGCCTCGCGCGCGCCCTTGGCGAAGGCCACCAGCCGGTCCGGGGTGCGGTGGGCCGAGACGATGCGGGGATCGTAGGCGACGCCGAGGGCGTCCAGGGTCTCGGCGGCGTGCCGCATCGTCGCCCAGTCGGACTGGGACCCCATGATGACCGCGACCCGGGGCGCCATCGACATCGAACCGATCCCTCTCGGGGTGGCCCGCAGGCCGGTCTCGCCGATTACAGGGGCGCCACGCCCCCCGCAAGGCGAGCGCGTGGTCGATCCAGTGCAATCGCTCCAGGGCGCTTGCACGCGTTTTCCATCGGCCTCAGTCGCCGGCGCCCGCCTCCGCGGGCTGAGGCTTTCGCTTCGCCCTGTGTTGTCCGAGACCGGAAAACCCGCTGCGCGGGGCGCTCTTCGCGCCCGGACACCGCCAGGGCGGCGTCAAACGACGGCTCAGGCGATGATGTCGGGGGTGATCTGGTCCTCGACGTAGGCGATCCGGTCGCGCAGGGTCAGCTTGCGCTTCTTGAGGCGCTGGACCTGCAGCTGGTCGGCCACGACGTTGCGCTCCAGCGCGTCGATGGCGCTGTCGAGGTCGCGGTGCTCCTGCTTGAGGCGGTTCAGCTCCGCAGCGAGATCGGACTGCGCGTTCTCCACCAACTCAAGCGTCATCGTCGCCTTCGGACCCGCACCGCGTTCGCCGGGGAGCATGCGTCAGTGCTCGCTTCGCGGCAAGCTTTCGTGAGGCATACCCACCGGATTGGCTTCGACAGCCGGCTCATCCTGTGGCAGTTTCACCGCGTCGAAACGATGACAGGAGATACGACTCATGTCGCTGCAGACGCATCTGAGCCAGCTCACCCGAAAGCACGAAGCCCTCGAGCGTGAGATTCACGAAGCGATCCACAAGCCTTCGGAGAGTGACCTCCACATTGCCGAGCTGAAGCGACGGAAACTCCATCTCAAGGACGAGATCAACCGGCTCCAGGCCAGCGCCGACACGGTGCACTGAGCGGGCCTTTCGTCCGATTCGACCCTGAACCCCCATCCGCCGCCGCCCCGTGCCGAACGGGGCGGCGGTTTTCGTTTCAGCGCCCCCGCGACGGGCCGGGGCGGCCTCTGCTAAGGCTGGCCGTGAACCGCTCCGGCGCAGGCCGAGGGACGGAGCGCGGAAAGGTACGCCATGGCCTCGCAACACCCCTCGCCTGCCCCCTTGCCCGGACGCTACGGCGAGGTCCACGCGGCCTCCCTCCGCGATCCGGAGCGCTTCTGGATGGCTGCCGCCCGGGCGATCGACTGGGCGGAAGCGCCCACCCGCGCCTTCGACGGCGAGGCCGGGATCTACGGCCGCTGGTTCCCCGACGCCCGGCTCAACGCCTGCCACAACGCCGTCGACCGCCACGCCGAGGGCGGCCGGCGGGAGCAGGTCGCGATCCGCTACGATTCCCCCGTGGCCGGCGAGAAGCGCAGCCTCACCTACGGAGAGCTGCGCGACGCGGTGGCGAGCCTGGCCGGCGTGCTGGCCGACCTCGGCGTCGCCAAGGGCGACCGGGTGATCCTCTACATGCCGATGGTGCCCGAGGCATTGATCGGCATGCTGGCCTGCGCCCGGCTCGGCGCCGTCCATTCCGTGGTGTTCGGCGGCTTTGCGGCCAACGAACTCGCGGTGCGGATCGAGGACGCAGGCCCGAAGGTGGTGCTGGCCGCCTCCTGCGGCATCGAGCCCAACCGCGTCGTCGCCTACAAGCCCCTGCTCGACGCCGCGATCCAGGCCTCGCGCCACAAGCCCGACGCCTGCCTGATCCTCCAGCGCCCGCAATGCGCCGCGAGCCTCGTGGAAGGCCGGGACCGCGACTGGGCCGAGGCGGTGGCAGCAGCCGAGGCCGCGGGCCGGACGGTGCCCTGCGTGCCGGTGGCCGCCACCGACCCGCTCTACATCCTCTACACCTCGGGCACGACGGGGAAGCCCAAGGGCGTGGTGCGCGACACCGGCGGCTACCTCGTGGCGCTGGCCTGGTCGATGACCAACCTCTACGGCGTGGCGCCGGGCGAGACCTATTTCTGCGCCTCCGACATCGGCTGGGTGGTCGGGCATTCCTACATCGTCTACGCGCCGCTGCTGCACGGCTGCACCACGGTGCTCTACGAGGGCAAGCCGGTGGGCACGCCGGACGCCGGCGCCTTCTGGCGCGTGGTCGCCGAGTACGGCGTCGTCTGCCTGTTCACGGCGCCGACCGCGCTGCGGGCGATCAAGAAGGAGGACCCGAAGGGCGCCCGCGTCTCCGGCCACGACCTCGCGCGCTTCCGCACCCTGTTCCTGGCCGGCGAGCGGGCCGACCCGGATTCCGTCGCCTGGGCCGAGCGGGTGCTCGACCGGCCGGTGATCGACCATTGGTGGCAGACCGAGACGGGCTGGCCCATCGCCGGCAACCCGGTGGGCGTCGGGCAATTGCCGGTCAAGCACGGCAGCGCCTGCGTGCCGATGCCGGGCTACGACGTGCAGGTCCTCGACGAGGGCGGCAGGCCGGTGCCGGCCGACACGATGGGCACCATCGCGATCCGCCTGCCCCTGCCGCCCGGATGCCTGCCGACCCTGTGGGGCTCGGACGCGCGCATGCGCGCGAGCTACCTCACCACCTTCCCCGGCTATTACGACACCTCGGATGCGGGTACCCTGGACGGCAACGGCTACGTCACGGTGCTCGGGCGCACCGACGACATCATCAACGTGGCCGGCCACCGGCTCTCGACGGGGGGCATGGAGGCGGTGCTCTCCGCCCACCCGGACGTGGCCGAATGCGCCGTCATCGGCATCCGCGACGCCCTCAAGGGCGAGGTGCCCTGCGGCTTCGTGGTGCTGAAGGCGCAGGTGGAGCGGGCGCCCGCCGAGATCGAGCGGGAGCTGGTCGCCAAGGTGCGCGACGAGATCGGCCCCGTGGCCGCCTTCAAGCTGGCACTCACCGTGCAGCGCCTGCCCAAGACCCGCTC